>NZ_JAUORQ010000006.1:0-328655 GCF_030548085.1 Agarivorans sp. 2_MG-2023
AGTACAGTCGCCGTTTTGTTAAGCAGATAAAGTATTAGGAGAATGATGATGAAAGCCTTAACCACCAGTTTACTCAGCGTTGTGTTTGGTTCAGCCTTAATGTTTAGCGCTGCTAGCCAAGCCTCTTTTACTCCAGCCAATAGTGCTCAGGGTAGCGTACAAATAGGTACTAGCGGTGTTGACCGTCATACTTGTCAGCGTGAAGCATTACGTGGTGAAGTACAGTCGCCGTTTTGTTAGGTGAACAGATTCCAAAAAAGGCGATGTGAGTTCACATCGCCTTTTTTGATCTGCTTGCTTGTTGGCTAGGCTAAGCAGTTGGTCGGCAACGATCACTAAAGCTAGGTTGCTCAAAGTAGTCGTTGAGCAAAGCTAATAACTCTGAGTCTTGAGTGTGTAATTGAGTATTGCTTAAGGCAATGGTTGGCAAACCTTTGCTAGTTGCTTGAGTCTTTGTAGGGCGAATAGTGGTTTCTTTTTGAAATGCTTCAAACATAACGAACTCCTAAATATTAGTTCGCGCCTAGAGGCGCTTTAGCGGTATTTGTTAGCCGCCCGCAAGTTGTTGATTAAATCGGCGGCAGAGGTAGAATTACATTTGGCCATCTGGATGTCTAATTATGTTTTGCCACAAGTCATAACTATTAGTTATTTATCGAGTTCTGAAAGAGTAAGATAGCCATTCTGCTTTTGTTTGGGCTGCACTACATGCTAAAACTGTTTTATATGCTGGTCGCTTGGCTATCAGTATTGTTAGGAACACTAGGTATTTTTCTACCTTTGTTACCCACTACGCCATTTATTTTGTTGGCGGTAGCTTTGTTTTCGAAAAGCTCACCGCGTTTCGAAGCCTGGTTACAACAGCACCCTACCTTTGGCCCCTTAATTAATGATTGGCACCAACATGGTGTGGTGAGCCTCAAAGCTAAATTAAGCGCTACGCTAATGGTCACCATCTCTGCTGGATTAATGCTGTGGATGAATGTGCCTTGGATTGGAAGAATTGTTGCTGGTGTCTGCCTGCTAGCAGTAATGGTGTTTTTGTGGACTCGCCCTTCCACTAAAAAGTTGCTTCGCTAAGCCTCTCTTTTTCTGCCTATAATTCTTATTAAGTAATAAATTTAATATTAAGGGTTGTTGATGCGCATACTGTTTATCGTTTGTAGCTTATTGTTGGCGAATATTGTTCATGCGGGTAATGGAACAGAAGTGTCTAATGTGAATTGCAATGGCACGTGGATCCGATCAGGTACCGATAAGCTTGAGTTGATAAGCGCATGTGGCAAACCAGAATATGAGGAAGTAGTGAGCGGCGATAACTTCAATAAACTTGAAGGCGTGTTGTATAAGATTAACGGCAAGAAATATGTCGTGTACTTAAAAACTGGGCAAGTGGTGAAAATAGAGTGGTTACGTTAAACCGCGCCCTTAGCGAGCGCGGTTTGATAAGCTTATTTTAGTTGAGCAAAACAGCGTTCTGCCGCCTCAATGGTGGCGTCGATATCCGCTTCGGTATGCGCATACGAAGTAAATGACGCCTCAAAAGCTGAAGGCGCTAAGTAAATACCTTCTTCTAACATCAAGTGGAAAAACGTCTTAAAGCGTTCTGCATCACAAGCACAAGCTTGGGCGAAGTTAGTCACACTTGTTTCTTCGGTGAAGAAGAAACCTAACATTGCTCCTACCTGATTTACGGTCAGTGGAATCTCTTGGCGATCAGCTGCTTCTTTCAGGCCTTTGGCTAAGCGTTCGGTCA
Organism: Agarivorans sp. 2_MG-2023; assembly: GCF_030548085.1. Classification (NCBI taxonomy): domain Bacteria; kingdom Pseudomonadati; phylum Pseudomonadota; class Gammaproteobacteria; order Alteromonadales; family Alteromonadaceae; genus Agarivorans; species Agarivorans sp. 2_MG-2023. The sequence goes on from NZ_JAUORQ010000006.1 coordinate 1,757, forward strand.
TTGCATTTAAGTGCTGGTGAACCGTTGGATCTTTAAGTGCAGTTAGCGCTGCTAAGCCAGCAGCCATCGCGATAGGGTTACCCGATAGCGTGCCTGCTTGGTAAACTGGGCCAATAGGCGCCAGTTTATCCATGATTTCTTTGCTACCACCAAATGCGCCTACCGGCATGCCACCGCCAATAACTTTACCTAAGCAGGTTAGATCTGGTTTAACGCCGTAATGTGCTTGAGCACCACCTAGTGATACGCGAAAACCTGTCATCACTTCATCAATAATGAATACCGCTTGGTATTTGTCACAAATCGCACGCAAGCCTTCTAAAAAGCCCTTCACTGGGGGAATACAGTTCATGTTGCCGGCCACAGGCTCAACAATAATACAAGCGATGTCTTCAGGATATTCTGCAAACAGTGCTTCTACCGAGGCTAAATCGTTGTATGTCGCAGTGAGAGTGTGTTGGGCAAAATCTGCAGGAATACCCGGTGAGCTTGGTTGGCCAAGGGTTAATGCGCCAGAGCCTGCTTTTACTAATAGTGAATCGGCATGGCCGTGGTAGCAGCCTTCAAATTTTAATATTTTGTCACGGTTAGTATAACCGCGAGCCAAGCGAATCGCGCTCATGGTCGCTTCAGTACCAGAGCTCACCATGCGCACTTGATCCATAGATGGCACTAATTCACATACAAGGTTTGCCATGTCTATTTCAGTGGCAGTAGGCGCACCAAAACTTAAACCTTTGGCGGCTGCGTCAATCACTGCTTGGCGAATAGCGGGGTGGTTGTGGCCTAAAATCATTGGTCCCCACGACCCAACATAATCAATGTAGCTATTGCCGTCAGCATCATAAATGCGGGCGCCGTCGGCTCGTTCAATAAACACTGGCGTACCGCCCACGCCATTAAAGGCACGCACTGGAGAGTTAACGCCGCCAGGTATGGTTTGCTGGGCTTGGCTAAAGAGTTGTTCTGAGCGAGACATAAAGCATCCTTTAATATCAAAAATACTGGCCGCTTGGGCGCTAAATTGGGCTCACTATAGCAAACTATCAACGGGGGCTACATCTCTGGTTTGTTGCCGGAGATAAATCTGGGTAAACTGTCGTTTTTTCAGGGTAAGTGGGTAGAAAGTGGCAAAGCCGAAGTTGTTAGTGGTGAGTTTAATTGGCGCGTTAGCTTTAACAAGTGTTTATGGTTTATCGGTGGTCGTTGAAGAAAAAGACCAAATGATTAGCCAATTGCAACTGCGTTTAAGCAATGCCCTTGATAGCCAATCGGTTTTACAACAGCGTTTATCCATGGTGCAACTAGAGCAAGATACTGGTTTAGCCGAAGTGGCTCAGCTTAAACGCAATATTGATGAGCTAACCCAGCAAAATGTAAGCATCACCGAAGAGTTACTGGTATACCGAACCATTATGGCGCCCGAGCAACAAGCTGGCGGCATGAAGATAGAGCAGTTACATATCGAGCCTATGCTTAGCCCTGGTTACTATCGTATGCAAGTATTGCTGATGCAGGTTGCGCGCAATAAACGTTGGCTAAAAGGCGATTTAGAATTACTGGTTATCGGTAGCCAAGACCAGCAGCCTGCTCAATACTCACTAAGCGAACTACAGCAAGAGCCCGCTGCACTTAGCTTTAAGTTTCATTATTTCCAAGAAGTAAATGCCGACTTAAAGTTGCCGGATGGGTTTAAGCCGGAGCGCATAGAGCTTACGGCAAAAGTGAAAGGCAATAAGTGGAACAAGAAGGCCGAAATTGTTCATCAGCAAAACTGGCCGAACTAGGATAATACTTGAACAAATTACTCAGGTATTAGATAATCTGCGCTAGTTAACATATTTAAGGAATTGATAGTGTCAGAGCAAGCTGTAACTGAACAAGCCGCATTTCCGATTCAATTTACCGATGCCGCTGCATCACGTGTAAAAGAGTTGGTTGCTGAAGAAGAAAATCCAGCACTAATGTTGCGTGTCTATGTCACCGGCGGTGGTTGCTCTGGGTTCTCTTACGGATTTACTTTCGATGAAAAAGTAAATGAAGGCGACACCTTAGTAGAGAAGCAGGGCGTATCAATGGTTGTTGACTCAATGAGCCTGCAATACTTGGTTGGCGGCATTGTTGATTTTACCTCAGGCTTAGAGGGTTCACGTTTCTTAGTGAACAACCCTAATGCGAATACAACCTGTGGCTGTGGGTCTTCTTTTAGTATTTAGATTTTAATAATAGCTAATGTTTGTATTGTTTTGTAAGCCACCGCAAGGTGGCTTTGTTGTTTCTTAGCCTTAGCACAGGCTTTGTAGCAAATTTGTCAGTAGTATTCTTGAAAGCATATAGATCAAAGGCTCTACCTAGTATACTGATTCTCTTACCATTGAATCGTCAACAGGGAGTGTTTGATTGTGTCTGCCGTAAAACAATTTTTTGCTGCTCGCCCATATATTTTTTCTATCATTATTGTTACCGCAGTCATCTTATGGATGCTCTCTGGACAACTTAGCTCTGCAGAAAAAGTGCCGCTAGATTCGACTAAAACCGAGCATCAACTTACTCGAGTACAAGTTAAAACTTTTACCGCTGAGCCCATCGAACGTAGCTTGCATTTATACGGTCAAACCGAAGCGCGTCGTCAAAGTATTATCTCTGCAGAAGTTTCTGGTCGACTATTGGAATTTTTGGTTGCCGAAGGGCGCCCTATTAAAAAAGGCCAAGCCTTAGCCCGCCTAGATATTCAAGACCGTCGCTCGCAGCTATTACGCGCCGAAGCATTGCTTGAGCAGCGCACTATTGAATATGCTGGTGTAAAAGCCTTAAGCAAGCAAGGATTCCAAGGTAAAGCGCGTTTGGCCGAAGCCAAAGCATCCTTAGTTGAAGCTGAATCAATGGTAAAAACCCTTAATTTGGCGATTGATAACACCTTAGTGCTATCGCCTTACACTGGTATTTTTGAAGAGAACATTGTAGAAGCGGGTGCTTACTTAGGCATTGGTGACCCGATTCTTCGGTTAGCCGATACCCAACAGTTATTGGTACGCACCGACGTATCTGAGCGCGATATCTCCCAGTTAAAGTTAGATAAAAAAGCCTACGTGACCTTGGTTACTGGCCAAGAAGTAGAAGGCACTATCGATTTTATCGCCACCTTGTCTGATGCTAATACCCGTACCTTTAAAGTAGAAGTACTGCTAGAAAACCAAGACCAAAAATTGATGGCCGGCGTTAGTGCCAGTGTACGTATTCCCTTAGAGGAAGTGGCTGCCATTAAAGTCAGCCCCGCTGTATTGGCCTTAGATGAGCAAGGTAACTTAGGCGTTAAAACGGTAGTGGACGACGTGGTGCAGTTTATCCCGGCGGATTTAGTGCGCTCAGACCCAGATGGCGCTTGGTTATCTGGCTTTACTGGCGATAACGACGTAATTGTACTGGGCCAAGGCTTTGTACTTGAAGGTGACAAGGTTGAACCGGTTACCAAAGCGGAGCTACTTGCCCAAGAGAGGCTTGAATAATGCACGCCTTTATTGAAGCGATTTTGTCGCGCACCCGCACGGTGCTGTCGCTGTTGGTGTTTTTGTTTATCGCCGGCATCATTACCTATAACAACATCCCTAAAGAATCGGATCCTGATGTAGAGATCCCGGTGATTTATGTGTCTATTCCGCACGATGGTATTTCACCGCAAGACGCCGAACGTTTGTTGCTTCGCCCTATGGAGCAAGAGCTGCAAGGTTTAGAGGGCATTAAGGAAATGACCGCCACCGCTAGTGAGGGCCATGGCTCGGTGGTATTAGAGTTTATAGTTGGGGTAGACATCGACCAAGCCTTGTCCGATGTACGCGCTAAAGTAGACCAAGCTAAACCTAAATTACCGGCCGGCGGCGACGAACCTGAGGTGCATCAAGTGACCTTGGCCACCGAGCAACCAGCCATTACTGTATTGCTGTCTGGTGACTTGCCACAACGTGCGTTGCTAACCATTGCGCGTGACCTGCAAGACCAAATGGAGACCATGAAGCAGGTATTAGAAGTAAACATTGGTGGTGACCGCGAAGACTTCTTAGAGATTATTGTTAACCCGCTGCTAATGGAATCTTATGGGCTTGACCAAGCCGACATTTACAATTTAGTCAGCCGTAACAACCGCTTAGTTACCGCAGGCACTTTAGATACTGGTAACGGCCGCTTTGCAGTAAAAGTACCAGCAGTATTTGAAAACGTGAAAGACGTTATCGAGTTACCGATTAAAGTGGACGGTGACCGCATTGTGACCTTTGGAGATGTAGCATCTGCACGCCGCACCTTTAAAGACGCTAGCACCTATGCTCGAGTAAACGGCAAACCCACTATTTCTTTAGAAGTGAGTAAGCGCCCCGGCGAAAACCTGATTGAAACCATTGAACAGGTTAAGCAGCTGATAGCCGACGAACGTAAGTTTTGGCCAGACTCAGTGATTGTGGATTACGCTGGCGATAAATCAAAAGACATTCGCACCATGTTGTCGGAGCTGCAAAACAACATTCTGTCAGCGGTATTACTGGTAGTGGTGGTGATTATCGCGGTAATGGGCGTGCGCTCATCCTTGTTGGTCGGCATTGCTATTCCTGGCTCATTCTTAGCCGGTATTTTGGTGTTATCTCTGGGTGGTCTCACCATTAATATGATTGTTTTGTTCTCACTGATTATGGCGGTGGGCATGCTGGTGGATGGTGCCATTGTAGTCACCGAGTTTGCCGATAGGCAAATGAGTGAAGGCGTACCACGGCACCAAGCTTACTCGCTGGCATCACAACGTATGGCATGGCCAATCATTGCTTCTACCGCAACTACCTTAGCGGCGTTTGCACCGTTGCTGGCGTGGCCGGGCATGGTAGGCCAGTTTATGGGCTATTTACCTTTAACCTTGATTGCCACCTTAAGTGCTTCGCTGGTGATGGCGTTGATCTTTGTGCCTTCGCTAGGCAATATTTTTGGTCGCCCGCGTAAGCTAAGTGCTAAGCAGCAACAAGCGCTGATTAAAGCTGACCAAGGACAATGGAAAGACCTACAAGGTTTAACAGGTGTCTATTTACGGGTATTGCATAAGGCAGTAAATGCACCGTTGCGCGTATTAGCTTTGGGCATTGTTATCGCCGTTGTGGTGATTATGGCCTACGGCAGTGCTGGTAAAGGTGTGGAATTTTTCCCAGACGTAGAACCCGTGGGTTATAACGTGATCGTGCGCTCTCATGGCGATTATTCTACCGATGAAAAGTTGCAAGTGATGTTAGAAGTAGAGCGTAGGATCGTTGAGCTTGATGATTACGACACCCTTTACACCAAAGTCGGTGGTGATCAGTTAGGCGATATTCGAGTAAACCTTAAAGACTGGAATGAGCGTCGTCCAGCTAACGAAATCATTGAAGATATGCGTTCGCGCTTAGCGCCCATCGCTGGTTTAGAGATTGAGTTTCGCAAAGACAAAGCAGGCCCACCAGCAGGTAAAGATGTGCAGTTAGAGCTTAGTTCTCGCTTCCCAGAGCGCTTAGAACCTATGGCGAAAAAGATCCGCACCATGGTGGACGATAATCCGCACTTTGTTAACGCCGAAGACTCTACCACTAAGCCAGGCATTGAATGGCAGCTTAAAGTTGATCGCGCAAAAGCCGCCCGTTTTGGCGCCGACGTAACGCTGCTGGGTAATACGGTGCAGTTTGTGACTAATGGTTTGAATATTGGTGATTACCGCCCCGATGATGTGGATGACGAGCTAGAGATTCGCGTCCGTTTCCCAGAAGAGAACCGCAGCATTAGCCGCCTAAGTGAACTACGGGTTAAAACGGGATACGGTTTAGTGCCTATCACTAACTTTGTTTCTTTAGAGGCTAAGCCTAAGCAAGACGTGATTAACAAAGTGGATGGCCGCCAAGTTATTACGGTTAGTGCAGATATGGCGCCAGGGCAAAATCTAAGTTTAGAGTTGCCGCTATTACAAGAGCAGCTTAAACAACTTGAGCTAGATCCATTGGTTGAGGTGAAACTTCGCGGCCAAAACGAAGACGAACAAGAAACTATGGACTTCTTAGGTAAGGCCTTTATGGTGGCGCTATTTGTTATGGGGCTTATTTTGGTTACTCAGTTTAATAGCTTCTACCAAGCTTTGCTTATCCTGTCGGCGGTAGTGTTTTCTACCATTGGGGTATTGCTGGGGTTGTTAGTGGCTGGCCAAGCATTTGGCATTATTATGAGTGGCCTAGGAGTAATTACCTTGGCGGGAATTGTGGTGAACAACAATATTGTATTGATTGATACCTACAATGTACTACGCAGGCAAGGTATACCGGCGCAAGAAGCCATTATGCGCACTGGTGCGCAGCGTTTACGCCCAGTAATGCTAACTACCATCACCACTATTTTGGGTTTAATGCCGATGGTGTTGCAGCTGAATATTGATGTATTCGAACGCACGATTGAAGTGGGTGCCCCCTCTTCACAATGGTGGTCGCAACTGGCTACGGCTGTAGCGGGGGGGTTAAGTTTTGCTACTTTGCTGACTTTAATTCTCACGCCATGTTTATTGATGTTAGGCGCTAAGTTTAGCCGCAAAGATAAATACGCTGAGCTTGAAGAAGCCAAAGAGCAAGAGATGTTGGGAGCGTAGTAACAAGAAAGCCTGCTTAAGCAGGCTTTCTTTATGTGGTCTTTCTAAGGGCCTGTCATTTCGCCTTTTTTAGCGTTAAACATCAAATCTTCCTTTTAAAATTTTTTCTACACAAGTATAGTACAGGCAATTGGCGACCATTCAAACATATTTCTCGTCTTCAGTCTGAGTATTCTCATCACTACTAGCTTCTTCTCGGTTGACAGAGCCTTTAGCTGAGCCGGTAACTTTGCTAAGCCTAAACGAAATACTGTCATCTGGTAGTAACTCCTTATGTATTATTTCTTTAGGTGTTATGCCATCCTTTTTCTTTGCTTCCAGAACAATTTGAGATGTCTCACCATTAGATAGCTCAACATCTACTTGGAAGTCGATTTCAGTATGATTAAACAAACTGAACCTTCGACTTTCAGTGTATCGACTGGAGTTGAATGTCCACTTCTTATTTATGTGTTCCCAAGCCCATACATTGGTTTGATAAAGAACCTCTTTTTCTGCCGGGATATCTATTGAATGGGTAGTATTATAGCTGTTTTCATCGGCAGTTAACTGAGCTATGCCTGATAGTAGGTGCTTTTCTTTAGAGTTGCCTGTTAATTTACTGATAATTGAAATTTCATGGATCTCACCAAGAATTTCAGTGTTTGGCTTACTTTCTTCTACGCTAAACCCCCATGGCATATTTGGGTGAGAGAAAGAGCAATTATTATGAATATTTTTGATTACGGAGTGAGACTTAATCGATATTTTTACAAAACCGTCGCTTTCGGAGTAATCGCATATAGATACAATTCGTTCAGTTGTTTCATTAATGCATGCAAGCTCAGATACTTTATCTATGAGGTGCTTAGATAATATACTTTCAGTTTGAACCGTTGGAAAGATGTGTTCCACTTTTCTACTAAGGCGCTCATCCTCAGGTTGTTTTATAGACCTGACGGTTAACACTAAGCCGACTAAAACAAAAAAAACTAAGCTATCAATAGCTGAAGATGCGTAAGATTTTATAAACTCACTGGGTTCTCCAAATTCTTGGATAATGTGATCTAAATAGCCAACTCCAGAGCTAGCTTCTTTTATATATATTAGAACAATAAAACACCAGCTCGCATAAATTAGAAAACCTACAATTGGTGCTAGACCAAGTTTTCGAATTAGAGCTTTGATAAAAAAAATAGTATTGTATTTTTTAAGGCGCAAAAAAAATAGGGTTGCGATTAATAGCCCCAAAAGGCTACTGAGATATCTAGGAGTGGACGGAAAAAGTATTAGTGATAAAAGGATCCCAATACTCCAAAATACAGTTAGAGAATAAATCTGTACTTTATTTTCTTTTATTGTGTTTAATAACATCATCAGCTTCCAAAAACTCAATAATTGATACAGCACCATAATGCTCTAAGCTACCGCAATTAGCACAAATTCGAAATACTGTGGGGAACACAACTTTATCGGAGTTCATTAATGAGTGTTTAATCACACGTACATAATTATTAGCATCGTCATTTTCTTGTACGCTAACTTGGAGAGATAACTCACCGCAACGCATACATTTCCTTGATATATTTTTGTTTGCTAGATAGTCTGAAAAGTCCTCTAATGTAATCTCGGATAGAGAGCGCTCTAAATATTTAGACATAAATAACTACCTTTAATTTTCTCATATAATAATCAATTTAGTAGGCAACCTACGAGTAAAATAAGAATGAATTTTTCCTTTTTTCTTTCGCTAAATTTACAGCTTTTCAGAAAGAGGATCAATTACCTATAACTCCAATTTAGTGTAAGAGAAATTGTATACATAAGTATATAAAATTTTAAGACTGTTCTAGTTAATTTTCTGTTGGTAAATTCTTTAGTTACTAGGTCTCAGCTTAACTCTATTACTTACGAAGGTTATTTGAAATCACCCCTGCTATTCGGCTGAACTCTTTTAACTCTTCATCACTTAAATTCTGCTTCATCTTTATACTTACTTTGCTCTGTGTATCGGCGATAAGCGCGGCTAGCGCTTGGCCTTCCTCAGTTAGTGATAAAAACTGGCTTCTTTTATCTTCTGGATTGGCGGTTTTTGTTAGCCAGTTATTGCTAATCATTTCTTTAACTAGGCGAGCAATCTGCGCTTTGTCTCTTCCCAAAAATTGAACAATGTCATTGGCCGTGCAGGCTTCTGAGTTGTGAATATAGCTTAGACATTTTACATGCATGCTGTTTAAACCTAACTCGTTAGCTTTAAGTGCCGAACGCATGGTTAAGCGGTATGAATGTGCAATGCTGAAAATGGTATTGGAAATCGAATGGTTATCCATAGATCCTACTTTGATATTTTGTTGACAATGTCAACTTAATTAAACTATAGTAGACCTTATCAACTTAATTGGTGTTGTTCAAGCTAAAGAAGGAAACACTTTGAAGCCAAAGATGCGATTAACCCATGTTTCTAATATTGTTGAGCTTTCGCCACATTTACGCCGAATAGTAGTAACAGGCGATAGCTTAGGTGACTTTCCTATTGGTAAAGAAGGCGCTCATGTAAAAGTTGTTTTGCAACAAAGTACCCAAAAAGATCCCATACTGCGTTCGTATACTATTCGCTCTTTTAGCGCAGAAACCAAAGAACTCGCCTTGGATTTTGTGGTTAATCGCCATAGTGGGCCAGCGACCGACTGGGCCAAAAATGCAAAGGTGGGCGACAGCCTCGGTATCGCTGGGCCAGGTCCAATGAAAATGACTCAGTATCAGCATGATAGCTACTTGCTAGTGGGCGATATCACGTCGCTAAATGCGATTAACGGCTATGTGCCACGCTTTAATAAAAGTGCCGAAGTAAACGTGGTGATTAGCGTACCGACTCGTGCAGACATTATCGAAATGGATTACCGCGACTCGGTGCATACCGAATGGTTTGTTGAAGATGAAGCTACTGGCACGTTAGAGCAAGCTGTCTTTGAGCGGGCTAAAAACATGCCTCTAGATACCCAGGTATTTTTGGGGCTTGAAGCGAGAAGTATTCGCGCATTACGCCCGGTTCTGCAGCAAGATATTAGCTTTAATAGATTGAATGTTTCGGCAGTAGGGTATTGGAAACAAGGCGTAAATGCCGACCGCTTTGGCGCTCAGAAGAAGGCTCAGCCTCTGTAAGATTGCTAGATGACTTAAGACCACAATATTGAGATGAGGACGAACACCGTGAAAATTGCAATAACCGCCGCTAACGGCCAGCTAGGCTCTGCAATCGCTAAAGCGGCTATCGCTTTATTGTCGAAAGAAAACGTAGTGGCACTGGCGCGTACCCCAGAAAAAGCCGCCGCTTTGGGCGTAGACGTTCGCCCTGGTGATTACAATAACCAAGGCCAATTAGAACAGTCTTTACAGGGCATTGACGCACTATTGCTGGTATCTGGTATGGACGCGCCAGATAAGCGCATTGAGCAACACCGAAATGTTATTCGTGCAGCCAAGAACGCAGGTGTTAAAAAGATTGTGTATACCAGCGTACAAGGCGCAGAACAGGGAACGGCTTTTTCACCGGTGATTCAAAGCAATCGCCAAACCGAGCAAGATGTGCGAGAAAGTGGCCTAGACTGGGTGATTGGTCGAAATGGCATCTACATTGAACCTGATATTGAATATCTAGAAAACTACAAGAAGTTAGGGGTAATCGCTAACTGCGCCGGTGACGGAAAATGCGGCTATACCACGCGTTCCGAATTAGCCCATGCTTATGCATGTATGCTCAGTGATGATAAACACAATGGCAATACCTATAACTTACATGGCGAGGCGCTTAGCCAATACGACTTAGCGGAATATTTTAATCGTGCTTTCAACACCACGCTGCGTTACACCCCCATGTTGGTTGAAGAGTATAAACAAGAGCGAATTGCTGAACTGGGTGAGTTTATCGGAACAGTAATTTCAGGTATTTATGACGGTATTCGCCAAGGCGAAGCGGATAACCCAAGCCATTTCTTAGCAGCAACGGGTCGACAGCATCAAGCTTGGGATGATTACTTTTCCAGTTTAAACAAACCTTTATGATTGAGTGACTAAGGTGCAGTTAAAAACTGGATTGGTTTACTCTTAATATTTAGTTGATTGGAACAACTAAATATGCCAACATAGTTGTCGCAGTCAACTATGTTGGCAGCACAGCCTGTCTCACACGCTTATTCGCTATTTTACTCAGTTCATCTCGTTTGGAGAAATCGTGCCGATTCATCGTTCTATTAATCACGCCTTGCGAGATATTCGCCTGAAAACGCGAACCAAAATGATGGCTGAGGTAAAGCGCCAACAGGTGGACTTTTCTCCCCTAGAGCACAAGGCAATGAGCGATATTGCAGCCTGCGAAGGCGCCTCTCAGCAAACGCTAGTTGTGTCGATGAGTAAAGACAAAGCGCAAATAGCGCGGGTAGTAGCCCGTTTACTGCGACAAGATCTCATCACTAAGCACGGCAATCCAGACGATAAGCGAGCAGTATTGCTGGCCTTAACTGAACGTGGGCAGCAGTTGCTCGCATGTTTGGACAAAGTGGAAATGGAGATCGTTAATGACATGCTGGAGGACTTTAGTGAAGAAGAGTCTCAGCTGTTTTGCTCGTTGCTGCATCGAGTTAATCACAACTTAAAGTAAGCACTGTCTTAATCAATGAACTAAGTCTTCTTCTCGCTAACGCTTGTGCGTTATTCCTTCCCCTGTACTCAATGTAGTTTGGAGTAGTACCTTGAAAAAAGAGCAACCCTTTTTAGGGAAAACGGGCACCTTGCTATTTTTAGTGGTGATCAGTGCGTTTCCGCCCTTAACCACTGATCTCTATTTGCCCGCTTTGCCACAAATGGTCGATATTTTTAATACCAATCAAACCATGGTGAACTTAACGCTCAGTGTTTATTTTGTTACTTATGCCGTTGGTCTTCTATTTTGGGGGCCGTTAAGCGAAAAGCTTGGCCGCAAACCTATCTTGCTTGTGGGAATGGCGATCTATATTTCGGCCAGTATTTTATGTGCCCTTGTGCCTAATATTGAAATGCTGATTGGAGCTCGCTTAATACAGGCATTTGGTGGCAGCGCGGTGACCGTGGTGGCTACCGCCATTGTTAAAGATCTTTACGATGGCAGAGAGCGTGAAAGAATAATGGCCACCATTATGTCTTTAGTGATCATTGCCCCTATGGTGGCGCCGGTACTCGGGGCGCTTTTACTTAAGATTGGTTCTTGGCGCATGATGTTTGTGGCTTTAGCCATTTTTGGTGGTTTGTCTGCGCTACTTGCCATTGGCTACCGAGAAACTCTAGACACGCGCTATACCGGTTCTATTGTTCGTTCTTGGGGGCGCTTAGCGGTAGTAATGAAAAACCCTCGATTCACTTCATTACTGGGGATATTTTCTATTCCGGCCATGGCAATGATGGCGTTTTTGGCAGCAGGGTCGTACATCTATGTCAATGGTTTTGGCCTTACCGAGCAAGAGTTTAGTTATGCATTTGCATTCAATGCTTTGTTAGCCTCATTTGGGCCACGCATATACATGAAATTGTCTAAGCACATCTCTGTTCAAACGATAGTGATGATGTGCTTTGGTTTATTGGCACTATGTGGCGTGCTAATGCTTACCGTGGGGCATTTATCACCTTGGCTGTTTGCTATGCTTGCTGGCCCTGCCACTGTTGGGGTAATTGGTATGCGTGTACCTGGCACCAATCTAATGCTTGAACAACAAGAAAGTGATACCGGTTCGGCGGTGGCAATTATTCAATTTTTTGCGATGATGTGCGGCTCGCTGGGTATGGTATTGGTGTCGTTACGGCCTGAGTCTTTGATTGAAAACTTAGGCACTATTCAGTGTGTAATCGGCTTTACGGGCGGGGCTTTATGGCTATTGGTAAGAAACCGTTCTTATGTAACCGACACTATCTCTGAGCTAAGCCAAGAAGCTTAATTCGCGGGATAAAATCCGCCCAAAATAGCCGGTTTACTAGCGCCAGTTACTGAGCTGGCGTTGCCGGTTTGTTGCTGCACAAAGCAGCGGGCAAGCCAAGCAAATGCCATGGCCTCTAAGGCTTGTTCTGGTATGCCCAGCGCTGAGGTTCTACTCAGCGTGAGTTTGGGTAAAGCCTTGGCTAACAACGCCAATAAAAAGCCATTGTTATCACCTCCACCACACAAGTAAACCGTACCTTCTTCATAGCTTAACAACTGCTGAGCAATACTTTGGCTGGTTAAATGGTGCAGGGTGCATTGAATGTCTTCTGGCGAGGCCATAGAAAACTCAGGCCGCGTTAAAAAACTATCTAACCACGCTAGGTGAAAGTATTCACGACCAGTGCTTTTGGGGGCGCTTAAACTAAAATAATCATCGCTTAGCATCTGCTCTAGTAAACAAGGTATCAGCGTGCCGCTACGGCCCCAGTCACCGTTGTCGTCGTAATCTAAACCGGTAGGGTGATAGCGCTTAAAGTGTTGGTCCAATAAGGTATTGCCGGGCCCGGTGTCATAACCCAGTAACTCTTGTTCGGGAACAAGAGTAGTAATGTTAGCAATGCCACCAATGTTTAGGATGAAACGGGGCTTACTAGGGTGACTAAACATTGCCTGATGAAAAGCTGGTACCAAGGGCGCACCTTGGCCGCCGAGTGCCATATCTTTGTTTCTAAAATCGGCCACTACGTCTATTTTGCTTTGCACCGCAATGTGGCTTGGGCTGCCTATCTGCAAACTAAAACTTAGCTCTGGGAAGTGGCGAATAGTTTGGCCGTGGCTACCTATGGCGGTGATGTTATCGGCACTTAAGCCAGCAAGCTGAATGGCTTGATTTGCAGTATCAGCAAATAAGCCAGCAACTGCCACGCTAGCCGATGCCATGTTGGCTAATTCGTTCTCTGCTGGGCTACATAAGCCGTGTAATTGGCTGAGTAATTTAGCCGGAATAGCTTGCTGGTGGTGAGCCAGTAGCTTGGGGGGGGATTGGGCAAAATCCACTACCACCGCATCTACGCCATCCATACTGGTGCCAGACATTAATCCTAGATAAATATCACTCATTGCCTTGCCTAGTTCATGGCCAGTAATACCCGTTTGGTATTATCTAGCTGTTCAATACGGGCTTTAGCAATAGGCATAAAGCGTTGCTTTTGCTCACCTTTAAGTGGGGTAGAGGTAGGCAGCTTAACCGTACGCGGGTTTTTATGTACCCCATGTACCAAGAACTCATAGTGTAAGTGCGGGCCGGTTACTCGGCCTGTTGCACCTACGGTACCAATTTTCTTGCCCTGTTTTACTCGCTGGCCGGTTTTTACGTAACGTTTATGCAAGTGCAAGTACTTGGTGACATAAGCGCTACTGTGCTGAATAAACACATAATTACCGTTGTATTTGCTGTAGCCCGATTTGGTGACTCGCCCATCGCCAGCGGCTTGTACCGGCGTACCCACTTTAGCGGCGTAATCGATGCCGTTATGAGCGCGTACTCGGCCGGTTACTGGGTGTAAGCGGCGAGGGTTAAAGCTAGAGCTTATGTATTTGAAGTTAACAGGAGCGCGTAAAAAGGCCTTACGCATTGGCCGGCCTTCAGGGGTGTAGTAATTGCCATCGTCGTGACGAACAGCTCGAAACACATCGCCTTGGTTGATAAATTCAGCCGCAATGATATCGCCATTGCCGGCGTATTGGCCGTCTACGTATAGCTCTTCAAACAGCACCATAAAGCTGTCATTTTTGCGAATGTCTAAGGCAAAATCGATGTCCCAACCAAATACTGCGGCCAAGTCCATTATTTGGCCTTGGCTTAGCTCGGCGCTAATACCGGCATTCCAAAAACTTGAGTTAATGGTGCCACGAGCAAAGTTAGTTCTAGTTTCTAACTCTTGGGTATCAATGCGGGCGCTAAATTGGTCTTGTGAGTCACGTTCAATGATCAGAGTTTGATATTTCGATTGAGGGTAATGTAATTCGATAAGCTGATCGTTGTCATCGAGGTAAAAATCTAGGGTATCACCGGGGTGAACGGTACGTAATTTACGCGCTTCGCCGCCTAGTTGATCAATGTTGTGCAAGGTGCGGGCGCTTAACCCCACGCGGGAAAAGATTAACGCCATGCTATCGCCAGATTTAACTGTTTGGCGTTTAAGCGTATAAAAGTGCTCTTGTTCTAGTGGCGTTTGATCAGACTTAATGGCTAATTCTAAAGGGTAACGTACGCCTAAATGCAATTCGTTGCCTTGCTGAATTTGCTCAAGTACTGCAGCTGCATCATTTAAATTGACCTCACCGCCGCTTGAATCTGGCTCGATAACGGCCTTAGCGGTTAAAGGTGTACCTTGTTCTGATGCAAGGGTATGTGTTTCAGGATTTGCCTCAGGGGCTGGTTCGTTTTTGACAAGCTCCGTGGCTGCAGCTTGGCTAGGTTGCGGAGTCTTTGCTACTGACTCCACTTCAGGCGATTTAGCACTAGGCTGTTGCTCCGCTTCTTTAAGTTGCTCAGCTACCTTGATTTGCTCAATAGACGGCTCAGCTTTGGTTATAATTTGCGGCGTTAAGGAGTCAGCGCTTTGCGTATTAGTTGATGCTGCAGATAAGTCTATGCTTTGGCGCTGGCTGGCACTGGGAGAACTTTGCTCGCTAGGGAAAAGAAGAGCAGCCAC
The DNA here is from genome assembly GCF_030548085.1 of Agarivorans sp. 2_MG-2023. Lineage (NCBI taxonomy): Bacteria > Pseudomonadati > Pseudomonadota > Gammaproteobacteria > Alteromonadales > Alteromonadaceae > Agarivorans > Agarivorans sp. 2_MG-2023. The sequence continues at coordinate 17,034 of NZ_JAUORQ010000006.1, forward strand.
TACTACAAGAAAGAGAATGATTAAGATTCGGCGGTGGCGTTTGGGTAATAAGCTTTGCAATCTACTTCCAACATACAAACAAGTGATTACGGCGATTGTAGCCAGATGCTGAGGAGAATGCCAGATTCTACATCGCAAGCCGTGAGCTATAAGGGATACAGCGTAGCGGGTGGCCAATTTGGCGCAGCTTGATAAGTACTGGTGCAATATCGATTTTAGTTGCTTAATCCGCAGATTTATTAAGGAAAAGTCACCAAAGAATAAATGTTGGTGAATGATTAAACAGCAGCTCATTTAACAAGATAAATAACTAAATACCTCTTTAGGGGTGGTGGTGTCTATCGAATGACTATGTGAATGCTAAATTAGCTTAAAGCTGGCACAAGATTTCCATTACTTATAACGAAGACTTTTCTTCACTCGTATATGCTCTCGTCCCACTCGGTTTATCTGAGTGGGTTTTTTTTCGGGTTTTATCTAGCATGCTACACAGTGTGTTTACGCTTTCTAAGGTACGAAGAGTGAGGCGATGCGCCTTATCGGGATCTAGTTGGTAAATGTTGCTATGTTTTACCGCCTGCAATTGTGGCCATTTATCCCACGAATGAGTAAATTCCCACTGGGCAACAATAATGGCTTCAGGATCTGCACTTAATACCCACTCTTCAGATAGCAGCGGGTAAGGGGCAACGGCTTCGGCCATAATGTTTTCTCCGCCGCATAAGCGAATACCATCGTCTATCCAGCTTTTGGCAGAAATACTCCGTAATGGCTGGTACCACATTTGATAAAACACACTCACAGGGCGTTGCGATTGGTACTGTTGGGCTAGTTGTTCCAGTTGCTGCTCGGCATAGCGGCTAAGCCTTTGGCCTGTTTCTGGTTCGCCCAATATTTCGCCTAACGTGGCGAGTTGCTTGGGTAGCGTAGCCAGTTGCTTGGGCTGAGAGACAAACACGTCAATGTTCAAGGCCCTTAGCTTTTGCGCCAAACTTTCTTGGTTGCCTTGTTTCCACACCAACACTAAATCTGGTTTCAATGAAATAATGCTTTCTAAGCTGATGTATTGATAATTGCCAATGCGTGGCAGGGCTTTAGCGGCTTCAGGGTAGTCTGCGTAATCTACCGTGGCAATCAGCCTATCGCCAGCGCCAAGGGCGTAAACTTGCTCGGTTAAATGTGGCGCTAAGGCAATAATACGTTGTGGTTTGGCGTGCAAGGTGGAACTAAAAAGCAAGCTTACAGCCGCCAGGAATAGGGCTAAGTTTGCGACAGTAAAACGCTTATAAGTAGATAACACGAACAAGGTAAATTGGGCTTAAGATCAATAAGAACAGCAGCGCACTCATATTGAGTTTTAAGGCTAAGCGATCAAGCTCTGCTGCTTCTGGGTATTGCTTGGCGGGACCAAAGCGCGCTTGTTCTACTTTTTGCTGCTGATAGTGGCGCGGGCCGCCTAATTCACTTTGTAAGCTGCTAGCACTCACGCTAATTAACTTACCACTGGCGCTGTAAGGCCAGCGAAAACCTTGGCTTAAGGCTGCTTTGTTACGTGAAAGTTTGCCGTAAAAACAAATGATTAGCGCCAATAACTGAAAAGGCAGCCAGCTCAGTGCCTGATAAAAGCGGCTGGCACTGTTGCCAAATTGGCGATACTGGGAGAGCTTTGGATTCCAGGCTAGGTGTAACTCACTAATTATTCTGTAGATTAAGGCTGGCACAATGCCACCCAACATAAACCAAAAAATCACGCCAAACCAATTGGCTGCCAATCTCAGTAGCAACATTTCTGCCGAGGCCTTAGCCACACCTACTGCCGATAAGCCATCACAATCGCGTAATACCCAAGGCCTTAAAATGCCACGGGCTTGCTGATGTAGTTGCTTATTCAGTAGCAAGGTAATTCGATGAAAGCTATGCATAGGGGCTTGCCACTGTAATAAACACAGTAGCAATAGTGCGTCTAACAAGGCACTCAGAGGGTTAAGTTGATTGAATAAGGCAATGCCTAAGGCAAGAGGAGTTAACACCGTGAGCAAGGCAATAGCGCCTGCTAAGCGTTGTTGTTTGGGGCCGTTGGTACTGCGATTGACTTTATTTGCTAGTTGTTCGCCAAACCAGCGAATCAATAACATTACCTGGCCAAATCCTCGACCAGGTAACAAACGTTCTAGGGCAATGCCCAACAACGGTAAACTTAGGCTTAACCACAGCCAGGAGTGTTCATCCATTATTTAGTGAGTTTCTCTAACATGGCCAATACCAATGCGGTTGAGTGTTTAGCGGCAGTTTCTAAAAACTCATCGAATGACGATGGTGATTCTTTACCTGCAATATCAGACAGCGAGCGAATCACCACAAAGGGAACATCGGCCAAATGACAAACTTGGGCAATTGCAGCGCCTTCCATTTCAACTGCTGCCATTTTTGGGAAGTCTGCACGAGCTTTGGCTACGCGCTCTGGGTCGGCCATAAAGATATCGCCAGTACAAATTTGTCCGCGAACAATTTGGTGACCAGAAAGCTGAGTGGCGGCTTGTTCAGCTACCTCAATTAATTTCGCGTCGGCTTTATAGGCAGCTGGGTTAGCAGGGAGTTGACCCATTTCATAGCTAAATGCAGTTAAGTCTACATCGTGGTAACGCAGTTCATCGGAAATAACTACGTCACCTACTTTTAATGAGGGGTCAAAGCCGCCAGCAGAACCAGTGTTAATCACTTGGGTTGGCTGGTAGCGTTGCAGTAATACAGTGGTGGCAATGGCGGCAGCTACTTTGCCAATACCTGAACGAGTTACAACCACTGGGTGCTGGTTTATTTCACCGCTGTAGAACTCACAACCAGCAAAACTATAGGTATCACAATTGTCGATCAATTCACGAAGTGCAACCACTTCTTGTTCCATAGCACCAATAATTGCTGTAGTCATAACCGTCTCTTTATCAAAAGGAAAAATCAGCGGAATATTACCACAAGCAGGGGTAAGGAACAGCTAGAGATCGCGCACAAATACGCGTTGTGATTTGCGCTGTTTAAAGCCAATGTGCTGATAAAACTGATTAGCTTGCTCACGAGTGGTGTCACAGCGTACTCGAATATCTCCTACGCCATGGCTGGCAGCCCAATGGCGACACTGTTTAACCAGTCTGCGGCCAATGCCTTGCTGCTGAGAGTCTTGATCAACCACCATACCGCCAATTTCGGCAAAGGGTAAAGAGCCTAAACGTAGAGCAATAAATACATGTATCCAGCCAACAATTTGCTCTTCTTCGTTTAAGTAAACAAAAGCTTGATGAGTGGAGTTTTCCAAAATACCGTGAATATTGGGTAATACAGTTTGCGCGGATGGATTGTAGCCTAGCTGTTTTGCTAGTCTCGCAATATCTGCCGCGTCCTCGATATGTACCGGACGAATCTGCATAGCATTCCTTAAAATGTGTTAAAACCAACCAATGGTTTTATACAACCATAGTTACCGACATAGGCAGTGAACTGCAAGCAGCTTAGGTAAGATTTATGACTTTTTTAAGACAAAAGGCAGGATTTTATTGAGTGTTTAGTCAAAATTAGCCTTGCTTCATCATTGGAACAGGCACTTAAACCTCTACGTTAATCAATTAACGCATTCGAATATTATAAAACTAGGGCGAATGGGTGCTAAGGCAGTTTGAGGAAAATGACCCAATATGAGGACTAATGCTTAGCTCTGCATCGGGCAAGTAACTCTAGATAGGCTAGATACAACATAACCAAGCCAAGAAAAAATCCAATATAGAGCATTGTTGATCCTCTTTATTTGGGAGGCGTTATTGGTGACCCATTATGGCCTTTAGCTAAAATGTTCCGTATACCGTGGTAACAGAGCAGCTCTAAGTTGTATTCACTCAGAGCTGCTCTAATGCCTTCCTAAGGAAAGCTATTTTTATTTAGAGAAGTCTACATAGAAGGTCTTCTTCTCTAGATATTGCTCGAAGCCATATTTGCCGTCTTCGCCACCAGATCCACTTAGTTTGTAACCATTGTGGAAGCCTTGATGTTGTTCTCCGTGGCCACGGTTTACGTAAATCTCACCACATTCCAAATCGTTGACTAAGTCCATTACCAGTTTGATTTTGTTGGTGAAGATCATTGCCGAAAGGCCATATTCAGAATCATTGGCGTAAGCAACAACTTGATCAAAATCGTTAAATTTGACCACCGGAAGAATGGGGCCGAAGATTTCCTCGTGTACCAAGCTCATATCTTGCGTTACGTTGGTAAATACGGTGGGTTCAAACCAGTAGCCTTTTTCAAACCCTGGGCCAGTTAAGCGCTTACCACCGCAGGCTAAAGTTGCACCTTCTTCTAAAGCTTTAGCGGTCATGGCTTCCATATTGGCCAACTCTTTAGCGCTGACTTTTGGACCCATGTCGCTATCTTCATGCATCGGATCGCCAACTTTTATGGCTTTCACTTTGGCAACAAATTTTTCCATGAACTGATCGTAAATGGCGTGGTGTACATACAAACGCTCATTACAGGTACACACTTGGCCACAGTTATCAAATCTTGAGCCTAGTGCTGCATCTACCGCGGCATCAATATTGGCATCTTCCAATACAATAAATGGTGCTTTACCGCCCAGCTCTAACTGCACGTGAGCAAGGTTGTCAGACGCTGCACGCACAATGGCTTGGCCAGCAGGGGTGCTGCCAGTCATTGAAATCATGCTGGTATTAGGGTGGCGAACTAAGGCATCGCCCAAGGTACGGCCGGGGCCTGTAACCACGTTTAATAAACCCTTTGGTAATCCGGCTTTATCTGCCAGCTTAGCCAGCTCAAGTGTGGCCAGTGGCGTCTCTGTGGTTGGTTTTACAATAATCGCGTTACCGGCTACCAAGGCAGGGCCAATTTTTCGCCCAGCCAAGGCTAGCGGGAAATTCCAAGCGGTAATGGCTACCACTACTCCACGCGGAACCTTGTGGATCCAAATATGCTCGTCGGGATTATCTGATTCAACAATGTCGCCTTCAATGTGGCGTGCCCATTCGCAGGCATATTCGATGAACGAGCAGGTTACATCTACTTCCATACGGGCGACTTTAAGTAGCTTACCTTGCTCGGTCACGAGTAACTTGGCTAGCTCGTCGCGATGGGCTTTTATTTCAGCTACTAGATCTAACAGCTTTTCAGCACGTTTACGTGCCGGCAGTTTTCGCCATTGCTTTTGCGCTGCCACCGCTGCACTCATAGCGAGTTCTGCATCGGATTCATCGCCATTGGCGACGGTTGCAATCACTTCTTCAGTTGAAGGATTGATCACCTCAACACGCGCGCCAGAATTGGCATCAAGCCAAGTCCCGTTAATGTACATCTGATAATTCTTCATGAACGACCTATCTATAAAAGGGATCTTTGGTTGAGCTGGTTTATTTGCCCAACCGCTAAGTTACTGAATAAATTTAAAGCTTTGATGTTCTGAACCGTCGCAGCTGCCTAATGACAGTTGCTTACCGTTTTTCTTCGATGCTTTTGCCATCTCTAAACATTCACCGGTGGCGAGGTTTTTAATGCTGAACCATTGTTGCCCTTGGTTAGTGACTATCCAAGATTGAGCTGCAGACTGCGAATCGCAAGTTTGCTGACGCAGGTCTTGTTTTCCTTCGCGGGCTGCAACACAGTAGTTATTGGCTGCATTGTTGATGCTTATTTGCTGGTCTTCTGCTGCTTGCTCAACAAAGTTGAATTTTTGTTGTTGGCTGCGATGATCGCAATAATTCTGGCGATAGCGTCCCCCTTTTTCTGAGCGTGGATTTCTAATCTCAAAACATTTGGTGCTATGTCGAAGATTTAAACCGGCAGCTTCGCTAGGTAAGGTGACTGGCGCTAATGCTTGATCGCCTTGTTTTGCCTTAACGGGACTGTACACACGAACCCAATCCACTAACATTTTGTTTTTGGTCTCATCGGCTAAATCTGCGTCGCTAGCAATGTGGCCAACACTAGAGCGCCAATCATGATCTTCCATATCAATGATCATAAACATTTCGCGGTCTAAACCGAGGTTTTCGGGATCTTTTAACGAGCTTTTGGTTAGGCGGCGCACTAAGCGACCATCGATATAAAACTCAACATTCCAAGGATCTATCCAATAGGCGCCAAAGCGATGAAAGTTGTCGCGGTAAGGCGCTTCTGTAGGCAGAAAGTGATGCTGCTGAGAGCCTACGTCTTTAATGATCAAGTTGCTTTCTTCATCGCGAATAAAGACATGATAGTTGGTATTTGCATGCCGAGAATGCTTGTGGTGATTGGCACGATCGCTACCGTATATCTCCAGAATATCAAGCTCTCGTTTGTCATCAGGGCTAAGTAACCAAAAGTTAGATGATAATACTTGGTTGGCTACTTTAACTTTTGCTTCCATATAAACAGGATAGATAATAGGCGTTTTTGAGGTTACTACGCCTAAGTGTACTTTATCGGTATTGGGTTTTCTGGCGGCTTTGATAACCAGTTTTCCATCTACAATATCAGAATGGGCCGAGCTCCATTCGGTTAAACCAGGGCCGGTCCAGGCATTGTGATAGTGATCATTCCATTTATCGCTAAATTGTTGGTTTTTACCCTGGTAATTAAAATCATCAGAGAAGGCTTCAACTAGTTCCCAAGTATTACCAAAGCCGGGATCGGCTGGCACTGGGTAGTCAGCCCAGTCTTTGGCTTGAACAGTAAACAATAAGCTGGTGGCGACAATTAAGGCGGTGTTTCTAAAAAGCATGTTGGCTCATACAGTTAAAATGTGTAAACCAATTCTGCCAGTTATTTGGCAATTAATCTGCAAACTGGTTAACATTTATTTTAATTGGTTGATCTATTTTGTGGTGGAACAGAAGATGGTTTATGAAAAGATTGAAAGGTTATGCTTTTTGATAAACACGAGATGTAAAAAAGGCCAGCTATTACAAATAGCTGGCCTTTTAGTTAGCAGTTAGCGATTAACGTCTTAGTTAGCCCAAATCACCAAACCGAATAGTTTTTTACCGCGCTTAACTACTGAGTATTTACCGTAAAGAGCATCGCTGGCTTGCAAAGTAAGTTGTGGGTCGGTGAGCTTCTCACCGTTCACCGATACCGCGCCGTTACCAATAAACTCACGCGCCATTTTGTTTGATTTAGCTAAGTCAGCCATTGTAAGTAGCTCTACTAAACCAGTTTCGCTTTGTTCAAGCTTAGTACTTGGCAGGCCATCTTGAGCCAGTTGCTCTAGATCTGATTCGCTAAGAGAGGCTAAGTCACCAGAGAACAGGGCTTGAGTAATGCGCTCTGCAGAGGCTAAACCTTCTTCGCCGTGAACAATGCGAGTCACTTCTTTCGCCAATATGCCTTGGGCTTCTGGACGACCTTGAGCGGCTTTATCTCGCGCTTCAATTTCAGCAATCTCAGCAACATCAATAAAGGTGAAGTAGCGTAAGAATGAGTAAACGTCGGCATCAGCAGAGTTAATCCAGAATTGGTAAAACGCGTAAGGCGAGGTGCGTGCTGGGTCTAACCAAATAGTACCGGTTTCGGTTTTACCAAATTTTGTGCCGTCAGCTTTAGTGACTAGCGGCATGGTTAAACCATATACCTTGTTGCCGTACATGCGGCGCGCTAGGTCGATACCGCCGGTAATGTTGCCCCATTGGTCAGAACCGCCAATTTGTAAGGTGGTGGCTTCTTTATCGCTCAGCTCGGCAAAGTCGTATGACTGAAGCAACATGTAGCTAAATTCAGTGAACGAGATACCTGATTCATCACGGTCGATACGTTGTTTCACCGATTCTTTCTTGATCATGGTATTTACACTGAAGTGCTTGCCCACGTTACGCATGAAGTCGATAACGTTAACTTTACCAATCCAATCTAGATTGTTGATCACTTTCGCTGAGTTAGCTTGCTCGCTAAATTCAATAAACTGGCTAACTTGCTTTTGTAACTTGCTTACCCAGTTAGTCACAATGTCGTCGCTATTAAGCTTACGCTCAGCGGCTTTAAAGCTTGGGTCGCCAATCAGACCGGTAGCGCCGCCTACTAAGGCAAGCGGTTTGTGACCAGCAAGTTGGAAGCGCTTAAGCATAAGCAAAGGGACTAGGCTACCAATGTGCAGGCTGTCGGCTGTAGGGTCAAAACCACAATACAGGGTGCGGGCTCCACAAGAAAGGTGTTCGGCCAGTTCTTCATCGGCTGTGCATTGAGCAACTAAACCGCGCGCCTTAAGATCTTCTATTAATGGATTAACCGTTGTTGTCATAATTTAACCTGTTTGTATTTCTGTACCCTGATGGGCGTAAACAATTTTGAGCCGAAGATTCTACACCTAAGTACTAGCTAAAAAAACTGCTTAGTAGACTTAAGCGCTTTTAAATGCTCGGCTTATTTGATTTTTCCACTGCTAAGCTCATCGGCTAAATCTAGCGGCGCAACAATGGTGCCTTCGCCAGCAAAGCTAGGCGCTACTGCTAAATCAAAACCGTCGTTGGCCATACCTGGTAGCCATTTTTCAGTTAAGTCACTCAAAGATATCGCTAAGGCGTTAAAGCTTGAATGATCTTTGCTGGCCCAGTGCTCGGCTAGTGTTTGTTCGCTCCATAGCAACAATACTTTCTCGTCACCGGTTTCAATGATTAGGCAGCCTTGTTCGTCGCTTAAGGTCCAAACTTGCTGGGTTTTACGGGCCTGCTCAATAAACTGCTGGTAACGCTGTTTAGTGGTGAGACGGCTGTTTTCTTCAACTGATGATGGGGGGCTCATGGGCAATCCTAAGTGCTAAATTGGCGGCGCGTAGTATAACAGCTTAGCGGCAGCAAAATAGTGCTTAAATCTTACCCTCTCTTGATCTAAAGCGGCGCAGCTTAGTGGCCCACACAGTAGACTGGCGGCGGTTTTTTAAGGCTGGTTTCAGCGATTTTGAGTAAGTGATTGTTGTGCAATTAGATTTATATGTAAACACTTTAGGGCGTCATCTTAAGCAACGCTTTGGTGGCAAGGTGCGTAAGTTAAGTGTGGATGGTGATTTTACCTGCCCTAATCGTGACGGCAGCATTGGCAAGGGCGGTTGTACTTTTTGCAACGTAGATGCTTTTGTTAAACCCGAACAGCAAATGATGCCAATTGGCGAACAACTGGATGCGCGCAAAGCTGAGCTAAAGCATAAAGACATTCGTTATCTGGCTTATTTTCAAGCTTATACCAGCACTTATGCAGAAGTAGAATATTTGCGAAGCATGTATCAACAGGCTTTGGCTGACGACTCTGTGGTGGGCTTGTGCATTGGTACTCGACCTGACTGTGTGCCAGAAGCTGTGCTGGAAATGCTGGCTGAATACCAAGCCCAAGGTAAAGAAGTGTGGCTAGAGCTGGGTGTGCAAACCGCACATGATGAGACCTTAAAGCGAATTAATCGAGGCCACGATTTTGCCGTGTTTCAACAAGCCGTAGCGCGCGCTCATCATCATGGTTTAAAAGTGTGTGCACACCTTATTTTAGGGTTGCCGGGCGAAGGGCCTGAGCACTATATGCAGACATTGAATGCTGTGCTGGGTGAGCAAATCGCTGGTATTAAGTTACACCCGCTCCATGTTGTAGAGGGCAGCACTATGGCGAAAGCGTGGCGTGCTGGGCGTTTAACGACCTTGGGTCATCAAGAGTACATTGAGCAAGCCGTTCGTTTGATTCGCCATACACCTACCGATGTGGTTTACCATCGGGTCAGTGCGCATGCTCGTCCACCCATGTTACTCGCGCCAAGTTGGTGTGAAAACAAATGGTTAGCGCTAACCGACATTGCTAAAAAACTGGCCGAAGAAGGTTCACAAGGCAGTTCTCTTTAAGCAAATTTTTGTTCGTGAATGTGAGCTAATTACCTGTTTAGTAAATGATTATTTTCTTAAGTAATATAATCGGGTAAAGTAGCTGCGGTTGCAAAATATACGGACAATCAATGCAAGGAAGTTTTTATCCAGAAATCTGGATGCAAGCCACTATCGCCTTACTTAGCGTATTGCTGGTGGTGGTTATTGTTATGTGGGCACTGTCTCGCAGGAAGGTGTCTGCCCAGCGCGCTGCCATGGAAAAGTCGCCCGCGGCTCAGTTAATTCTCGATCTTCATGCCAAACAAGTGAAGTTTGCCAATCCGCGTTTTTGCGAGTTGTTGTTACTCTCAAATAACGGCAATAATTGGCAGTTTTCCGATCCGGAACATCTAGAGCAGCTACTTGCCGTGATGCGGCCCTTTAAGGCTAAAGGCGACGTTGAAGGGGTAAACTGGTTGGTTACTTTAAACGACCAGCCTAAAGTATTGCTGCTTTATGCAGTGCTGCAACAGCATCAAGGTCGCGAAGTATGGTTTATTAATGCATACGAAAATGCTCAAGGATATTCTTACTTAAACCGTATCGAGCAAGAGCAAAAGCTGTTTGCTAACGTACTTAACTCTATCCCCGAGTTCATTTATTTTAAAGACGCTAACGAGCGCTTACTCGGTTGTAACCAAGCTTGGGCGGGTTTTCATGGCTTAAAACCCGGAGAGCTGGCTGGAAAGCGCTTGAGTGATTTTTTAACCCGTAACGAGTTAGAGCGTACTCAGCATTACGATCGACAAGTTCTCGCCGGAGAACAATGCCAACACACCGAGTGGTTTAGTGCCCCCGATAGCCGACAAATTTTATTACAAAACCATGTTTATCCGCTGCGTAATCAACAAGACGAAGTGACCGGTGTGCTGAACGTTTCTTACGACGTGACTAAGTGGCATGAGTTAAACCGTAAGTTAGAACAAGAAAACCAAAACCGGGTGAGTTCAGAGCGGGAATTAGGGCGACAAAACAACCTGATTCGCACGGTATTTAATTCTACTCCCGATCCACTCGGTTTTATTGATGACAAAGGCCACTTTATTGGTGGTAATGAACCGTTCGCTAAAATGTTTAACTACACCAGTGACGATTTACTGGGTAAACACATTACCGAAGTGCTGAGCGAAGAACAGCTAGAGCAACACCAACACCAAAATAGCCAAATTTTGACTGATGGAAAACCAATCCGTTACGAAGAGTTGGTGTATCTAGATGATGGCCATCAAATTTGGTACGAGGTGATTAAAGGCCCTTACTTTGATGATGTGAGTGGCGAACGCGGGATTATCTTCATCACGCGTGATGTTACCGAGCGTAAAGCCACAGAGCAGCAACTGGCTGATGCGATTATGCAGTTGCAAGAATTAAGCTTTATCGACAGCCTAACTCAGGTGGCTAACCGCCGAAGTTTTGATGAAAAACTCAGCCAACTTTGGCTGACTCATCGCCGCGAGAACCTTGAGTTAAGCTTGCTATTACTTGATATCGATTGCTTCAAACAATACAACGATAATTATGGTCACCAGCAAGGTGATGAAGCGCTGCGCCAAGTAGCTAAACTGATTAGCCGCTCGGTAAAACGTGGCTCAGACTTAGTGGCGCGTTACGGCGGCGAAGAGTTTGCTATTTTACTGCCTCACACCGGTGCCGAGGGAGCGAGAAACATCGCCGAAAATGTGCTTAAGTTTATGGCTGAAGCAAAAATTCCTCATGAGTATTCGGAAGCAAAAGAGATTGTTACCGTGAGCATAGGGGTGGCCACGGCAATACCTGAACAAGGTATGGATTATGGCGAGCTAGTAAGAGTGGCAGACTTGCAATTGTATCGGGCTAAACACCAAGGTAAGGCAAGGTATTGTAGCGTTGGAGACAGTTGTAGTGAGAGCTTACCCAGCACTTAATCACTCACTTAGTCAGTGAAGTAACAAAGGCATTTCAAATAGAAATGCCTTTGTTGTTTTAGTAAGCCAGGTAACCTTGGGCAATGCCTTTAGTGACTACACTCACTGCGTCATGTGCATGTAAGCTTTCTAAGTGATTCACTCGTACCCAAAAATCGGCGATGTCTTGAGTTTGATTTAGGGTGTGTTGTAAGCGGCGAGCCGCATCTTCACAAAACATTAAATTTTGCCCATTTAGGCGAGCAAACTCTTGTTCGTCTTCACGTTTAACAGCCGCTTGTACCGGCGTTTTTAGGCTGTTTTCTACCGCATCAATTAAGCTAATGAGCGGCAAGTCACTGGCTTGTTCACTTAGCTTCACTTTGATTTGAGCAATACTGCGCTGGCTGTGAGGCGTGGCTACTATGCCTTCGCTACTGCCTAGCCATTGATGTACTGCTTCGCCAGATACCTGTTGCTTACCAAATTTGTCGGCAAAGGCTTCTTGAATGAGTTGTCTAGACAAGGCCGCCGAACACGGGCAGGTGGATGAATAAGGAACTTCTACTGATAACTCAATATCAGTAAGGCCTTGGCGGCGAGTGGCTTTTATTTGGGTAGGGTAGGCTTTCCAACCCGTTTTGCCCGACAGTAAAGATTGTCGACGCAGGTGGTAGTCAAATTTGAAGCTAACTTGCGCCTGGTCACTTAATTCTTGATGACTCTCAATAAACTGATCCAAAACGTGGCCCAATCCCGCATAATCCAATACGTCTTGGTTAGACAGTTGATCCAGTATCAAATAAAGGCGCGACATATGAATGCCTTTCGCCTGTGGGTCATCCAAGCTAACAAAGGCTTCAATGTGAGCACTAACGCGACTAGGCGCTTGGTCTTCAAATGCCAACATAATCGGCATTTCAATTTGACTCATGCCTACCCAATCCAATTTACCTTCGGTTTGGGCGCGGCTTGAATTCGCTATGTCAGGCATTACAGTAGACATGCACTTAGTACTCCACAGGCTTAATGCGCAAGGCAACTCACTTAGCGCATTGGGTTTACTCGAAAAAAAGATGGGCTGTTATACCATAAAACCTAGTTTAATATTAACCATCTTTATCCTATGGATTTGATGTCAGTAGCCTTGGTTACTGTCTGTAAGAAAAGGAATCGGCTGGAATGACGCCTCTTAAGAACTTAGCCACTTATTATGTTCATCTATTATCTCGACTCGGCATTGTTAAATTTAGCATCAGCTTAGCCAGCGCGGTTATTTTGGTCGCCTTAGCGATACAAATGAGTGTGACCTTTGCGCTTACCGGACAAGTTTCGGCGGTGGATCTTATTCGCTCGGTGTTTTTTGGTTTGATTATTACTCCTTGGGCGGTGTTTTTTATGTCGGTGGTGGTGGAGCAAATTGAGGACTCACGGCAGCGCTTAAGTAAGATGATCCGCAAATTAGAGAAAATGCGGGCGCGTGATTTACAGCTAACCAATAAGCTTAAAGCCAACATTAGCCAGCTTAACAATGAAATTGATGAGCGCGAAAAAGCGGAAGCGGCACGTGGCCAAGCCATTCGCAACCTTGAGCAAGAGGTTAAGCAACGCCAACAAGCTCAGCAAGAGTTAGAAGAGCACTCCGCTTTGCTGCGCAGCTTTATTGATAGCTCGCCAGACTTAGTCTATTACCGAAATGAACAAGGTCAGTTTTCTGGCTGTAACTTAGCGTTAGAGCAGCTAGTAGGGCGCTCGGAGAAAAAGCTCATCGGTTTAACCCCTTATGACGTTTATCCAGAAGATATCGCCGATAAAATTGTCGAAACCGACCATCAAGTGTTTGATAACGATGAGCAGCTTACTTACGAACAATGGCTGGAGTACCCTGATGGCCGCAAAGCCTTTTTTGAGCTGCGTAAAGTACCGTTTTATGGGCGCAACGGTAATCGCTTAGGCTTACTGGGTTTTGGTCGCGATATTACCGAGCGCATGGCCCATCAGGCTAATATTGAAAAAGCCAACCGCGACAAAACCCAGTTTATCTCAACACTGAGTCATGAACTACGTACGCCATTAAACGGTGTTGTGGGTTTAAGCCAAATGTTACTCGACACCCCGCTCGATGATGCGCAGCGCAAACATGTAAATACTATTTTGCTTAGTGCCACCACCTTAGGGAATATTTTCAACGATATTATTGATTTAGATAAGCTCGACCGTCGCCGTTTTGCGGTTTCGTTAGAACCTATGGACTTTAAAGCTCTGGTCACTGATATCGAAACTTTGACCGAGATGCAGTTGCAAAGCAAAGGCCTCGATTTTGTGTTTGAACAAATCGGCCCTATCCCCTCAAGCATCGTGGGGGACCCAACCCGCTTGCGCCAAGTATTGTGGAACCTTACGCATAATGCCGTGAAGTTTACTGAAAAAGGTGAGGTTGAGCTTACCGTTAAAGCACAGGCAGTGGATGAGCAACAGGTACAGCTAGATATTAGTATTCGAGATACAGGGCCGGGTATTCCTGAAGATCAATTAGAACAAATTTTTGCCATGTACTATCAGGTAGAAGGCAGCAAATCGGCCACTGGTACAGGGATTGGTTTGTCAGTGTCGCGCCAACTGGTTCGGGCTATGGGCGGAGATATTTCTGTGACGAGCTATGAGGGAGAAGGCTCTTGTTTTACCGTGAGTTTAGTGGTGAAGCTTGACGCGATTCCCGATGAAGCGGAACAAATTGATCATCCACCATTAGAAATTTTGCTAGTGGAAGACGTAGAGCTAAACGTCACTATTGCTAAAGCACTGCTAGAGAAACTTGGCCACTATGTCGTGGTTGCCATGACCGGTAAAGAAGCGCTAGCGGCCTTTGAACCAGACATGTTTGACTTGGTTTTACTCGATATTCAATTGCCTGATATGACCGGTTTTGATATTGCCAAGCAATGGCAGCAGCAATATCAGGCAGCAGATTTGCCGCCATTGGTCGCGCTAACGGCTAATGTTGTAAACAGCAAAAATGAGTTTGCTAAAGCCGGCATGGTAGATGTGATTCACAAGCCCATTAACCAAAATGCAGTGGTGCATTGTTTTAATCAGGTATTTGCGATTGGTGAAGAAGCCGCCGTCGAAGAAGTTATCAGCCCTAAGCAAGCCTTGAGCCGTAGCTCATTACCGATACTTGATTTAGATTTGGTGGAGCAGTTTTGCGATACCATTGGGGTGAAAGTGCTGAACGATAGTATTAACCTGTTTAAGCAGGTGATGCCTGATTACATGAAAATCTTAGAAAGCAATTTATTTGCCAAAGACCAAGATGGTATTGCCTCGGAAGCGCACAAAATTAAAGGTGCGGCAGGGTCTATTGGCTTAGCGAGGATCCAACGTTTAGCCAATAAGATTCAATCGCCAGAGTTACCGGCTTGGTGGGATAACGTAGAAGATTGGATACTTCAATTAAGCCATGATTACCCAGAAGACCTAAAGCTACTAGATAAAGCCATTGGTGACTATTCCACATCTGACGATTAATCACTATGCCCCAGTTAACAGCGCTAATAGGCATTAAGCGCTAGGCTAGGTTCACTAGCAGTAAAATCATTACTGGGCAGAGTAGGCTCAAGATAAAGCCGCTAGCGATGGCGGCAGGCACTAATTGGTTGCCTCCCGCGCGTTGTAGCATAGGCAATGAAAAGTCCATGGCGGTTGCGCCGGCGTAACCGATAGTCGCCGCTGGCGAGCGCTGCATTAAACTGGGAATAAGCAGCAAGGTTATTAACTCTCTACTCAAATCAGCAAAGAAAGCGGTGCTGCCAATCAGTGGTGTTGTGGCTTTGCTCAGCAATGCACCCGATAAAGAGTACCAGCCAAATCCGCTGCTCATGGCTAAACCTATATTTAGTGGCAAATCAAATAAGTAAGCGGTGAGTGCGCCTGCAGGCAGTGAACTAGCCACTACCACTAGCGCAATAATTAAACCACGCCGATTGAGTACTAATTGACGCAAGCTAATGCCAGCACTGCGCAGCTCAATACCGATGCAAAAGATTAAGATGATTAAGGCGTATTCTGCCAATACTGATTGAGCAGGTAGGGTTTGTTGGTAGCTTATGCCTGCTAATAAACCAACCACTAATAATGCAATCAGCACTAGCGGTTCTTTAAACATGGCCAACTTGCTATTGTTTTTTCGATGTTGAGGCTCAGCCTTAGGCATGGCTAAGTAGCGGCCCACAAAATACAAAGTAGAAAGGTTGAACACCAATAGCAAGCCGACTAAGGTGGCTGCTTGGCTAAATAACTGAACAATGTTTTGCCCAAGATTCTCGATAAAGGCTAAGCCGTAACCCATTAAAAACAAGATCAGGTACAACATCCAGCTACTTAGTCGGCGAACAGAGGCCAAAATGGCGGGATGTTTTACAGGAATGACATACCCTACAATTAATGCACCTAAAATCATTAATAAGCTGCTATACATCTCTGTGTCCTTACTCAAGCGGAGCTGAAATATAGCAGCAAAATGAAACTCTCACCAGTGAACAACTAGCGCATGGTGTCGACAGTATTTTGTAGAGGATTATTTTTTATTAGCAGAACGAAAAGGCAGGCTAAGTAAACCGCTAAGTTGTTGGTTATCCTCAGCCTTTGGCCAATGGCTTAAACCAAAACGCAAACCAGAATGGCCTTGCTGAGGCTGTGCCACATAGCTATTAAACAGGCGGTCCCAAATGGAAAGGTTAAAGCCGTAGTTTGCATTGTGTTCATGGCGAAACCGCGAATGGTGTACCCGGTGCATATCAGGAGTGACCAGTAGTTTTCTGACAACGGCATCTAACTTAAGCGGCAGTTTTAAGTTGCTGTGATTAAACATCGCCATGCCGTTAAGGATGACTTCAAACAAAAATACCGCCATTACTGGCACACCCAGCAACACAATAAAGCCAAGTTTAATCAGCATTGATAGCACTATTTCAATGGGATGAAAGCGCAGGCCTAAGCTAACATCGTAATCGGGGTCGACATGGTGCATGCGATGTACCCGCCATAGCAGCGGTATAGCGTGAAATAAACGGTGTTGCCAATAAATGGCGCAATCTAGCAATACAATGGCTATGGGAATGCTTAAGTAAGGAGATAAGGGGAGTTGATTGAGTAAACCAAACTGGTCTTGAGCGACCCAATGGGCGAGGGCTAGTGTTCCGATGGGAAAAATCAGTTTAATCACTAAGCCATTAATCATTATTAAGCTTAAATTGGCTGGCCAACGTTGTTTGCGAGAAATAACCCGAGTATGCCTAGGCCAGAAGACTTCTAGCAGCATAAAAAGAATTAATAAACTGGCGAAGATAATGAGTCGCCACAGATCGAGAGATTGCATAAGCCGAAGTATACTAAGCGTCATTGAAACAACAAGTAAAGCTACGCTAAAATGACAATAATCAAAATAAGGGAATTGACTCTTATTTGAGGAGAGCAACATGGATTTACAAAATTGGTTAAAAACCGCAGCTCAATCCTTCGATATGCAACTTGGCATTATTAGCCGTATTCAAGACAACCGTTATGAAGTGTTGGCCGCATACTCCAGCCTAGATTTAGTTAAAGCGGGTGACGAGTTTCCAGTGGATATGACCTATTGTGCTGATGTAGTTAGCAAAGCCCAAATAATGGCCTATCATCAAGTAGGGGCAATGACCGAGATGTGTTTACATCCTTGTTACCAAGCTATGCACTTAGAAAGCTATATAGGCACGCCACTTTTGATTGATGATTGTATCGTCGGTACCCTTAACTTTTCATCCCTAGAGCCAAGAAAACAAGGATTCTCAGAGAAAGATAGGGAAAAAATTCAACAACTAGCGGCTGAATACCTAAATTTTTCTAATTCTCAAGTTGATTAAACTTGTTAAAGAATTTACATTTTGTTCCCCTTTTTTGATAGCGATAACAATCTACACTTTTAGAGCAGGCTATTTTCTTTGTTTGCTTTAGTATTATTAAGTAATTGTAAATCCTGCTTCAGGGAAGAACATAGTATTTATATGAGTGATGACTGAGCCGTATGACGAGCCCAAAAACCGATATTCGAACTATCGAGATTGATGCCTTAAAAAAAGGCATGTATGTGGTCTCTATTACCAGTCAATCTGGAAAAACCAGCGTAGCCCAATCAGGCCGAATTACCCAAGCCGAACAAGTAAAGTTACTTAAACGCAAAGGGGTAAAAGTGGTGTCGGTAGATTGGTCTCGTAGCGTTTTTGAAGATGATAGTTCCCAACCAAAAACCACCGAAATTAACTCCGCGAGTAGTAAGGTTAAAAAACTTAGCGGCGAAAGCGAAAAGCTTGCCGCCAAAAAGTTGTTTAACGAAGCCAAAAGTTTACAAACTAAATTTTTTAGGCAGCTACAACAAGGCGAACCCATCGACATTGAGCCGATGGAGCGTGCCGCAGAAGGCTTAATTGACTCTTTAGAAAACCAAAGTGGTGCGATGTTGTGTTTGGCTAAAATCAGGGCCAAAGACAAATACTTGATGGAGCACTCCTTAAATGTAGGCATGTTACTGGCGTATTTTGGCCGTTCATTAGATATGAACAAGGCGGTGCAAAAGCAATTATTGATGGGCGGAATGTTACACGACATTGGTAAGATCAATACACCAGACGAAATCCTGCATAAACCTGGCAAACTCACCGACGACGAATTTGTCATCATGCGTGAGCATGTTGTACACAGCCATAATATTCTTAAGGTGCAGGAAGGCATTAGCAAAATCATGCTGGAGATCGCCAGTAACCACCACGAGCGTTTAGACGGCTTAGGTTACCCTAACAAGCTGAAAGGTGAGCAATTGTCTAGCTACACCCGTATGGCCAACATTGTGGATTGTTACGACGCTCTTACCGCTGACCGTGTTTATAAAAGTGGTATGCCACCTACAGCGGCGTTCCGTATCTTACTGAGTGGAGTAGGCACGCAGTTTGATAAAGTACTCGTCGAGAAGTTTATCCGTTGTATGGGGGTTTATCCCGTAGGTACACTGGTTAAGTTAAAATCGAAAAAGCTAGGGGTGGTGGTTGAACGCAACGAGCTAAAACCCTTGCAGCCCATTATTAAGCTGGTTTTTAATGCCGCCACAAATACTCATACAGAGGTGAAAGTCATTGATTTGAGCAAGTATAGCCACGAAGAGATTGAGGGCGCTGTATCACCCAGAGATTATGGCATTTCTCTAGATCGGTTTCTTGCAGAGTAGAAAAAGGGTTAGCTGCTAGGCTAACCCTTTTAGTATTAGTGGTGATGCTTCATCTTGTGCATTACTTTCTTTACTGGTACCAGCAGTTGTTGTTGGCTGCCATCAGAAAATTCGAGAGTTAGCTGCAACTCTTCGTCTTCTTTAAACGGTATCTGCAAATCAAACAACATTAGGTGTAAGCCGCCGGGCTTAAGCTCCACCATTGTGTTGGCTGCTACTTTTATTTCCGTTACTTGGCGCATTTTCATCACATCGCCGTCCATCAACATTGTATGCAATTCAACCCGCCCTGCGGCAGGCGTCGCTGCAGCCACCAAGCTAATGTCTTGGTCTCCCTGATTATGCATGCTTAGAAAAATAGCACTTGTGGGAGCATTGGGTGGGGTGGCGCGAGCATAAACTTCTTTAACTGCTATTGAGCTTTCAGCAGCAACACCATAAGTACTGAATAAGAGGCTGATAATTAGCAAAAACGGTCGCATAAATAGTCCTTGTTATTGAGGGAGTAGCTGCTGAATTTTGGTGACAACAGGAGCAGGGTCTAAGGTATGAGGAACTTTGGCTAACAGTTCTCCATCCGCATTGAGAAAATAAAAGAAAGAGCTGTGGTCTACGCTGTATTCAAGTTGTGAATCAGGGGTTTCTACGTATTTGTAATAAACCCCTAAGGCTTGGGTTAACCCTAAAAGTTGCCCTTCTTGTGGGCTTAAACCAACAATGTCTGGGTGAAAGTAACCAGCGTAAGTGCTTACCGTAGCAGGGTCATCCCGTTTAGGGTCAACACTAACAAACAAGCTTTGTAGTTGCTGGCGTTGCTCTTCGGACACTTCTTGTAAGGCTGCACTCAATATTGCCAGTGAAGTAGGGCACACGTCAGGGCAATGGGTAAAACCAAAATAAGCGATATAGAGCTTTTTGTCGGCACTAAGCTGGCTAAAACGGCCATCACTGCTTTCAATCTTAAATAGACTGGTTGGTACAGTTGCAATCACTCTGGCTGAAGCGGTTTGTGTAGCGGGATCAGGCGGGGCTGAGAACCATTGAAAGCTCATTACTCCAGCTAAACCGCTGACTATTATCACTGCTATCCATGCTAGGTATTTCATTGACTATCCACCTCAAAACTTAGGGCCACAGGACGTTTAGGATCAAGTGACACAATTTCAGCGCGCCAGCGCATTTTTCCAGTATTACAAATGGGCAGCAGTAAGTCGGCTTGGTACAGTCCATTGTCATTGGGCTCTAAACTGATACTGACTTCACCCATGTACATCTCAACGCCTTGCAAACTAAGCATTAATGGTGGCGGGTTTGACTGACTAGTACTGAGCTGTATTTGTTGCACTAACATTGCTGGCAAGCTATTCGTTGGCAGTTGTAGTTGCCATTGTTGATCGGCGACTTGCCATTCACAGCTAGCGTTTTGCAATTGTTCACAGTGACTAAACTCAACACTTGCTAATTGCTGTTGTTGCCAGTAACTAATACCTAATCCAAGGCCAAATGCGCCAGTAATTACTGCTAATACCAGTAACAATTTTTGAATTAAACCAGTCATTTATGCTTCCATTGCGCCGCTAAGTTTACGCCACTACTACAGGTAGAGCTAATCTACTCTGCTTGAATTAATCTCTCAAGCCTTAATAATTAAATAGCCTTAGAGTGAGAACTATTTATGATTTACTGGGTCTGCTAATAAAAGGGAGTGTTTATGCAAAACAAGTTTTTCCGTTGGTCTAGCGTGCTGTTACTGAGCTTTGTGCTAGCGGGTTGCGGTATGCGTTTTGTGTACAACAACCTGAGTTGGTTAGCCTATTGGTATATCGACGACTATGTGGATATGAATAGCGAGCAACGTGCAGTATTCAAACCCATGCTTAGTCAGTGGTTAGACTGGCATCGTGGAGAACAACTACCGATTTACTTAGCCCAATTGAAGCTGTTTAGGGCGCAAATAAGCAACGGCATTAGTCAGCCGCAGTTGCTTGAGCAAGTTGATGCGTGGCGTGAACACTATCGCGTTTTGGCCTCTTACGTATATCTTGATGTTGCTCAACTGGCGCAAACGGCTTCTCAGCAGCAACTTAACGATTTTATGAGTAAACTGGCTGAGCAGCGAGATGATGCCGATCGTCAACAAAGTCATTACGACTACCGCGTT
Source organism: Agarivorans sp. 2_MG-2023 (assembly GCF_030548085.1). NCBI lineage: Bacteria > Pseudomonadati > Pseudomonadota > Gammaproteobacteria > Alteromonadales > Alteromonadaceae > Agarivorans > Agarivorans sp. 2_MG-2023. The sequence goes on from NZ_JAUORQ010000006.1 coordinate 38,202, forward strand.
GAGCACTTATCTAAAAGCGTTGATCGTTGGTTAGGTAGTGTAAGCCCCCAGCAAGAACAAGTTATTCAGCAAGTGGCTAAGCAGTTGATTGATACGCGACCAGACTGGCATACGGTGCAAAGCAAATGGCAGCAGTACTTAGCCTTTTCTTTGGGGCAACAGCGTACAAGTGATAATTTTGAACAGCAGTTCTATGTATTAATGGTTAACTCTGAGCAGCTGTGGCCACCAGGATTAACGGAAAGACTCAAGCAAAATCAAGTATTGTGGGCGGGTAGTATGAGCGAGGTACTTGCGCTGGCTAATAAAAAACAAAAGCGTCATATCTTGGCTAAGATAGACGCTTATATTGACGACGTGCAATCATTGCTTGAAGACAAGTCGGAGCCAGTTAAACCTGCCGTGGTAGCAGGTTTAATTGAACAGTTTGCTGTTAAGCAGCCACTTTTAGTGGCGAGCTGTTGTCTTGGCGAAACTGCACTGGGCGACCAACAGGCAAAATAGTACGGCCGTATTCTGCGTTAAGCACTTGAGCCATCGCAAAGTAGATAGCCGACAAACCACAGAAGATACCTTCGAAGCCAGCAATAGTGCCAATCAGCTCACTGCCAGTAAAATCACGCAGTGCAAGCAATGCAAACAAAATGGTTAAGCTACCAAATACAACTTGTTTAGCGGTTGGGTAACGTAATGAACCAACAAACATAAACGCAGTGAATAAGCCCCATAGTGCTAAATACCAACCCATAAACGCATGTGGGCTTGGCTCTGCTAGGCCCATCTTAGGCATGATTAACAAGCCAACTAGGGTTAGCCAAAATAAACCGTAAGAGGTAAATGCGGTAGTACCAAAAGTATCACCACGTTTGAAACACATAATGCCAACAATTACTTGTGACAAACCACCATAGAAAATGCCCATGGCCAAAATCATTGCATCAATCGGGAAAAAGCCAGCATTGTGAATGTTCAGTAAAACGGTGGTCATACCGAAACCCATTAATCCAAGTGGTGCTGGGTTAGCGGTAGTAGTATTGCTCATAGTATGTGATTCCAATAAAAAGGTGAAAAAGCGCTCGGCTTAAACGGGTGTGCATTATCTGAGCGAGCTTAATCTATCGATGTGATCTAGATCAATCTTTTCTTGGGTTTTTTGTTAAATTGTATGACTAATTAATTCCACCTTTTGTAAACCCTAAAATACAGACAAGGACTTAGCCTAAAATATGCCACATTGTATCGTTGAGTATTCCAAAGATCTTCCCGCCACATTCAATATTGATCAGGTACTTTTGAGCTTGTTCGAGGTATTAAAAGACAGTGCCGAGTTTGAAGAAGCATCAATAAAACTGCGCGCGATTGCTTACCCAGATTTACTCAGCGGTTTAGATGAACATAGCTTTGTACATGTTCGCCTGCATATCTTTTCGGGGCGAAGTACTGCACAAAGCGGGCGTTAACGGAGGCAATAGTGGATCATTTGTCACCTCAGCTAAACATGGTGAAAAGCTTAAGCGCTGAAGTGGTGGATATTCAGCGCGAAAGTTACAGCAAGCGAGTTATTTAGTTGGTTTTGTCTAATGTAAATTTGTCGAGCAAGGTGAGGCGAGTTAAGGCCAGTTGGGTAGGGCCTTGCTGTTGCTGGATAAAACGCAAACAGCCAATTTCACAAAACGCCAGGTCACTAGCCACTGGATAGAGGTTAAAGCTAAGTTCGTTGTCTTGTAAATCTTTGCATAACAAACGGAGGCCTTGTGTTTCGCTGTTTGCGATGGTGACGTAGTCTTGCTGATTGCCATAGCCTCCAGCGAGTGCGCTAAGGTCTAGTTGTTGGTTGGTGGGTAAGTGGTAATCGCTATTGTGCTGCTCAAACATCCAAGTCCAAAAGCTAGGGCTGTTATAGAGGTCTTGCCAAATGTTATGTGGGTGCTGCGGATACCAAGTGGTTTGCAGCATGGCTTGGCGTGGCATGTGGGCGAGCTTTTCGGCTAATTCCAATGAAAACTCAGCCGGAATCACTTCATCTTTTAGCCCATGCGCTAACCAAATAGGTAAGTGGTTAAGGCGTTGGTAGAGCTCTTCGCATACTGGTCGCGGTGGCGTTTTTAGCGACCAAGGTGCCAAACGGTTTGGATCTCCTGCGGCCAACACACTTAGCGCGGCAAAGCGCCTTGGTTGGGCTAGGGCTAGATTCATTGCGCCAAATCCACCCATGCTTAAACCACTTAAATAGATACGGTTTTTGTCGATGTTAAATTGTTGCTCAATCTCGTCGAGCAAGCTAATGAGCTCGGCAATCGCCCAGCCTTCTCGACCCTCGGGCACATGCGGGGTGATGCAAATGGCGTCTAGGTGATGCTGCTGTAGATAGGCATTTGGCCCAAATTCTAACAAGTGCTGCATGTCTTGGCCTATTTCACCGCGACCATGTAAAAACAACACTAAAGGATAAGCAGTATTAGAGTCTAACTGACTAGGCTGACTTACAAGGTATTGGTAGGAAGGACGCTGCTGATGAGTATGTTGCTGAACCGAGAGAGTATGAGAATGCGCTGAGTTCACGTTAAGCTCCTTTGTGCTTAATACCTAACGTGAACCATCATAGCGAGATAAAACGATTAAAAATAGAGACGAACCACCGATTCCACAACACAAGCTGGGCGACGACAACCTTCGATTTCAACGGTAATCTCTTTTACCAACTCTAAACCACGTTTAATTGGCGATACACGGGTTAAACGGGTGCGGGCACGAATGCGGTTGTTCACCTTTACTGGGTAAGGGAAACGCACTTGGTTAATCCCGTAATTCACCATCATTTTAGCCGAAGGGTAAAGCGGCTTGTCTGGATCTACGCTCTCGGTTAAGGCTGGCAATAAAGACAGAGTGAGAAAACCGTGGGCAATGGTTGATTTAAAGGGGGATTCTTCAGCCGCGCGTTGAGGATCGGTATGTAACCACTGATGATCTTTCGTCACATCGGCAAACTGATTGATTCGGTCTTGAGTGACACTTAACCACTCACCAATATGAATCTCTTCGCCTAACTGCATCGATAACTCTTCTAGCAGCGCTTCAGCTTTTGGGTGTAACTCAATCGTTTCTTTAAAGCTAGCTTGTTGCTCGCCATTGGAGCTTAGCTGGTGCTCTTTTACCCAGTTAACTAATTGATGGTGATGGGCTTTATTAAGAAACTCTATCCAATAATCACGAATGGCTGGAGACAACCAATCTTTAAGTTCAAATGGGTTTTGAGCCAGCATTTCACGTTTTTTCTTAATAAAATCAACTACTTTCATCTTTAATTCCTAATACATCTAGGCTCAACTGTGGGCATATTCTAAGATAATCGACTAATCAGTCAAATAAATCTGTCGGCTATCTGTCAGTAACTGTATTCAAATATAGGCACAGTCGATCTAGTCGGCAAGGCTGTGACTAAGCAAATTAGTCACAGTAGACAATAGTTTAGCTGATTATCTCAGCCAAACTTGCAGGTCGCGAACAATTCTATTACCACTAAAAATGGGATGTGGATCTTCGATTGGGTCTAGCGCAAAGTAATCGCGTTGTTCTTCTGGCAAAGCGTGATAACTGCCCCACACTTGATAGAGCCACGCTTCGGCATCCCAAGATAATTGCTGCTGCTGATAATACTCTAATGCAGTTTGCCCTGCAGCGCTTTCTATAACGCCGAGTAAGTAATCCTCAACGTCTTGCTTAATCCTTTGCTCTTGCAAAGAGAATTCATCAACACTGGCGAGAGAGACAGCATGCTCTGGCTCACCATCAAGTTTATGGGGTTGTCGCTGTAAGTGAATTTGGCTTACAGCATGCAGTAAGTCTTGCTCGTGTTCAGGGTTTTGAATATCAACGCTGGCGCTGTTAAGTAAGGCAGGTGCTTTGTTGAATAAGCTCGCAACGTCTACCTGACTGGTGGGATCTTGTGGGCTAAAATCTGGATGCTGAGCATGAAACAGCTGTAAGCCTTTTAGCAAACGAGATTTACCGCGTAGCTCACGAAAACGTCCTAATAAGGTCAGCAGTCGCGTCTGTACCACCGCCAGTTCTTGAGTGCAGTCAAATACTGCTTGGCTTAAGTTAATTGCTAATACTCGGCGCAGTTCGCGAATATCACCAGCAATTTGGCTCAAGGTATCAAAGTTTAGCAGCGATAAACTGTCGAGCAATTCACCTACTTGTTGTTGAGCCAGTTCGTTCTCGCGAATTTTTGCGCTTAAGCTTGGTACATAACCAAACTCATTGTTAATACGGCTCCAAAGTACCCTAGAGCTGTGTCGCAAGCTTTCGGTAAGGCTATAGCTATGTTCGTTTAAATCACTGAGATAAACGTCCGCAGCGGCTAAGTCACCAATGTGTAGGGCTTCTTTATAATGCGCGGCGAGGGTTTTAATTGTTTCTAGGCGTGAACCAACGTTGGCGTCAATTTGGCGATTACGAGTATCGCTTAGTGCTTCTTCGAGCAATGAGCGCAGGTTAGAGCTTAAAATCAAACCTTCGTCGGCAGAAGGACGCCAAATAACTCCGGCTTTAAGCAGTGACTCAACTTGTTTGCTATCAAGTTTGGCTTCATCCAACTTGCCGTTCACATAAGCATGCATCAAGCTCTCGCCATGGCGAGCCAGTAACTTAAACAGTTTTAACCCGGCTTGTTGCAGGTGTTGGTTCACAGTAGTGGCTCCTGCTGACCTATCGCATCCATGGCTTGCTGTTCTAAGCCTAAACCTTCGGCTTCATCAATAAAGCTGATCACTTCAAAAATGTAATCCACTTTTGCTGTTGCAATATAAATTTGCTTTTCTTGGTTAGGACGCACCAAATAGCCTTGCTCACATAGCCGTTTAAAAATCTGTTTTAATTGGCCGTCAACTTGCGTGCTAGTAGAGCCAAACAACCTATATTGGGAAATTTTAGCTAACTGCTCTCGCAGTGCTGGCGTATCTTCCACTACGGTTTGCAGCTCACTTAAACGTAAAGCGACACCTGCGCTAATGGGGGCGTCTTGGCCCTGTGCTTCTTGGCTCAGAATTAGCCACTCGGTGAGCGGTAATAAGCTACCGGCAATATCACTAAATTGTTGGCTAATCACTTTGTGTTCGCTATCGCCTAACTCGCGATAGGCGCAAAAATACAATTCGCCTTCGCAAGCGCTAGCTAAACGGCGGTTAAGTACATGCAAGTGGCTATCGATACGTTCGCGGTTGGCTTCTTGTGCCAAAAAGGCATAACCATCTTCATCGCTAATTTGGCAAATAAACTGCCCGCTTAACAAGGCTTCTAATACTCGGCCAGTTTCGCTCATGCCAGTGGCGCTTAGTTTGCTCATAGTTCGGCCTCGCTAGCAGTTTGTTGGGTGGCTTTAGCGGCTTGCGCAGCTTTAATTTTTTCTTTGAGTAAGTTTACCCGTGGCTGCACCACCTGAAGCTGACGCTTCTCGCGGTTAATAATGTAGCGGTGGGTAAATAAATCCAATACTTCAGATTCTGGATTAGGGAAGGCGCCTAAAATACGAATTTGGTTATGGTCACAGGCATCAAAAATCTTCTTCACATTGCTTTGGTGCAAGGTGCCTAGTTCATCTATCGGCCAGTGAATATAAGTATCAGCGTTGCCACGTAATAAGCGAGTAAAGGCCAATAAAAACTTACACAAAATAAGGTAGGCCATACCATGACTACTGGATTCGTTGAGTTGGCGGTCGGTTCTAATCACCAAATCGCTGTTGCCTTCACGCAAGGTAAGTTCAATCAGCAATAAGCGAGAAACGCCCTCTTTAAGCGCGCTACGGCCAATAATGTCTAAGGCAACACGCATGCTGTTGGCGTAGTCTTCGTTTGGTAATTGGTTAAAGCCTTGTTGCTGCCAGCGCTGGAAGTTATCTACAAAAGCTTTTAGCTCGTCCCAAAACTCTAGCTCGCTAATTTTAGAGCGAATAATTACTGCAGAATCAGACACCCCATCAAGGCTTAAATCTTCACCAATTTCGCGTGTAATTCGGCGGCTTTGGCTAAGAATGCGTTGGTCGATGTCGCTCAAGTTCTGGTAGAAACTGCTAATGCTCATGCCTAGGTTGCGACCATGGTCGATCAGCCCTTGTACTTTTTGTGGCACTAAACCGTTCAGCAGTTCTGATAAATGCGGCACCAGCTCACGATAAGCAAGAGTTGGTTCACCGTCTTCGCTGTGCCTACGGCAAGCGGCGCGCGAGCGTTCCCAGGTTTCACTAAGATCAGAGCCCGCTTGCTGAGCTAATAGGCTATCGAAGTGACGTACCGACTCATTTACTTGTTCTAGTTGTTGGTTACGTTGCTGAATTTGCTGCTCAGCTTGGCGAGTTCGTTCTGCGGCAGACCCACCGTTGCCGTCGCCCTCAGCTTTATGCTGCGGATGAGCAACTAAGGCCAACTGCTTTATTTTGCGTAATAGGTTCTGAGTGTGTGCATGTTGCTGCTGTACTTGCTCAAGCTGTTGTTTGAGCTGGCTTAGGCTAGCTTGCTGAGTATCTCGCTGTTGCTTGTAGGTAGCGAGTTGCTCATTAAGGGCTTGTTTAGCGGTGCTTTGTTCTTGGCGAGCTTTTGCCAGTGCATCATTAAGCTGAGGTTTTTGATTTAGCCAGACTTGCTGGTGCCAAATCTTGTACTCGCTCACTTCATCACGATACTGCTCAGCATCTTGAATTTGCTGATTAAGTTGGCGTTTTTGTTTGGCTAAATCAACGATTAATTGGTCGTCTAAACCTTGCGCTTGTAGTTCGCCACGATACCACTGTTCAGATTGCTTTAAGGCTTGTTTAGCCTGAGCTTGGCGCTGGCTTACGGCATCTTGTGCTTGGCTTAGTTGCTCGGCCAGGGCGTCTACTTTTTCTTCCCACCAAGCCATTTTCTCTAACTTGGCTTCTTGATGTTGTTCGCGGATCTCTTCGAGATACTCTTGATGCTGAGACTGCGCGTTTTGCAGGTAGCTTTTAAGTTTGGTCTGCTGCTCGCGCGCTTCACTTTGGCGCTGTTTAAGGGCGCTTGAAAAGCTCTCTTTGAGTAGCTGCTTTTCTTCTTGTAAGCGTTTTAGTTTATCTTCGCTGTTGTGATGAGTGGCAGTGGCTTCGGCTACGCTTAAATCTTGCTGTTGCACCGCTTTGTTGGCTTCACTGAGCTCGGCTTCAGCTTGCTTCAGTTGCTTTTGTGCCTCTTGAAAAGCGTGCTGCACTTGCTCTAGCTGCTGTTTTATTTGTTCTTCGGTGGCGGCGCATTCTGGCGCTTCAATGGCTTTTAAATCGACCGCTAAGCCAAATACGCTATTGCTGTTGTCATCGCTGTGAGGTTTTAAATCACGGCGGTTTAGCAGCTCTGGATTGATCAGCTTACCAATGCTTTGTTCCCACTGAGGGTGTTCGCTGCGTAAATGAGCCAATAAGCTGCCATCGGCCGGCTGTAAGCTACCTTTTAAGGCGCTAAGTTTTCCCTCTAGTTGGCGACTATTTTGGCTAGCGCTAGCAAGTTGCTGGTCGGCTTGCTGGCGTTGCTGCTTAAGAGCTTGCAGCTGCTCTGAGTGTTGGCGTAATTGGCCAGATAATAGTTGCTGTTGCTGGCTGGCTTCATCAAGGCGATTATCCATGATGTTAAGCTGGCGGCTTTCATCTTCGGTATAACCCATTTGCAAGGTGCCAGCTTCTAGCTGAGCCAGCTCTAATTGGTGCTGATGCTGTTGTTGCTGAAATTTGGTTTCTAGCTGGCTTAACTGCGCTTGCTGCTGTTGTTGCTCGCGACTCAATTCTGCTTGCTGTTGTTGTTTCTCTTGGTTTAACTGCTGCTGTAACTGATCTTTGTTTTTGTGCAGTTTGTTTAACGCGGTGTTTAACTGCTCGTTAATCTCGCTTTTACGCTGATTAAAGTGAGCTTCAATATCGCTGTGCTGCTCGGTGAGTAGCTGGTGGCGCTCGCTTACTTCGCGAACCTGTTCACGCCACTGTGGCAGTTGCTCAACGGCTTTAAGCGCTTCTTCAATCTGTTTGTCTTGCCAAGCTTGGTAATCATCTTCGATGTGATTAAGTTGTTTATCAAAGCTATTTACATCGGCATTGGCGCTAGAGACGGCTTGGTTTAGCTGCTCTCGCTGGTTTTGCCATTGTTGCTCTAATTCACTGAGTTCATGTTTCAGCTGATTGAGCTGACGTTGCGCTTGCTCATTTTGGGCAAATAGCTCGCTTTCGTCATTTTGTAGGCTGGTATCTAGTTGTAGGAGTTGGGCTTCGCTAGCTAGTAACTGCTGGTGAATTTGCTCAAGCTTTACAAATTTAGGGCGAATAATTTCGAATTGCTGAATCAGACGGGTTTCTTGGATCCAGGCTTGGGCTTTGTTGGCGTCAACCCAAGTGGGTTTTAGTGTCACGCCTTCTTCCTCTAAGATGGCGGCAATCATCGATTTGATGGTTTCCATCTTGCCTTCTTTAGAGTGCACCGCCTTGGCTAATTTTTCGATATGACGTAAGCCGTGTTTAGGGTCACACATAGCAAACTGGCGGGCGTAGGCTTTTAAGTCACTATCGCCAGCATTTTGTAGGCTGCGGTCATTTTGAATAATGGCGCGATATTCACGAGTATTTAAAAAGCGAGTAGTGGCGAGTTGAGCACCATTAAATTCAAGCTTTTTAAGATGCTGGCCAAGCTTCGCGGGGGCTAAAAACCAGGTGCCTTGCTCGTCTTGTTTCTCAACAAAGTCTTCGAGCACAAAAGGTTTGCCAATAAAGCGGTATTTTACCCCTTGGTCTTCACGACCCGACGACAATACCACTTGGGCTTGCTGGCCGTTATATTGCTCATACTCGTAAATGATGTAGCTGGCTTCTCGTGGCAAGTACCATCGTTCAAAACTATCACGGGTGCTAGGTACAACTCGGCTAGGGTATTCACCATAGAACACGGGAATAAGACGCTGCAGGGTGGTTTTACCCGAGGCATTGGTTCCACAAATGTTACTGTGTTGGTCGAGTTTTAGTTCTACTACACCGTTAAGGTGAGTATCGATCAAGATGATCCGCAATAAGCCAGACAAAATGCATCCTTTTAATAAGCTAGATAAGCCTACTGTTTAATAAGTGAGTAGGCGCCGCCGCTAGGCAGGGCAATAGCGCAGTTTAACCAAGAAAGGGCATGGAGCGAAGTCTTGATAAGAGTGTTTGCTCAAAAACTGTTAGTTATCACCAAAAAAACAATGTTGTGCTGTTTTCTTGACTAGTTGTTTAACTATTGCAGATTGCTAGCGCTTGTGGAATACTCCTGCGCCCTTGGGTTCTCTTACCCCAATCATCAAAAAGATAGGTCGTAACAATATGTGGTTTTTACAATTAACTGAGGCCGAGCGCCGCAGTGTTCTTATTTTGGCTTTGTTTCACATTGTGGCCATTGCCGCCAGCAATTACTTAGTGCAATTACCCTTCACCATATTTGGTTTTCATACCACGTGGGGAGCGTTTACTTTCCCGTTTATTTTCCTCGCAACAGATCTTACGGTGCGTTTGTTTGGTGCCAGCCGAGCACGTAAAATCATCTTCACTGCTATGTTTCCCGCCTTGTTGGTGAGCTACTTGGTCTCGGTATTGTTTTATCAGGGCGAATATCAGGGTTTAGCGGGCTTATTAGCTTGGAATGGGTTTGTGGCACGTATCGCTTTGGCAAGCTTCTTGGCATATTCGGTGGGGCAGTTACTTGATGTGAAGGTGTTTGATCGCTTACGCCAATTAAAATACTGGTGGGCAGCCCCTGCTGGCTCGAGTGTATTTGGTAACTTGGTGGATACCATTTTGTTCTTTGCGGTGGCCTTTTATGCCAGCAGCGATGCCTTTATGGCGGAACATTGGTTAGAAATTGCTTGGGTAGATTACGGTTTTAAACTCGCGGTGAATATCGCTTTGTTTGTACCTTTATACGGCATGCTACTGCACTTCTTACAAAACCGCTTACAAAGCACAAAAGTGGCGGCGTAAAAAAGAATAAAGCAACCAACAAGCGTTGTTGGTTGCTTGCTAATTAGTTCGCAGCTTCTTGCTGCTGTTTCACTTCAGCGGCGGCTTGTTGCAACATCTCTTCTAGTTTTTTGTGATGACCTTTAGCGACCATTGCGCTGGCTAAGGCGGTTTCACGAATCAAGGTTGCATTAAGCGCTTGGCTCTTTTGCCCTACAGGGGTTTTGTAAAAAGCCACCAATTGCTCCAACTCTTCATCAGTAAAGTGCTTTAAGTATACCTCTGCAATTTTTGGTTTCATTTCATCCCAAGTGAGGTAAGTCTCGGCCCATTGATTAAGTACCGGTTCAAATTTACTCAGCGGTGGGTTTTGACGAATCAATGCTTTATTGAGATTGGTGCGAATAATCTGCATTTGCTGTTCGCTGTTATTGAGCTCTAGCAAATCATTGATAGGGGCAGCTTGTAGTGAACAACTGGCAACGACTAAGCTGGCAGCAAATAGCTTTTTCATAGGTTCTTCCTTGAAGGCACGAGTTGATAATGGCTTATCAATAGTTCAAATCTTAAGTGTTTAGCCTACACCTTCTGCCATGGTGGGGAAAGGATTGTAATAGCAGAACACGCTGCGCTTGCGTTAAAATAGTGGGCTTGTTAAGGGATAAACCGAGTTATTGTTATATGGCGAAAGCAAAGCACCAAGTAAAGCTACACAGCTTTGGAATTTATAATAAGTGGGACAGCGATACCAAAGCGCTGCCGCAGATTACTGAGTTTACGACTCAGGTTGAAGCGCAAATAGATGTAGAATTTGGCCTTATTGTGAACATTAAAAAAGCCAAAGGCCAAAAGGTGCGTTACTGCATTTACCACCCTGATATTCCTGATTCCGATGGCCAAATCATGGCTCCCTTTGATGGGGAAGAATATGTGCGCAGCAATGATTGGGACTTTTACTTGGGTGATACCATTTGGCCACCGATTAGTAATAAGTTAGGTACCTGGCGAATGACTTTGGAGTTAGCTGGTGAGATGATTGCGGATAAGTCTTTTGAACTGTTTCAAGATAGCCCTGGAGACCCTGCGCAGTTTTACCGTAAACGCGGCATGTAAAGTACTTAGGCTAATGGGCAGTTAAGCATCCAGTTGATAGCAAATTGGTCGCACACTCGGCCAAATCGCGCTTGCCAAAAAGTATCTTGCAGCCCCATGATGACTTCGCCATGTTCCGAGAGCTTGTTAAACATCGCTTGCTGGTGGGCTAAATCGCTAAAATTTAGGTTTAGCTCTATATTACCGGCACTTTTAAGTTGCTCACCGGGCATGCCGTCAGAACCCATAAATTCCAGCTCTCCGGCTTTAAAATGACAATGCATTATGTTGTTAAGCAACTCGCTGGGAATAGGCATATCGGTTTGTGTATCGCTAAAGCGCATTAAGGCTATCACTTCACCATCGAAACACTGTTGGTAAAAATCCAAGGCTTGCTCGGCTTTGCCGGCAAAATTAAGGTAGGGAATGATGGTTTGCATAGGCATTTCTCCAATGCGCAGTAAAAAGAAAGGGAGTAAATACTCCCTTTGGTATTAGTTGAGACTAGTTATAGTCTTCATCAATGTATCGTTCTAACTGCTTTCGTTCGTTGTATTCATCAATGCGACGACGGGCACGAGCCTTGTCGCGTTGGTTTTTGTGACTTTTTGCGTTATGGCTCAGGTCTTCTTCTTCCCATTCGTCCATATCGTCATAGCGTGATCGTTTCATAAGCTTGCTCCAAGCCTTATTTCATCGGGACTGATCAGCCCAACTTCTTGATTTTCTCGCGGTTGCGAGACACGCAAAATGTGCAGTAAAAAGTATAGTAGGTAAAATGAATATTTTGTTACTGCAGTGTTACCGCTAAAGTGACCCACAATCTCTCTTAAGCGCTTGTCAGTTAACGCTTGATTAGAAGACAGAAATCCCACTGGCTGCTAGCTTTAGAAATCGATAAAACTGAAAATAAATAGAGCTTATCTTCACTTATTGTTGGTTTTTTGCTGTAAAAGTAAATTTTAAAGCGATTTTCTTTCTAATTGTTCGAAAGCTTTTTCACATAAAATTCAATTTTTTTCGACGCTTTTTTAAGCGATGCTATAAAAAGAAGAGTTTGTTGAACGATGTACAAGGAGAGCTGGTGAGTATTCGCAATACTAAACAAGGCTATGGTTGGGTAGCTATTGGCTTACATTGGCTGGTAGCGTTGAGTGTATTTGGGCTTTTTGGCCTAGGCTTGTTTATGGTTGACCTTAATTACTATTCTAGCTGGTATCAAACTGCGCCAATGATCCATAAAAGCGTGGGTATATTGTTATTTATGGTGATGTTGTTTCGTTTGCTGTGGCGTGGGCTTAATCCGTACCCAGCAAGCCCTGAGAATCATCAGCAGTGGGAAAAAACCGGCGCTAAAGTAGGCCATTTCCTACTTTATTTAATACTGTTTTGTTTAATGATTTCGGGCTACTTGATCTCAACTGCCGATGGGCGCGCCATTTCGGTATTTGAATGGTTTGAGATCCCTGCAACCGTGACTGGAATCAATCAACAAGAAGAACTGGCTGGAGATGTTCATGAAATTCTAGCGTGGACATTAATCGCCTTAGTTGCTGGCCATGCGTTAGCAGCACTTAAACACCATTTTATAGACAAAGACAGCACCTTAGTTCGGATGTTAAAACCCACTAAGTAAATCGACTAAAAGGGACAAAAAATGAAAACACAGTTAAAAGCCGCTTTGCTACTTGCTAGCACAATGGGATTGGCCTTACCGGCCAGCGCTGCCGATTACACCATTGATACTCGTGGCGCACATGCTTCAATCAGTTTTAAAGTGAATCACTTAGGCTACAGTTTTGTTGTGGGACGTTTTGATACCTTTAGCGGTGATTTTAGCTATGACCAAGCAGCGCCAGAAGCGACGACGGTTAATGTGAAGATTGATGCTACTTCAGTTAACTCAAACCATGCGGAGCGTGATAAGCACATTCGTGGTAGCGACTTTTTAGCGGTAGATAAATTCCCTGAAGCTAGCTTTAGTAGCACTAAGTACCAAGCCAGTGGCGACGATGGCGGCAAGCTATACGGCCAACTTACCCTTCGTGGTGTGACTAAAGAGATAGTGATTGACGTCACTAAAGTTGGTGAAGGTAAAGACCCATGGGGTGGCTACCGCGCTGGATTTGTAGGTTCTACAGAGTTGGTAATGAAGGACTTTGGCATTCCTACAAACTTAGGTCCAAGTTCAACCACGGTTGCGATGGACTTGGTGATTGAAGGCATCAAAAAATAAGCTATGTCTGAGGCTGCCCATCTGGGCAGCTTTTTATGCTTTACCGTTATCTCCCTCTTAACGCTTTCTGCAGCCCGTAAATATGATTATATTAGCTTTTGTTTAGTTTTCTCTGAAACTGTTTTCAGGGCTAGATGTTTCATAATTATGTTGATCAAGTTATCAGATTGAGTATAAATGGTTGATTGGTATCTTGAATTTGAGCTTAGCCCTAGTTATTTGATACTACAAAGTTTACCCTTGTTGAGTTTATTCATTTCAATATCTGTTGAGGTATTGAGTAATGGTGCCTACTAACTGAACACAGGGAGTGTTTTTTTGACTATCAGCATAATCATCGGCTTGGTTGCATTAGCAGTATTGGTTTTTCGTCTAAGACATATTCAATATACCTTTGTATGTGAATTACGCTCGGGCAAAGTCACTGTCATTAAAGGGCATGTTCCAAGTTCATTTATTCATGATTGTCGTCAAATGATGCGCGGCCGCAAGGTGGTTGGTTTAGTGAAAGGTCTTAATTCTGACGGCAAGATGCACTTACGCTTCTCTCGCTCTATTGCCCAATCAGACCAAGTACATTTAGAGAAACAGTTTCCACATAAGCTATATAGCAGCAAACATTCAGATATAAACGGTAGTGTCTCGTTAGACTAGATAACAGCTAAAATAAAAAAGCCCGGTTCAACCGGGCTTTTTTATTTGGCTTTCGAAAACATACTGAGCGGAGCTGGAGAGGCTTTTTCCTCTACACCTTTAATGGGGTCCCACACCGGTTTAATAAATGAACGCAACTTAGTGGCAATGCGTACCGCCATATTGGCGCCATTGACCGGAATGTATACCCAGCGCGAAAACAAAAATACTTTGCGACGAAAAACCCACAAGTACATAGCTTGCTCTGAGTAAAAGCGGTAACCCCAACGTTGTTCAAATAAGCGTGAAGAGGCTTCTGTATATTTAGGGTGCCAACGGAAAAAGAAAAACTTCATGTCGTACCACGCCATGCGAGTACCTAAGTTGTCAAAAATAACCACGGAGTCTGGTTGAGTGACTATTTTGTAGCCTTTTTGTCTCAGCTGAATACCAATATCGATATGCTCTCGGATTACCATATCAGGCAGTTCAATATCTAATAGCGCCTTAGTCCTGAATAATACGCCATGCAACTCAAACATCTCGCTGTCTTGAATACCTTGTGGTAGTTCCTCTGGCAGCGAACGGCGGAAGGACTTATGTTCAATTAAGTAGTCTTCACCTTGATAGTCAATGGTATGCACTGCGTTAGTGAATAAGTGGTTGCGCAACTCAGCACCCTTATCTACCCCTTCTTTTTCCAGGGTAACCGGATTGATAACCGCAATACTTGAGTCTGAATTGGCGATCTCTAACAGCGGTGGCAGCCAATTAGGGGTCACGTTAGAGTCGTTATCAAGAAACATCACGTAAGGCGTATCGATCAGCGGACGTACTTTTTGCATGGCTTGAATTGGCGAGATTAATCCATAACTTAATAACTCAGTGTTGTCGCGCTGTTCCAATTCTTTCACTATTTGTTTTCTTAGCGAGGTTGGATAGTCCAGATCAATCACTTTCAGTACAAAAGGGTGCTCAGTACAAAGGTACAAGTTACGAATGCAACTGATGATGCCCGAATATCTATCTCGCGGGGTAATGACAACGGTAATAGCGGAATTATCCATATCGCTCTCGCTTATTCTTCCATGATGAGTTGATGAAAAGTATTTAGGTATTTGTCGATCATATGTTGCTTATTAAACTTCGACTCAATGCGTTGTTTAGCCGCAGCACCAAACTGGTCACGTAACTGGCTTGACTCAATGAGCTTAACTAAAGCCTGTTCTAGAGCCTCAGGGTTAGCGGCTGGCACTAAATAGCCGGTCTCCCCATTCACAATAATGTCAGGTATTCCGCCAACGTTGGTTGCTACTACCGGAGTATGATGCAAACCCGCCTCGATGAACACTAGACCAAAGGCTTCTTCAAGAGACGGCTGTACAAATATATCAGCAGCTTCCATCCACAAAGAAGAGTTACTAATTTGTCCTAGAAAATGCACCTGCTCTTGCAGACCCATTTCATCTCTATAGCGCTGAATTACCTGAGTGTCTTTGGCTGAACCGCTACCAGCAATATAAAGCTGGCAGTTGTATTTATCACTGATTTGTTTAAAGGCTTTGAGGGTATCTTGGTGGCCTTTAATTCGCCCGAGGTGGCCAGCACTAAATAGCACTATTTGGTCGCTAGGCAGATCGAGTTGCTGGCGAGCACGAGCAAAGCCAACATGTTCAATCTGGGTATCAATACCCCCATGGTTAGCTAAGCAACGCTGCTCACTTAAGCCTAAATTACTGATGAGCAACTGGCGGCGCTGCTCCGACACGGCAATAAAGCGGCTGGTTAAACGCATCAGTAAACGGTTTACTTTGTTGCGTTGGTAATAACGCAATATAGAGCGATGAAAGGTAAGAACCGTAGGCACGCCACATATTTTAGCGGCAAAGCCAGCCCAAATCATACTACGGTCGCAATGGCAGTGAATCAGATTAATGCGGTGTTTGCGAATGAGTTTTATCAAATTGTACATAATACAGGGGCCATCGAATGCTTTGGTGTGAAGCACCACTAAGCCCTCTGGTTGGCAAGATTCCAGCTTTGCAGCTTTAAAGCTAACAGGCAGCACAAAAACCCCGTTCTCTTGCAAGCCTTCAACGGTTGTCATGAATCTTACTGTACGACCACCCCGTTCGAGGCTTTGTACAACCTCCAACACTCGCAGCGATTCATTCATTTATTCAATCCTTCGACAAAAAATTAACAATTTCTTTGAGTTAGTGAGTGTTCCTTCACTCGTAACTGACTTATCATACAGGCACTAAGGATAGTCAAGTAAGTAATAGTATTGTGAATAAATCGTTAAGTAAAAAGATATCTCATGTGGTGAGCAGTTTACAGGTGGGTGGCGCAGAGCGATTTGTTATCGATTTATGTATCGAACAGCGTGAACAAGGTTTAGAGCCAGACATTATTTCTTTAGGCCATCACGATGACCCTTTGATTGCAGTGGCGGAAGGTTTAGGTATCAAAGTCACCGTAGTTAGGGGAATGAAGGGCCTTGTGCAATGGCGCTTATGGAAGGCCTACCGCAACCAGCCGATTATTCATATTCACTCTCCTGCTGTATTAATGGTATCGCTGCCAATTTTGCCTTTGTGTCTAGAGCGCAAAATTGTGTATACCCGACATGGTGCCGCTAAGCTCTCGACTAAACGCTGGCGTAGAGTGCATCAATTTGCCCGCCGTTATATCGACAGTATTTGCTTTGTGTCTGAAGAAGGGCAGCAAATTTTTCACGATGTGAATGGCTGGGAGCATGTTGACTCTTCGGTGATTGATAACGGAATTGCAATGCCGCGAGAGCAAGACATCATTCCGCATCCACAAGATGGCCGTTTGCGCATTGGATCCGTAGGGCGAATGGTGAGTTTAAAACATCAAATTAGCCTGTTGCAGGCAGTTGCTCTATTACCTGAAGATATTCAGCAGAAGGTGGAAGTGCACTTTTTTGGCACTGGCGACCAAATGCCTAAGCTACAAACCTTTAGTCAACAGCATCTAACGCAGTCTACCGTGGTATTTCATGGCTTAGAAAGTGATAGAAGCAAGATCTATAACCGCTTTGAGCTACTGGCTGTTACCTCAGAAACAGAAGGCATGTCGTTAGCGATTATGGAAGCGATGGCCTACAAACGCGCAGTAGTAGCCAGTAAAGTGGGTGGCAATGGTGTACTAGTGAAAGAGCAGTTAAACGGTTGGTTATTTGATTTTGATGATAGCGACAGCTTGGCTCAAATTATTCAACAAGCCTTAGCGCATGCCGAGACCTTAATCGACTACGGTAAAGCAGGGCGAGAACGGGTGCTTGAAGAATTTTCATTACAGCGTACGCAAAACCAATATCAAAAAGTCTATCAAGACGTAGGCACTAGTATTTAGCGTTAAACGGCTCTAAGAGAGGGCTTAGTGATTTTAGCTGCAGACGATTTATTGCTAAAGGTGTTTGGCAAGGGCGTGTTTAAGGCTCGTTTAATCTTTCGAAGAGACCATAAGCAAAATGCCGCGGTGGCAAAAATCGATAAGGCCACTGCGATATGTTCGACTTCACTTAGTGCGTTGCTGGTATTTGCAGCTTGTACTTGGCTAACAAAGGCCAAGTTTGCCGCTGCAATAAGCATCATTGATAAACGCATAATAAGCCTTAAGTTAAATGATAATTATTATCATTTAACTTAAGGTGTTCGGTAATATAAAGCAAGTCTTTTATGTAAGGTCTGCGCTTACATATGTAGTTGTTGTACTTTAAACATTCGTTTTGCTTCCGTTATCACCAAGTCACGCAGTGGGTTCTCCGAGGTATCGTTACGCCATACAAACGATAGTGCCCTTTCAATATTCAGCTCTGGTACGTTTAAGCGCACCAACTCTCCTAACTCTAGGGCTTTAATCACATCTAAATAAGGTAAGCAGCTAAGGTAGTTGTTGTTTGCCACTAAGGATCGCAATACCGGAACGTGTTCATATTCGCGGTGTACTTTCAAAGACTCAATGGTGCCTTGAATAGCGCTATCAAATACTCGGCGTGTGCCTGCGCCAGGCTCTCGTAATACCCAACTGGCTTGTTCTAGCTGAGAAACACTTACTCGTTCAAGTTTGGCGTAAGGGTGGTGAGCAGCTGCCACAATCACCAAGTGATCGTTACACCATACTTGGTGGGCGATTCTATCGTCGTCACAGCGGCCTTCAATAACACCTAACTGATAGTCATAGTTTAATAAACCATTAATTACCTCAGCGGTATTTTCTACGGAGAAGCTAATTCTAAGCTGGGGGAAGTTACTATCAACTATGCTGATAAGGTCTGGAATCAAGTGCTCTGCAGCTGTTTGGCTGGCACATAACTGCAATTCACCGCTCACTAAATGCTGATCGGCAAACCCTTCTTCAATCTGCAAGGCATCTAACAATAATTGTTTCGCTTTTGGCCGTAGCCATAAACCCCACTGACTAAGCACCATGCGCTTTCCGCGGCGATCGAATAAGGGTTTGCCTAATAGCTTTTCTAGCTGAGCTAAAGACATGCTTGCTGCCGACTGGGTCAGGGCTAGGTGATCTGCAGCTGCACTTACACTTCCATGGGTGGCCACTGCTTCAAAAACGGTGAGCTGTTTTAAAGAATAACGCATTAGTCGCTCCAAAGAGAAAAGTTAAGGGCTTAGTTTGCCTGCTGACCATAGTAAGCATAGGCGTTATCAAAAGTATTGATAGTGGTCATAAAAATTATCCGCTTACCAGCGAAAGTTATTCTCGCTAAGGTAATAACACGTTTAGCCACTAGCGACTTTAGTTGCTTGTTATTACAGGTTTTAGTGTAAATGAATCATCTTCAAGTTGAGCGCTTACCCGCTCCTAAAATGGTCACTGGCGGTGGCGCCGCTAGCTCACCATTAGCGGCTTTAAGTCCCGACCAAATGACTCAGTATGCTGAGCAGTATGCATATAAGAAAGCCACCAATAGCAGTGCTAAAACGCTGAGCTTGGCCTTAAGTGCCGGCGTATTCATTGGCTTAGCCTTCGTATTCTATATCACGGTAACTACCGGTTCATCGGGTGTTGGCTGGGGTATTAGCCGCTTGTTAGGCGGCTTGGCGTTCAGCATGGGCTTAGTAATGTTAGTGGTATGTGGCGGAGAGCTATTCACAAGTAGTGTGTTGTCTATTATCCCTCGAGCCAGTGGCAAGCTAGATACCCGCGCTATGGTGGCTAACTGGGGCAAAGTGTACCTCGGTAACTTTGTTGGCGCGTTATTGTTAGTGCTAGTGATAAGCGGAGCCAAATTGTATCAGCTAGACCATGGCCAGTGGGGCTTAAACGCTTTATCTATCGCTAATCACAAGTTGGAACATGGCTTCATGCAAGCCTTATTACTAGGCATGTTGTGTAACTTGTTGGTGTGTTTAGCAGTTTGGATGACCTTTAGCGCTACTACCAGCGCAGCTAAAGCCGCATTGGTGATTCTACCTGTCGCTATGTTTGTCAGCACCGGTTTCGAGCACGTAGTGGCTAACATGTTTATGGTGCCTTTAGGTATTGCCATTAAGAGTTGGGCAGAACCTGAATTTTGGGCGCAAATCGGTACGCAAGCTAGCGCTTATGAACACTTAAACTGGGCAACCTTTGCCTGGAAAAATTTACTGCCGGTCACTATCGGCAACATCATTGGCGGCGCAATTATTGTTGGTCTTGGTTACTGGTCGGTTTATAGCCGTAGCAACCCAAATAAACCAACACCAACTGCCGCAACATTTACTATTTTACCAAATCAAACTTCTGGTCCTGTTGGAGAACCTACTATGCAAAATCTTAAAACTATGACTGTCGCTGACATTATGTCGCCTGCCGATAATGCTCTTAGCCCTGACATGACCATTGCAAGTGCCTGCGATGCTTTATTAGCGCAAGAAGCGCCTGGTGCAGTGGTTGTAAACGAGAGTAACGAACTACAAGGTTTTATTTCTGAGTTAGAAATCTTACGCAAACTATGGCTAGAAGATTACCGCAAACCAAGCACAACAACTGTAGCAAGCATTATGCAAAAGGATATTATGACCGTGGCACCTAATCACAACTTATTGAAACTAGCTGAGTACATGAGTGTTGATGTAGCCCAAGTATACCCAGTGTCTGATTCTGGCGTTTTGTTAAGCTCTACTCACCAACCGCTTGAAGAGCGCTTACGTAACAGCAGTGTTTACCGCCCGAAAGTATTCCCAGTGGTAGAAAATGGTAAGTTAGTGGGTGTGGTTACGCGTCACCAAGTGCTTAAAGCATTACGCCCAGCGCTGGGTGCTCCAGTAAAGCTAAACGCTACTGAAGAACACATTGCTGAGTCAGTAGCTTAATGTAGTTGGCGCTGCTCAATGTAGCGTAAAGCATGTTGGCTCGAAGAGGCGGTATCTGAAAAGGTAGCCGCCTTTTTTAGTACTTGCTTGGCAGCCTCTAGCTGATTTAACTCAATATACAACAAACCTTGGGCCAAATAGTTTTGTGCTTGGTTAGCATCAGGGTATTGGTTAGCGTGTTGATAACTGCTGATACTCGCCGCCAATTGCCCAAGCTGGGCTTGGCTAAAAGCCAGTAGTTGGTAGTTTGTGCCAGACGCTTGCTGCTGAATAAGCTGGGTTAAACAGGGGGCGGTTAAGGAGTATTCCTTTGCTTGCAACCAAAGTGTGCACAAACGGGACTGCTGTTGAAGGGTATTTGCTAGCTGTTTTTGTTGCAGGGCAGTGTTTAACAAGCGCGCTGCTTGGTAGGGTTCGCCTTGCTGAGCGAGTAATTGAATTAACATAGTAAACTGCGAAGGCTGAGCAAACAGTCCTTTATTGTAGGCTTGCTGTAAATAAGCAAGAGCAGAATTAGCTTGCTGATTATGCAGGTACAAAGACGCTAGTTGGGTCCAGGCATCTATATTTTGTTGATCTAGCTGCAATACTTTCAGCTGGCCTTCAATGGCCTTTCGCCAATGTTGTTGCTGGCTATGCAATGCTACGCTAAGTTCCCACCAACTTAAGAGCGGGCTTGATTGCCGTTGTAGTGCTTGCTCAATACTGTGGCTTGCCGCTGGCCAAAGGCTTAAATTAGCTTGGGCGCTCGCCAGCCAATAGTACGACTCTGCAGTAACATCGCTAGCGGCTTGCTGGTTTTGCCAAGAACTTATTGAATCAATGGCCTTTGCCCATTGCTGTAGCTGTAATTGCAGTTGCGCAATGCTGTACAAGCCCTGTTGTTGCTGAGATTCTGGCAGTTGCTTGAGTTGATAGGATTCAAGTAAATAGTTAAGCGAGGCCGAATATTGCTGTTGCTCTATGGCTGCTTGCGCTTGGTATTGCAAAGAAACCGCCAAGGCATACTGGCGTTGCTGTTGCTGGTATTGCTGACTAAGTTGCTGCAGGTGAGATGTTGCTTGTGGTAACTCTCCCTGTTGGATTAAAGCTTGCCCTGCTTTAAGCTGCCTGGCCTCACTTTCACTTAAACCTTGGGCTGCAAGGTTAAATGCTATCAATAAAGCTAATAGTGCCCATAAGGTATTAATCATTGCTTAAGCTTAAACTCGATTATTTGCCGACTAACAAAGCCTGGGTTATTGCTTTGTGCTTTCACTGGAAAGCGCCATTGGGCAATGGTGCGTATTGCGGCCTGTTCAAAAAAGCCTTGAGGCTCTGCATGAATCACTTTAATGCTGTTAGCGACAACGTTGCCGTGTTGATCAACGGTGAACTCTAGCTCAACCTCTCCTTCTATCCCGCGCCGTTGAGCCGACATTGGATATTCAGGTCGATGTCGATAACTGGCTTGAATAGACAGTTCTAGCTGAGGACCTTGGCCTAAACCTGCTGAACTAACGCTAGTTCCGCTGCTAGAGGTATCAGTAATTATATGCGGTAAGCTTAAACTGAGTGGAGTTAGCGACGGCTGTAAAAGCTTAGATATTGAAGGTGTTGAGCTTGTATCAATAATATTGTTGTCGCTTTGGCTTGCTCCAGCATCAAGCGGGGTTTGCAAGTCTTGGGGCGCTAATAAAGGCGGTGGTTCTGGCAATAAACGCTGTCTATGTTGTGGTTCACTAGTCTGTCGCAGGCTAAACAGTTGTAAATTACTAATATTGGGGGCTGAGGGAGGAGAGGCTTGGTTAAACCCTGATACTTCCGCCAGTAGAATAAACAAGCTAGCAGCTAATACTGTGCCAGTAGGAAGCGCGAGCAGAATTCGCCACATTAAGGCTGGCTCGCTTGAGCGGCTAGGCTATAAGGCACTTTAGCTAAGCGGAGTTGATCGAGAACGGCCACCAGCTGGCCAGTACTTGACTGCTGGTCGGCTTGAACCAACACCGCTAGTTGTGGTTGTTGTTGCTTAAGTTGTATTAGCTTGGCTTTAATTAAGCGTACATCGCTAGCTTGACCGTTTAACTGCACACTGCCATCGGCGGAAAGGCTAAGTAGAACCGCGTTATTACTCGTTTGCTCGGCACTTTGTGCCACCGGTGTTGTTACGTCAATACTGCTGGGGCTAACGAAGCTGCTGGTAACAATAAAGAAAATCAGCATGATAAAAACGATATCTAACATCGGCGTTAGATTTATCTCCGCCTCTTCTTCTGGGCGATTAAGCAAATCACGTCGCTTCATATTAGCTGTTTCCTTTCGCTAAATGCTGCGGACGTTGTTGCAGAAAAAGTTTGCTGCGGCTACTCCAACGTTTCAAATAAGTAAAATTGATAACAGCAATTAAGGCAATGCTCATCCCCGCCATCGTAGGCAGTGTTGCTCGAGCAATGCCTGCCGACATTAACTTTGGATCACTGCTACCGGCTAAGGCCATGGTATCAAACACGTGAATCATCCCGGTTACAGTGCCTAGCAAACCAATCAGCGGACATAGGCCAACCAAGCTTTTAATTAAGCTAAGGTGTTGGTTTAACTTCAATTCCATATCGCAACGTAGGCTTAGCCAGTAGGCTGCTTGGAGATGTTTAGCTGACTGCTGTTGCGTCAGCCGACGCTGGTAGTTAATCAATAACTGGGGATAGGAAACAAAACGAAACCAATAGCGCTCTAGTAGTAAGCTGCTTAACAATGCGGTAATCACCAGCAGCAGCACTAATACCCAGCCACCGGAATACAGCAGTTGGCCCAAAGTGAGCCAAGCCTGCTGCCAGCTTTGGCTTAGGGCATTCACGCTTTGGCCTCTGGTTTACTGGCGGATTGGTATTGTTGGTCGGCCAGCATTGCTAAGCTTTTTTGTTGCAGCAGTTGCAGTAAAACTCTACTGCGAGAGCTCATTAAGCTTGAGCAAAATAGCAGTGGTATTGCAGCGACCAAGCCAAGTACAGTGGTGACTAAGGCTTGAGAAATGCCCGAAGCCAGCAATTTAGGGTCGCCATTGCCAAATAAGCTGATGCTTTGAAAAGTCGCTATCATACCGATAACTGTGCCAAGCAACCCTAGCAGAGGCGCAATACCAGCAAACAACTTCACTAAGCTTTGGCCGCGCTCCAACTGGGGGAGTTCATTCAAAATAGCTTCATCAACCCGCAGTTCTAGCTCTTCTAGTGATTGATGAGCATGTTGAGCTGATAACAATACTCTCCCCAATGGATTGGAGTCAGACGGTGTTGAAGCTTTAAGTTGCTGGCGCACGGCGCGCTCAATGTGCAGCAAACGAGCGATGCGATATAAGGCCACCACTAAACCAAGCACTGCCACAAAAATGATAACAATAGCGACAGCACCACCTTGCTGAACACGTTGTTTCAGCGAGGGCTCAAGATCAAGTAGGCTTAAAAGCTGGCCTCGAGAAGGGTCTATGAGTAAACGTGTTTGTTGGCCCTTAAAAAAAGCCTCTGCAGCGCTGGTTTGATTTGGTTGAGTGGCATATAGCTGAAGTAGCTGGTTAGCGGGTAACCATTCTACATACTCGCCTTGTTCGCTAATAATATTGAAACTACCTATTCGCATTAACGGCAAGGTTTGGCGGTCACCTTTTTTATCTATTACTTTCGCATCAAAAAAACTGATAGTTGAAGATTGCTGTAAGTTATTGAGTAAAGCGGCGGCTAAGTCTTGAATGTTAGAGGCGCTAGGCAGAGCCGCTTGTTCGGCAAAGGCTAATTGAGTTACCGATTCTGGGTACTGAGCGCTGAGAATAGAGCTAGCAATGGTTTGCTGGCTTTCTTGTGCTTTCAGTTTTACTACCTCTAGCACTTGCCCTAACTGCCCACTGCGCTGTTGTAGTTGCTGGTATTGCTTAGCTAGCGCTTGTTCGTTGTCGCTAAACTGTTGCTTGAGTTCTTGTTGCTGATTTTGGGCATTAGTTAGAGCCTGTTGTTGCTGCTTCAAAGCGACCTGCTGCTGTTGCAGTGCATCAATAAAGCCTTGCTCGCGCTGCTGATTGCTTAGCTGTGTTTGCTCAATTGTGTTTAATTCACTTGCCCAGCTCAGGCTGCTAACAAGGCAAGCGCTAAAACACAAATACTTAAGGATTTGCATCGGTCGCTCCTTGCTCAAGCTGATTTAACGGCAAGCTTAATAAGCGCGGGGCTTGCTGTTGCCAAGCAATCGCCAAGGCGTCACCCAATGCTAAATTGTCGGCTTGGTTAAGGGCTTGCCATTGTTGCTGCTTAGGATCCCAAAGTGCTGAGGTGTGACCATTCAAGGTTTGGTAATACCAAGCGGTGCGGCCTAAGCGAAAGTAATTAACCTGTTGTTCGGCTAAAGGCCCTTGGTAAGCGGCAATGCTTTCACCGTATTCCATTTCAATTTGATAGGCTTCGAGCACTTGGCGATACTTCTCTGCCAAACTGACATCGGCGCGATCTAACAGTAATTCGAGGCGGGCAATGCTTTGCAGGCGTTGCTGTTGTAAAAAAGGTAAGTCTTGAGTAATGAAAAGCTTAAGTTCTTGCAACATGGAGTGAACCAGCGGCAGTGCTTGTTGCTCGGTATCATCTAACGAGGCTATATCTTGCTGTAGCTGGCTGAGCTCTTGCTGCTGTTGCGCCACCATGGCACCAAGATGTTGATTGTATTGCTTCACTAAGGCGAGTTGCTGCTTAACTCCTCGGGTTTGTTGGCTAACTTGTTGGCGCTTAGCATCGAGATCATCAATACGCTGCTGAGATTGCTGGTTAAGCGCTTGACGTTGAAGTTGTTGTTCGATGCTTTGATTGGCATTGGTGCTAAGGCTGATTAGCGCCAATATTGTCAAAAGTAAGTAACGCCGCATTATGTAGAAGCTTCCTGATGCTGATGAAACACTAAGCTAAGCGGCATACTTATTTTATTAACAGTAGCCGTTTATCACTGGTGGTGCTGCCTAGCTTATTTTAACTAAGGCTTATTATAAGGCAAAAGCAAAATAGCAAAGTGAATTCGTTGCATGATTAAGTACTTAAGTTTTAAGTGTGTTTAAGCGCTTAAAGATTGTTAGGTGATTTATTACTGTTTTTACAAAATTAAGCTCATAAGCCAGTGAATATGATGTAAAATCGCCGCTTGTTTTTTTAAAGTTCTGGCTCAAGGATGAATAGGCGGATCTCTTTACGTTACATATTGTTTGTTATTTGCATGTCTGCTGCACTGCTGCCTGCTCTAATGGTTAGCTCGTGGCTGAAGCATCAAGTGCAACAAAACGAAACCGCCTTGGTGCAAGATAAACATCTTTTGATTGCCCGAAACTTAAGCACCGCGTTATCGCGTTATGCAGCTGATACCTCGGCCATTTTTAACAGCGTAAACCAACAAATTTCGCATCACGGCTTCCACTCCGAACTTAGACCTTTATTAAAAAGCATCAATATTTATGCCCTATTTGAATGGCAGGTAGGCCGTGGTCAGCGCTTTTACTTCTCTGAGCAAGATATCACGCCGTTTGAAACTATTCCTGCGCAAATCCAGGTGGCCATGGAGTTGGCTAGAGTATACAAAGACCAAGCATTTTACAGCGGTGTTGTTATAGAAGGGGTAACCAAGCCCACTCTATTTTTAACTACCTATCAGGGCCAAGACCGCTATTTATTGGCGGCATTAACAACCGATTACTTGCTAGAAAGCCAGTCTGAAGTGCGCTTTGGCGACCAAGGACATGTTGCGTTGTTTGATCAGTTCGGCCGAGTGCTGGCGCATCCTAATCAACAATGGGCAACCCGGGCTAAAGATTTATCTGGGCTGGACCCTATTGTGCAAATGCGTGACCAACCTTTTGGGGTCAGTCAGTTTTATTCACCGGCTTTGCAGGCCGATATGATCGCCGGTTACTCAAGAGTAGAGGGACCAGGTTGGGGCGTAATTGTTCCGCAGCCCATTGCTGAGTTGCAATCTCAATCAATGCGCTTACAAGAGTACGCCTTTTTGGTGAGCATATTGTGTGTGATGGTAGTTGGGGTTATTACTTGGTATTTGTCTTGCGTTATCGTGCGACCAATCAGCCAAGTAGTAGAGGCTGCTCAAGGGATCTCTCATGGTGAAATGGGCAAGTTTGTAACACCAAAACGACGCTTTATTTCCATCGAAATGGACAGTTTGGTTGGGCAGTTCAATGCCATGGCTGGCGAGGTTTATACCAGTAGAACCTTACTCGAACAGCGCGTTAAGCAGCGCACCGCTGCGCTAAGCAAAGAAGTAGCTGTGCGTAAAAAAGCGGAAGAACAAGTATGGCAACAAGCCAACTTTGACCCACTCACCGGTTTACCTAATCGCCGAATGTTAAACCGTTTGCTCAGTGATGCCTTGGCGACTCGCCTTGCTGAAGAGCGCGTGTGTTTAATGTTATTGGATTTAGACCAATTTAAAGGCATTAATGACACGCTTGGCCATGATATGGGCGACATGTTGTTACAAATTGCCGCCCAGCGTATTCAGCACTGTATTTTGCAAGGTGAACATGTTGCCCGTTTAGGAGGGGATGAGTTTATTATCTTGCTGAGTGAAAACGAAGAAGGCTCACGGGTCGCCGAGTTAGGCGACGCAGTGCTTAAAACCTTAAGTACACCTTTCCAACTGGGCATTGAGCGGGTATACATTTCTACTAGTATTGGGGTGGCGTTTGCCCCGCAAGACGGCGATAAAATAGATGATCTACTAAAACATGCAGACCAAGCTATGTATGTTGCCAAGCAGCAGGGGCGAAATCGACTCAGTTACTTTACTGCGTCTTTGCAAGAACAAGCTCAGGTACGTCGCTTGTTGGCGAACGATTTACGTCAAGCCGTTGCCAAAAAACAGCTGTGTGTGCATTACCAACCGATTGTGGATTTAGCCTCTGGCGAAATGATTAAAGCAGAAGTGCTGGTGCGTTGGAATCACCCTACTCAAGGCTGGATTAGCCCGCATGACTTTATTCATGTTGCCGAAGAAACAGGTGTGATTGTAGAAATTGGTAACTGGGTATTTAGCAGCGCTGTGGCGCAACTTAAACACTGGAAAGAACAAGGCCTACGACCTATTCAGCTCAGTATTAATACCTCTCCAAAACAATATTATGAAGCTGAGTGTGATGTGAATCATTGGTTGAGCCAGTTGGCTGAGGCGGGCTTATCAAGCGCAGATGTGGTGATGGAGATCACCGAAGGACTGCTGATGGAAAACAGCCCTGTGGTAAACGCAAAACTTTTAGCGTTTAGTGAAGCCGGGGTAGAAGTGGCGCTTGATGATTTTGGTACTGGCTATTCATCGCTAGCTTATTTGCAGAAATTTGATATTGAATACCTAAAAATTGACCGTATGTTTATTCACAATCTGGCTGAAGATGGTGATGATTTGATTGTGTGTAAAGCGATTATTGTGATGGCTCATAAGTTGGGGATTCAGGTAATTGCTGAAGGTATTGAGTCTGAACATCAAGCCCGTTTGCTACGCGAAGCAGGCTGTGATTTTGCTCAGGGCTATTGGTTTGCCAAGCCTTTAGCTAAAGACGACTTTGAAGCATTGCTAAATGGCGAGGCAATGTTGTTACCGCATAATGCTTGAGCCAGTTAATAAGCTGGCTTGAGTTTGTTACAATAAGTCTTCATTTATTTTGGTACTTTGCAGTTATGCTCGAAATCTCTAATAGTGTTAGCCTTGCCGAATGGGAAATCGAACTCACTGCTATTCGTGCCCAGGGCGCGGGTGGCCAAAATGTTAATAAAGTATCCAGTGCAGTGCACTTACGCTTTGATATTAAGCGTTCCAGCCTTCCTGCTTTTTATAAAGAACGCTTACTTAAACTCAACGACCAACGCATTAGTAAAGACGGCGTTTTAGTGCTTAAAGCGCAAAGCCATCGTACTCAAGAACGTAATAAAGAAGACGCATTGCAACGGCTAAAAGAGCTAATTGTTAGTGCTGCGGTGGTACAAAAAAGCCGCCGAGCGACTAAAGCTACATATGGCTCTCAGCGTAGACGTATGGATAAGAAAACCCAACGCGGCCAAACCAAACAATTACGCAACAAAATTAGCTATTAGTGACCTTGCTCGGAAAACACTAGGAAACACATTATCTAAGGCTATTTAGGGCTGACTAAGCGGTTTCTTATGTGTAACGTTGAAGGCACTTATTAGCCGAAAACTAAGGAAGTAGTTATGTCGCGACTGTTGGCCTTTGGTGAAGTATTGGTAGATTGGATCCCTTTGGAATTTCAGCGCCAAGGCAAAATCGACATTCCTATCTATGGGCAATACCCTGGTGGAGCGCCCGCTAATGTAGCGGTGGCTGTGGCAGGGCTTGGGCAACCTGCATACATGTTAGGCCAACTAGGCGAAGATGCTGCTGGTATTTACCTTCGAGATTGTTTGCAACAACAACAGGTAAACTGTGACTATTTACTCCATTCATCTGAACACCCTACGCCAATGGCCTTTGTTAGTTTAGATGCCAGTGGCGAGCGTAGCTTTAGTTTTCATCGTAACAATTCAGCCGATCTAAAACTGTCGTTTAATGATTTTCCTCAGCAACTGTTTTGTGGGGCAGGGCTGTTTCATATTTGCTCCAATACCCTCACCGAAGCGGCGATTGCCGACACCACTTTACAGGCTATTACTGCGGCCAAACAAGGTGGCATGTTAATCAGTTTTGACGTGAACTTACGTTTAGCGTTGTGGCCAAGCACTGAGCAACTTATCCCTCGGGTTATGCAGGCGGCGGCTCTATCAGACATGCTTAAGTTAAGCTTGGAAGAATGGAATTGTTTAGCTAAAGGTGTGCAAGTTGACGATCTGGCTAGTCATTTTTTTGCACTTGGCGTAAAACTCATTTTACTTACTGATGGGGCAGAGCCCGTGCAACTGTTTAGCGCAAAAGAAACCCTGCAGTTGGCTACACCTAAGGTGGATGTGGTGGATACTACTGGCGCCGGTGATGCTTTTACCGGCGCGTGGCTAGCGTCACTTATTGAGCAGGGCATTACCGACTCTGCCGCCCTTGAACACGCCATTTCTTTAGTTTCACCCTTAGCGGATGCGCTTAACCATGCGGTGGTTGCTGGCGCGTTAGCGGTAACTAAACGTGGCGCTTGGAGCGCTTTGCCTTCACATCAAGATATCCAACAGTTTATTCAACACAAGGAGTGACTATGCTTCCCGTTTTTCGTAGTTCGCAGTTTTTGCAGCAGCATGTTTTAGCGCTTAGCGAATTTTACCAAGAGCATGCTATAGACCCGAGTGGTGGCTATTTTCAAGCTTTATTGCCTAGCGGCGAAGCCCAGCATGACAGCGTAAAGCAATTAGTCAGCTCGACTCGCTTAGCTTACATTTTTGCCCATGTGGGTTTACGTGAGCAAAATAAGGCGTTTTTAGACTTAGCTGAACATGGTTTTAGCTATGTAGAAAATCACCATTTTGACTCTCAACGGCAAGCGTATAACTGGTTGATTGATGGCGATTGCCCGATAGAACAAACTAACTATTGTTATGGTTTAGCGTTTGTCATGCTGATGTATTCTGCAGCAGTAAAAGTGGGACGAGCTGGTGCTAAGCAGCAACTAGCGGCTACTTTTGAATTAATGGAGCAGCGTTTTTGGCAACAGGAGTGGGGATTGTATGCCGACGAAGCCAGTGCCGATTGGCAAACGGTAAGTGACTATCGTGGTCAAAATGCCAACATGCATGCATGCGAAGCAATGATTGCAGCGTATGAGGCTACCCAAGAATCTCGTTATTTACACCGTGCGATTACCATTGCTCAAAATATTTGTTTACGCCAATGCTATTCCACAGATGGCTTAGTTTGGGAGCATTACAACCCGAAATGGCAAGTGGATTGGGAGTTTAACCGCAACGATCCTAAAAACCTGTATCGGCCATGGGGTTTTCAACCTGGTCACCAAACTGAGTGGACTAAACTGCTGGTGATGTTATCACGTCACCATAGTGCTGATTGGTTATTACCGTGCGCCGAAAAGCTGTTCACCTATGCCATGGAAAAAGCCTGGGATCATCAATATGGCGGTCTATATTACGGCTTAGCACCCGATGGTTCGGTATGTGATGACGAAAAATACTTTTGGGTACAGGCGGAGTCTTTCGCTGCTGCGGCATTACTGGCCACTGCTACTGGTAAGCAGGCGTATTGGACAGCGTACGACAGTTTGTGGAAGTACAGCTGGCAACAGTTTTGCGAGGCTAAACATCAGCCTTGGTGGCGTGTATTAAGCCGCGAGGGTGAAGTGATGGATCCTCTGATTGCCAGCCCCGGCGCGAAGATTGACTACCATACTATTGGCGCCTGCTTAGAAGTGCTAAGGGCCATGCAAGCGTAATGTAAGTTAATAAGGCCTAGTATTGAGAGGCTAAGAGAAACGCTTAAATCAAACGGGTTTAAACAGGCTATTTTGTTAGCTTGTTTAAGCCACTGTCTATACTTGAGTTTACAGCTAATGACTAAGCAATGATTTGCTTGAATACTGGACTCATCTTTGGATACTTATTACAGCCTTTGTTACCTTGCCGCCTTAGCGATGTTAATTGCCTATGTGAATAGCCGCATAGGCTCAGTTCAATCCACTATTACAATTACCGCCGCGTCTATAGTGTTGTCGCTGTTACTTATATTATTGGGCGAAACCAAGTTGTTTCAGGCCTTCCCCCGGTTGATTGAATCGATCAGTGCGATCAATTTTCAAAACTTGCTGTTACACGGCATGCTCGGTTTTTTATTGTTTGCTGGTGGTCTTGGCATCAACTTGAAACACTTGGCTGCCCAGCGCACAGAAATTGCGGTATTAGCGCTTTTTTCTACTTTAATCTCTAGTTTTTTGGTTGCCAGTTTATTGTGGTGGATTTTGCCTTGGGTAGGCTTACCGCTAGACTTTATTTATTGCCTGTTGTTTGGTGCTTTAATTTCTCCTACCGATCCCATCGCTGTTTTGGCTATTGTGAAAAAAATGCAGGCTCCGCAGCAAATCTCTATTCAAGTTGAAGGAGAGTCATTGTTTAACGACGGTTTTGGATTGGTGATGTTTGTTTCGGTGTTTGGTATTGCATTTACTCACCAAGAGCTCAGTGGCCCAGCCATAGCGTGGCTGTTTTTACATGAGGCTGGTGGTGGCATCGTATATGGGCTGTTGCTTGGCTTAGCAGCCAACTACTTAATTAAGCATACCGATGATGATTCTTTAGAGCTGCTCGTGAGCTTGTCTATTCCCACTGCAGGTTTTGTATTTGCCGAACACCTTGGTGTGTCTGGCGCTTTAGCCATGGTGGTGGCGGGTATCTATATTGGCAACATTACGCGAGAAAAGTACTTCACTCAGGCGAGCAAACAAAGCTTTGATCATCTGTGGCATGTACTAGAGGAGTTTCTCAATAACTTGCTGTTTTTACTGATTGGTTTGGTGCTGGTTGGCTTTGTTTTTCATATCGAAGATGTGTGGTTAATGTTGCTAGCCATTCCTTTGGTATTGTTAAGTCGTTTGATAAGCGTAGGGCTTCCTTTTTTGGGTTTTAGTCTGGTTAAGTCTTACAACCCTATGTCGGTCGCGATTCTAACCTGGGGTGGTTTACGTGGCGGCTTGGCTTTAGCGATGGCGATGTCGGTACCGGCGGGTGTGATGATTTTGCCGGAGAAGAATATTGATGTGCGGGAGATTATTTTAGTGATGACTTATGCGGTGGTTGTGTTTTCGATTTTAGTGCAGGGATCCAGCATAGTGCCATTGATCAACCGGGCTAAAAATCTAGAGTTATCGAGAGCGCTAAGTAACAAAGAAAACTAATGTTAAGGTTTCGCGTGAGCTCCTAAATAGTGCTGCTCAGTGCGTTTAACAAATCCTTCGTCGTGTAGTTGCTGAATAGTGAGTGCTAGTTGTTGAACCAGTATAGGATCAACATTCTTAGAAGCGGCTAAAAATAGTTGATTAGATTCAACCGGGTCTCCTACTATCAAAGGCTGTTTTGGGTATTGTTGATTCCAATACCAAACCGATTCCGGTGTTCCATTAAACCACGCATCTATTCGGCCGCGCTGTAGCATTTCAGCGGCGGCTCTGCCGATTTTAATTTCAACAACTTGGTCTTTTTTATAGTTCTTACTTTGCAAGATAGTTGCTTGCGCAGAGCCTTGGCCAACCCCTATTTTGTGTACTTGTTCTCTGGCTTGTTGATAGCTATTTATGGGTTTATTGGTACTCACAAAACTACGCTCTAAAGTCATAATATAGGCTACCCAAGTAAATTGTTGCTCACGGCTAGGTAACAAGGCTAAAGGCATGATGAACTGGTTATTTCCCTGGCTGGCTAAGCGTTGAGCGCGCTTCCAAGGAAGGGTTTCAACCTTTACCCTATGCCCTAAGCGGCGAAATGCTTCTAGCACTACATCTCCCACTATCCCGGCTTGCTGGCTATTAAGCATGGTTAGTGGTGGCGCCTCTATACTGTAAATGGTGTAGCTCTCGCTATAAGCTTTAGCGTTGAGCATTAGACATAATGCAATGCAAAAAGCCCATCTATTAAACATGTAATGAAACCTCCTATAGAGTGATCTATTACTTGTTTAAAAGTAGACTATGCTAGTAAAAACAGCGAGTTAATAAGCAGGTATAAAGAGGTAACAGTACCTTTATCTGTGCGCTCACATAGAGAACCTTGATGGCTTAACATCTCTGTTTATCTTTGGGAGTGGCTATCTTTGATGCTTGCTACTCGGTAAAGTAGGTGGTTATTTTTTGCCAATCTTAGTCATAAAACAGGATGTTATTGATGATCAAATATGGACGTTTGATACTGCTGCTGGCCTTGCTGCAAGCTTGTTCAGCGCAGAGAGTGGTTCCCGACAATGCCATTGATGACTCATGGACCACAAAGCAGTTAGAAGATCGACGCTGGCGAACAGCCGATGAGCAGGATCAAGATTACCTAAAACTAGCATCAGAATCTAAATTGCCTCATCAACTGGCGTCGGTAAAAGTTGTTGGCTCAAGCACTGATGAAGCTATTCAAAGTTTGGCTGTAAAAATCCACTTGATTGAACAGGCAGAGCACAGCCTAGATTTAGCCTATTACATCTATACACCCGACCTATCTGGTGATGCGATACTTGGTGCACTTTGTGAAGCGGTTAAGCGTGGCGTAGATGTACGTATTATGGTTGATAGTTTAGGCTCGCTAAGCATGGAGCACGGTGACCTCAAAGGTTTGATTGAATGTGCTAAAAAGGCGGGTTTTGTTAAAGCGCGAAATGGCGAAGTTACCAAAAACAGAGCACGAGTGCAGGCGGTAGTGTTTAACGCGCTTACGCAGTCTGGTTCAAATGCTAATCGCCGTTCACACGATAAGCTGCTGGTGGTCGACGGCGCTTATCCAGAAAAAGCGTGGATAATGACGGGAGGCCGCAATGTCTCGTTGCATTACTACGGATTGGATCACCACGGTGAGCCAGACCCTAACGCATTTAAGGATCTAGAGGTGTTAATAAGGCCAGAACCTGATGCAGATAGAAAAAGCTCACCAGCCCAGCTGACTGAATACTACTATTCGGTATTGTTCTCAAAACCCGGTAATAAAAAGCTATCCATTGTTTTCCCCTATACCGAACGCATGCAAATATCTTTAGACAGCCTGGTAGAGTTAAAGGCTTCTGCTGCGTTTGCCAATGCGTACCAATCAGTAGCGTCTTATTTGCAACAAGGTTTTTCGCCTTCAACGACCCGTTTTGCTCATGAATTGGATAATCTTAATGCTACTGATTTAGTGAAGCACTACAGCACCAACAAAAAAGCCAACGCTAACTCTATTAGTGGCATTTTGGCGCGAGTCGCTTATGGCGACAATGATTTAAAATCCATCCGCGTTGTATCGCCGTATTTGTTTTTGCAATCAGACTTGTTCAAAGACGAAGGAGTATTGGAGAAAGACCTCAATACCACGCTGGCCTGGTTAGAAAAAGATCCGGAAAGAAAGATTGAGATTATTACCAACTCTGTATTGACCAGCGATAACTTCTTCACCCAAGCGGTGATAGATATGCATACGGTTCCGTCGATGTTAATGAGTAAGGAAATGGTAGAGCTGTGGCTGGAGTCAGATGTAGCAAAGCATGAACAAAACCCTGACTTTATCGCTTCTAAAGAGTGGCAGGCATTGGTTAATCATCCTCGTATTTTCTTCTATCAGCTGGGTAGGGCCGATGCCGCCGCGCTAGGGGGCGAAACTTACTACGGTAAACTTCATGCAAAATTTATTGTGGTCGATAATTTTGCTTTTGTAGGCACCACCAACTTAGATTTTCGCTCATTGTTATATAACAACGAAGTGGGCTTTTTCTTCGAAGGTTCTGGTATCGTAAATAGACTTAATCAAGAGTTTGATTTACTTCAATCACAATCGTCTCGTTGGGGCAGTGACGAGTGGTTAGAGATGCGCAATAAGGTAAGAGAGCAGGGCGGAATGAAGGGATACACGTCAGATAGCCAACGAGGAATATACAAAACCTTGGATAAAACCGGTTTGAAATACCAGTTTTAACACCTGGTTTAATTAATCAAAAAAACGGCTCTAGGGCCGTTTTTTAATTATGTAATATGAGGGCTGCTGTTAAGGCTGCTGTTAAGGCTGCTTGGTAAGAATAAAGCCACCATCACTGCTTACAACAAAACCGTGGCGTAAAAAGTTCTTGCCTAAAATCATGCTGTAACCGAAGTTCTCGCGGTTTTGTAGATTAACGCGAACGGTTTCATTCACTTCACCCAATTGCACATTCATTAAGACCACTGGACGAGAGTTAGCTTGCTCGCCCACGCGCGCCTTAATTACCATTTTGTCTACGACTTCGCGGGTGAATTCTTGACGTAACCCATCGGCATTTTTATAGGTAAAGGTGACCATGGCTTTGCCGTCTTGTTCAAAGCGCTTGATATTTTCTGCGTGCATAGAGCTTACATCGGCACCGGTATCTAGTTTTACCGGAATGCTTAAACCTTCTACTGTTGCTTGCTCTACATATCCTGCACGAATGGCGCTACGCTTATCCAAAATATTAGTGGTGCGGGTATTCACCAATAATGGCCCTTCGACAAACTTCTCGCCAATGGATAGCATTTCTGGGTCGTCTGCAGATGCAAGCTCTAGCGCTATGTCTGTCTGGCGGCGAGAATTGGCAAAACTTAAGGTAGGTTTAATAACCGGGCGCGTTACTTCTCCCACGCTTATGTTGCGGTCAATGGCTTGCTCAAATACGTATACTTTGCCTTGGACATCGGTAGCCGAAAATGCTGCGATGGGACGTTTCTGGTCACTGCGCTCCAAGGTTTTTAAACTTTTCACACGCAGTAGCGAAGTGCTTACCGCAAAAGAAGGTTCAGCCGCTAGCCACACGCCATCTATGTTTATTTGCTCTTCGGGAGTAATCATAAGTGGGGCTTGCTTTGCCAGTTCTATGGCAGACTTCAACGGTTTATCTGCTAAATGTTCGGCACTTAAGTCGATAAGAAAATACTGATTGAGTGCTTCTTTGCCCAAGCGCAGCTGGGTGCTTCGCATAGAGCGGTCGCGCAACACTAACTCAATGTGTTTAGCTTCTTCGCCAAAACTTATCGGCATATTGACCATGGGGTGATACTTATCACCAATTTTAAGTATTTTTAACAAGGGGAGGGTGTAAACCTTGGTTTTGTTATTGCTTGCAACCACCTCAAAACTCACTTGTTTTTTCTTCGCGTCTATCTCTATATTTGTGGCATTTAAGCTGCTGCGACGATTATTTAAAGACATACTTACTGCAAGTGGTAGCGTATCTAAATAGGCGGTTTCTTTAGTGCCGAGTATTTTAGCTAACGGTTCTTGTTGTAAGTAATCGTAACTTGAATCTACCCAGGCTTGCTCCCGCAAGAAGGTTTTGCCAATTAAAATGGAGTAAGAAAACGCACTGCGGTCAGTTAGGTTTACCGCGGTGTTTACCGTGATATCGCCAGAAAATAGCGCGAGTTCTACCACTGGGCGGTAAAGAATACCGTGGTCTCCACGCCCTTGTATGCCGCTTAGGCGAGCCAATGGCCGTTCTAAACTCAATAGTTCGCCAGTTTGCGGATGAACTAAATCAAATTTTACAGTGGCGTTTATGTTGCGCTCTGGTGTGTCAAAGCTCTCCAGCCACCATTCTGTATCGGGGTCGCCAAAACGCTCGGCAATCGCTTTTAAGAGCACTTCACCTTCTAGTTCAGCTAGTGCTGGGTGCTGGCTATGAATACTGATGTTAATAGCATGAATTGAAGTGGTATCTGCTCCTGTATCTATCTTTGCGGGAACACCAATGCCCTTGAGTTGTTCTACGTCTGAATAATAGATATTTTCGATACGGCCCATCACCAGTTTGCCATCTAAATGGTAATAAGCGCCGTTAGGGTAAAAGGGGCTTTGCTCTAGGGGAGTGGCATAAGCGGGCGCTTGCGCAAGCGCGACTGACAGTAGCGTTACTATTGCGCGAAAAATAAAATTCATCATTAACCTTTAATTCAATCAAGCTACCCTTTGTTATAGCACTAAATGGCTAAGCGCATCGAGCCAACTTGTTAATAAATTTAACTTATTTTGGAGCTAGGCTATATAGAGTGGCTTAAACAGATTAAGTTCAAGGGGCTTTATCAACGTGCCATGTCTTTTTCCTAGTTATCTAGGTCAATGTACATATCATCATGCTGCTTGGACTGAGGCGCTTGTGTTTCGCTGGCTTTCTTGGGTGAGCCTTGTTGTTTGGCTTTTTCTAAGCGAGTGTCGAAAAAGCGGGACTCTGTCGCTAATTCACTAGCCTCGCAAAATGGGCTGTTAGCCATTGCATGTTTAGCGTGGTTTATTAACTGCTCGCTATTGCTAGCATCAACACCTAATACCGAGACACCCATTTGGCTTTGAATGGACTCCGCTGGCGAACTGGGCTTTAAAAGCTGGCTTACTGCTGAACTTAAACGATGTTGGATATGGGCCAGTTTTTTAGGCGTTGCTAAAAAGCCAGATAAAGTATGAGCATTAATAAAGCCAACACTTATCTTTTGGTTTAAGCGTCTTAAGTTATCTAGAATCATTCGTTTCATTTTTTCAGAAGAGTTATCACCTTCTGCTCTTAATTTTAAGGCAAACACAACGAGGGTTTCTTGCTTCTCTAAAAACTGTTGGGCTTCCGCTAATTGCTGAGCAAATTTTTGTTCGTTATCCCAGCGCAGGTTAGCGGTGTGTTGAGTGGCGCTATCGTGTTCTACTTCGAGTTGGTACAAAAAGAAACGCTGTTTAGGCGCATTGGTATGGATGTCTTTAGCTTGAGCGTCAAAATTAATAGACAGGCCATTTAAGCTTTTGCATTGCAGGCTGTTAGTTGCTGAGTCTTGTTCTGGCGGTGTTCCATTCTGATTGTTTAGCTTGCAGGCGAGTAGTTGGTAGCTAGGCTGGCCTAACTCTTCGCAAGCGGATTGATTAAGCCAAATAATTTGATGATGGTTGTTGCATATTAATGCTGGGGAGTAGGGGTTGGTAAGGTGCTCGCCTATTAATTCCGTTTCAGAGTGTTTGTTTAATAGCGGTAAAAGAAATTCTAAGGAACCATTCACTTGATTGATGCGCTCTTTCCAGAGTAATACCTGGCCAGCATAACGGGCTTGGTCGATGTTAAAAATTAGATTTAACTCTAGGGTATGCTCACTTTCTGGATCTTGTTGTTTCTGAGAGTCGAGAATCGCTTTTTGAAGATACTGCACTTGGCCTGAATCTAAGCGTGCAGCAAACTGCTTAAGGCTGATCAGTTTTTGCCCAGAAAAGCCTAGCGCATCAATTAGAGCTTGGTCACAGCTGAAGACATTGTTTTTACGTTGCCACTGCCACGCCAAGGGAAAGCCCTGTAATTGTTTAATAAAGTCTTCTGAACCCATAAAACACCTCTAATAACTAAAAATCTACGCTACTGCTTGTTTTATCTTTAGTTAATTAACTCATTATGAATTATTGCTTAAATATTAGATGATAGAATTGTAAATACAACTTTGAGAGGGTGCGTTTATTGTTTAGGTGAGGTTGTTGGCTTTATCTAGCGGTCAATAACAGCGCATAACAATAATTATATGATTGCCTTAACTGTTTTAGCTGCTGCTGATTGATCCCTTGATTGCGGGGTTGGTATAGTGCGCCTAATCAATAGCTTCGGGTGGTTTTGATTGCCGCCAAACCAATTGCAGTATCAGGTTCAATGGTATTGAGTCTGATAGGGAAAAGTCATGGATGCTGAACAGTTAGATTTACTTGTACGTCAAATGCTTAAAAGTGAAGGTTCGCTCAACGAATCGTCGATAGCAGAATACCTCAAACAACAAAATGGTGAGTCACCCAGTGATGAGCTAATTGCAGAGGTTGCCGCTTGCGGGCAAAAGCATCTTCTCAGAACTTATAGTCAGCAGCATGCCATTGCTAGCTTACCTAATGGCTTTGCCGAATCCTTAAACGATTGGTTTATGCAGCTGGAACAGTCAACTGAAGCCAAAGTTGAACGTATTACCCATGAGAAACAGCAAACTTGGGAAGAAGGGCGCTTAGCGTTAATTAGCCAACATAATCAACAGTTGTCTGCCGCCAATAATGCAACTGAGGTGGCTGAATCGGAACTTCTCGAATTGCGCGAAAAGCTAGAGCAGGCAGCGGCAAAAACCAGTGAGTTGTTCGCTGAATTAGATAAAAGTAAGCAGCTCACCAAAGAGCAGCAACAGCTGTTGGAGCAAGCGCAAGCGGACGCAGAGCAAAATCATACTGCTGAGCAAGACAAGCAACAAGCCTACCAACAACTTAATACCGAAAAACTGGAGCTGGAAGAGCAGTTGCAAACTGCTGAAAACCAACTGGCGAGTTTTCAGCAAAGCGGAGAAGCAGCGGCCAAAGAACAAAGCGAGATGGAGCTGGCGCTGCGTAAGCAATTAGGTGAAATGAGCGAAGCACTAGATAAAGAGCTGGCGCTAACCAAGCAGCTTACAGAAGAGCACTGTGAGGTAAGTGAGCGCATGACAGAGCTGGTGAAAAGCAAGCAAAGCATTGAGCTGAAAAACCAACAACTAGAAGACACTCAGCAGCAGCAAGTACAAAAAATTGCAGAGTTAACTGAGCAAGGCGACCAGTTAGGTGAACAAACACAGCAAAATGTAAGCGATAACCAGTTATTAGCTGAACAGATAGAGCAGTTGAACCAACAACTAGAACAAGCTCAGCAAGCCTTAGCCGAGCAAAAATCAGATAACAGTGATTCGGCCGCCTCGGCTGAGCGCGAAGAAGAGCTCTCGCAAAAACTGATTGCCTTAGAGCAACGTTGTTTAGAGGATGCACAAAAAATTGAGAGCATGCATCAGCAAACTAGTGAGTTGAACGAAGAGTTAAATGAAGTACGCGGCGACAAACAAGCGCTTGATACCGTTAATCGCAGTAACGAGATACAGTTAGAGCAAGTTTTACCAGAGTTAGAGCAAGCTCAGCAAAATGAACGCGAACTTAAGCAGCGCATTGAAGAGCTTGAAGCGGAGCAGGAAAATGCACTGCAACATGCAGAGAAAACCCGCAAACAACTGGCAGATACTAGCTCGCAATTGCAGCTTAGCAATAGCATGGCGGATACTGATAACCGTGTATTAGAAAAAGATCATCAAATAAAAGAAGTGAAGCAAAAGCTGCAAATTCTTGAAGCTAACTTGCGAAAAGAACAAGAAGGCCACAGGCTGACCAAACAGGCGTTAACTACCCTTGATGAGCAAATCCTCGACGCTCAAATTGATAGTGGTAAATTACAAAGCCAGATAACGGAATTTGACGAAAAACTAAAAGCCAGTGATTTAGTGAATCGACAATTACAGCGAGAAGTTAACGAAGCCCATCAAGACATCACGAGTTTAAGCCAAACCAACTCCAGCTTAAGCGAAAAGTTAGAGTTAGCGGTAAAAGCCAAACGAAAAGATACTGCTTAGTAGTTCTTCAATATTTTGGTCAGCTTAGGGCGTTTTTATTAACGCCTGTTAGGGGATGCAGATGATGTATTTTTGCTTATAGGTTGGTGGTGTTTATTAAAGAAGTTCTGATTAGGAAAATGCCAGAGGCGGCAGACAAAAAAGCATTAACTGTGTTTTACAATCGCTGCCTAGCTGATTGTGCTAATTTGTGTTTTCAAAGTACCTTTTGCTCAGCAGATATACAGAGAAATAAATATGGACAACCTTGTATCGCTGTTGAAAGCCACCAACAGATTTATTTGAGTTTGAGTCATAGTGGGGAGTATCTAGCTGCAATGGCCTGTAGCACGCCTTGCGGTGTAGATATTGAGAGAATTAAAAAACGCCCTTACTTTGAAATGTGGCAAGAAATTAGGCACAGTATAGAACCTAAGGAGCCAAGTAACCTCGCTGATTTTTATCAATATTGGACGCGCAAAGAAGCCGCTTGGAAAGTGTTCGCGTGCCAAGCGCCAGCAACCATGAAAGATTTACCGGTGGTTTGCGATAGAAATTTGGCTTATAAGGGCGTTATATTAAAAAACCTAGAAGGACCAATAGGATATGCTTTATCTATTGCATACTTATAAGCTTTTCAACCAAAGTTAGTGCTTTTTTATGGTTTAAACGATAGAATTGTTTATTATTTTCTAGGTGATGTTATTAGATAGCCGTAAAGATAAATACATAGTCACATGGAGTGACTTTATGTTTTGATAGGCTTGATATTTAAGTTGTAGTATGGACGCTGTTTTTAAGATTGAAAAATGGACTAGTTGGAACTCCATCGTGGTAGATGGTGTCTACAAAGCGCCTACACTTCCTGAAATTGCCCCTATGCAACGACGACGCTTTAGCTTACTTAGTAAAATGGCTTTAAGGGTTATCCTCGATGTATTGCCCGAAACTAAAGATATTCGTAGTGTGTTCTCATCGCGACATGGTGAGCTACATCGCACCCTAGACTTATTAGTTGAATTAAGTAAACGTTCTCCACTCTCTCCTACTAAATTTAGCCAGTCGGTTTACAATACCTCGAGTGGCTTGTATTCGATCAGTCAAAGAAACATAGCGCCTTCAACTGTTGTTACTAGTGGGCGAGACTCATTAGCTATGGCTTTTGTTGAAGCATACAGCCAAAGTGCCTGTTATCAGGAGCCTGTGCTGTTGGTGTATGTAGATGAACCTCTACCAGAGCGATATCAGCGCTTCGCAGATGAGCAAGAAGATGTGGTTGCTTTTGCTTGCATTATCACCGCGTCAAAGTTTGGTTGGACCACGCGTTTAGAGTCTCAGATATGCCAACAACCAACACCGCCCGAAAACTTAGTCAGTCAGCTTATTAATGGATTATCTTCCCCAACTAAGAGCTTTGAGTGTTATGTCGATACTCAGAAGTGGGTGTGGGAGGTGAAGAATGAGCAAGCGGGTTAATTACTATTGGCGCTTATCCATGACAGCCTTGTCTTTTTTAACCTTTGGTATGTTGGGTGTGCTGCTTTCTTTGACTCTATTTCCAATTTTGAACTTTATACCGGCGAGAGATAAACTGGCTCGTAACCAGTTTATTGTGCATAAAATATTTAAGTCTTTTGTATTAATGATGCGTGGCCTTGGTGTGCTAAGTGTCTCTGTCTCTAATGAACATAAACTGGGCCAATCAGCAGGCAAGTTAGTCATTGCTAATCACCCTTCACTTATTGACGTAGTATTGTTGATTGCGCATTTACCCGAAACTAATTGCATCGTTAAGCAAAGCTTATGGCGTAACCCTTGTATGTCGATGATTA
Organism: Agarivorans sp. 2_MG-2023; assembly: GCF_030548085.1. Taxonomy (NCBI): domain Bacteria; kingdom Pseudomonadati; phylum Pseudomonadota; class Gammaproteobacteria; order Alteromonadales; family Alteromonadaceae; genus Agarivorans; species Agarivorans sp. 2_MG-2023. The sequence continues at coordinate 80,344 of NZ_JAUORQ010000006.1, forward strand.
TCTCAGCAGCTGGATATATTAAAAACGGTGCCGAGCCAGAAGACGTTTTAAAGGCTTGTCAGCAAGAGTTAGATAAAGGTGCCAGCCTCATTATTTTCCCTGAAGGTACTAGAACAACACCTGGTGAAGCACTTAAAATGCAACGTGGCGCTGCAAACATAGCCCTAAGATGTTCAGTTGACTTGTTGCCTGTTACGATAAAGGTTTCCCCTACAACCTTAACGAAGTCTGAGCCTTGGTATGCAATTCCAGCCAGTAAACCTCACTTTTCATTAGATATTGGCGACCCCATAAGATCTCACGATATTTGTTTGAATGATGAAAGTGATTCACGAAAAGCACGAACGATAACTAGATATTTACAGCAACATTTTTATAAGGAACTTAACTGCCAATGAATACATTAGAGCAGGAACTTAAACAGCTGATTATTGAAGCACTAGAACTTGAAGATATCGAGATTTCTGATATTGCAACCGATGAACCATTATTTGTTGATGGCTTGGGCTTAGATTCAATTGACGCTTTAGAACTGGGTTTAGCCATAAAGAAAAAATATCAAATTAAATTGGACGCTAACTCTGAAGAAACTAAAAAGCACTTTGCGAGCGTAAAGGCGTTGGCTGAATTTATTGAATCAGAAAAGAAAGCGGCGTAATTCATTATGAATAGAGATGAAATATATACAGCATTACAAGACATTCTCGTGAGTGAGTTTGAAGTACTTGAAGAAGATATTTCTTTAGACTCAAATCTATATCAAGATCTTGATTTGGATAGTATTGATGCGGTTGATTTGGTGGTTAAACTACAACAATTAACCGGTAAAAAAATTCAACCTAACGACTTCAAATCAGCGAGAACTATTGCCGACGTTATTGATGCACTAGAACAATTGGTTAGCGATGCTGCGTAAGCAATAATGACGAGTAAATTGATTAGAACATTGGTGGTGATAGCGCTAGTCGTATACCCCTTCATTATTTACTTTGGCTTAAACTCTTTTTCTTTTTATATGATTGGAGGAGCACTGTTAGTAGTTTTCTCACTGCGAGTACTGCTCACATGGAATAGCAACGGTGTATTACAGCAGCAAAAATGGTTGGGTTTATTAGGGCTTGCTTTGGCCGGCTTTGCTGTCATTAGGCAAGAGCAAACGTGGTTTCAGCTTTACCCTTTGTTGGTAAATATTGTTCTATGTGCAGTGTTTATGTTGAGCCTTGCGGATGAGCAACCAATCATTGAAAAGTTTGCTCGTTTAAGTGGAAAAGCTATCCCTGTTTCAGCTCGTTCGTATTTCATCAAGTTGACTAAAGTTTGGTGTGTGTTTTTTGTCCTGAACGCCTTAGTGAGCGGTTGGACTATATTCGCCGCAGATATAGAAACTTGGACATTGTATAACGGATTGATTAGTTACATGTTAATCGCTAGTTTATTGGCCGGAGAGTGGATCTTAAGAAAGTGTTTCAAGTTAGAAGAAAAGTATGAATAGGGTTAAGCTTCCTTCTATATCGCCGAGTTACTCAGTCGCCATTCGAGATGAAGCATTGTCTAATGTAGATTGGTGGCAGCAAGTTCAGGCAAAGTATCATGAAATTGAGTCTACACCACATCAGCTATGGTTGTTGTTTGCAGAGGATAGTTTCGACTTTTCTTGTTGCTTATTCGCTTTGTTATTAGCAAAGCGAACCCCTGTTTTACCGCCTAATCAACAAATAGACACCCTTCTGCATTTTGTCGATAAAGTGGATGCGGTGTGTGCAGATCACGGAGTAGGACAAGATCTTCCTGATGTTGTTACGGGCTATCGCGAGTTTCTAAATGAGTCCGCAAGCAAAGGCATGCTGCAAGATATTGATATTAAGGATGACCAAGAGCTTCACCTTTTTACTTCAGGCAGTACCGGTCAGCCTAAAAAAGTTATTAAGAAATGGCGGCAGCTATTTGCAGAGGTAAATACCTTAGAGCAGTATTTTGGCTCGCATGTTGAACAAAGCCTTATTTGTACCAGTGTTTCTCATCAGCACATATATGGCTTATTGTTTACCGTTCTTTGGCCATTACTTACTCAAAGACCTTGGTTAGTTAAGCTTGTCACCTACCCTGAAGACCTCTTTAGTGCTGCCCAGCAAGCTATCAGTTTTGTTTCTAGCCCGTCTTTTTTAGAGCACCTGAGCGTGCAGACTCAATTGTTGAACCGTAAGCCTCAGTTTTGTGTGAGTTCTGGTGGGCCTCTTAAGCCTACTGCCGCAAGTGCCTTAAGTTTACAGTGGAAATACGCACCAACAGAAGTCTTTGGTAGTAGCGAAACGGGTGGGGTTGCATATCGTAATCAGCTATCGCAGCAATATTGGAAAGTTTTCAATGGTATTAATTGGCGGGTATCACCCTCTAAGGCCTTACAAATTTGCTCTCCTTATTTAGAGGATAGTAAGGCATGGTACCAAATGGATGACGCAGTCAGTATTGAAGCGGATGGGTTTAATTTGGTAGGGCGCTTAGACCGAGTTGTTAAAATTGCTGAAAAACGTGTTTGTTTAGACCAAATGACCAGCGAATTAGCAGACCACCCTTGGGTTGCACACTGTGATTTGCTGACTCTTTCCTCGTCAAGAGATTACATTGGCGCAGTGGTGGTATTGAATGAACTTGGCCGACAACAAATAGAAAATGGGAAGTTCTTTTTAAATAAGACTTTTCGACGCTATTTATCTAAGCAATTTGAAGCAGTAACGTTACCCCGAAAATGGCGTTATGTTGATGCGCTACTTGTTAATTCTCAAGGAAAGCGCCAGATACCGAAAATGAGGTTATTGTTTACATGAAAAAATTTGGGGTACCTACAGTTGAATCAGTTGAAGATGTAAACGGTAGTGTAAACATCAGTTTGTTTATTGCTGCTGATTTACCATGTTTGCAAGGCCACTTCCCAAATCTGCCGGTTGTTCCTGGTGTAGCACAGCTTCACTGGGCTATCGAGTTTGCAACTGAGTACCTAAATGTCCCATCTAAAGTCGTCGCGTTGGAGGCTTTAAAGTATCAGCATGTGATGCAACCCAATTGTCGACTTCAGCTATCCCTTCGATTTGATAAGGAAAAAAGCAAACTCTATTTCTCTTATTTTAACGAGAATAACAAATACAGCAGTGGACGTGTGCAACTAGGGTTTGATGATGTTTAAGCCTTGCGTCGTTATTCCAAATTATAACCATACTCATGCGATTGAAGAGACAATCTCTCAGCTAGGCCTGCCCATCATTCTGGTGGATGATTGCAGTGACTCCAAGACCGCAGATTTCCTGTCCCATCTCGCGATGAGATTTGAACATGTCCAGCTATATCGACATGATCGCAACTTGGGTAAAGGCGGGGCCGTGATGACCGGCTTACGTGAAGCTGCAAAATCAGGATACAGCCACGCATTACAAGTTGATGCCGATGGTCAGCATAATCTAGTCGATGTAAATCGCTTTCTAACATTAGCCAAGGCTAATCCAGAGTCATTAATTACAGGTATTCCAGAGTATGATGCGTCTGTTCCTAAAGCGCGCTATTACGCTAGGTATATAACCCATGTTTGGGTGTGGATAGAAACACTTAGTCTTGAGCTAAAAGATAGTATGTGTGGTTTTAGGGTTTACCCTTTGACATCGACTATTCAATTACTTGATTCCGCTAGTTTAGGAAAGCGGATGGATTTTGATATTGAAGTCTTAGTTCGACACTACTGGCGTGAAACCTCAATTATTCAAATCCCAACCAAAGTGATCTATCCAGAACAGGGCCTTAGCCATTTTAGAGCGTGGGAAGACAACTGGTTAATTAGTAAAATGCACACTAAGTTGTTTTTTGGCATGTTGTGGCGTTTACCATCACTTATTTGGCGAAAACAAAAACAGGCGCATTGGTCGGCAGTGGCTGAAAGAGGAAGCTTTTGGGGCCTAAAGTTAACACTAATGGGCTATCGTCTTGGTGGTCGATACTTAGCTAAACTTTTGCTCTATCCCGCTATTGGTTATTTCTTTCTAAGTGGAGGCTCTACTCGCCGAGCCTCGCAAGCCTTTCTGCAAAAGGTTGCAAAGCACGCTGAAAGCCCAATACCCAATAAGCCGAATTGGATGCATAGTTTTGCTCACTTTCTTAGCTTTGGTAGTGCATCACTCAATCGCTTAGATGCTTGGGTGCAAAAAATTACGCGTGCTGAAGTAGATTTCCCTAATAAGGCTTTACTGATTGATACCCTGCAACGCAAACAGGGCGCAGTGTTGCTTACCTCTCATTTGGGCCATATAGAGATGTGCAGAGCGTTGGCCGAGACTCAGTACCGGACTCGAATTAACGTTGTGGTACTTACAGAGAACGCTAACAAATTCAACAAAATGCTGGCTGAACTTAACCCAGACTCTCAGCTTAACCTCATTCAGATATCAGAGTTTACCCCAGATTTAGGGGTACGGCTTGCGCAATATGTAGAAGATGGTGAGTTAGTTGCTATTGCTGCGGATCGAACGCCTGCCGACAGTTATGGCAGGGTGAATTACCACTCATTTTTGGGTGAGTTGGCTCCGTTCCCTCAAGGGCCTTTTTTAATAGCCGCTTTGTTACGATGCCCGGTGTTCAGTCTGTTCTGTATGCAGCAGGACAGTGGCCGTTATCGTCTGTATTTTGAAAAAATCAGCGATAACTTAGGCGCAGTAAGAGCCGAACGTAAACAACGCATAGAACAGGCCAGTAAAGATTACGCATCTAGGCTAGAGACTCTCGCCATTCGCTACCCCTTACAGTGGTTTAATTTTTTTGATTTTTGGTGTCCAGATACACAAGACACCGTGACTAAAGGACAAATACGATGACTCAAGTTGACATCGCGTCGTCGCAGCAAGAAGCTGAACAGGTAATCTCATCATGCTTGCAAGTGGTGTTTGGGCAACAAGCTATAACCATAGAGCAAGTGGAGTTACTTAGCCGAAAACCTCAGTTAGCATGTTTAAATAGCAGCCCCGATTACGTGGCTACTGTTGAGCGAGGCGCTGAATTTTTGGACCGCCTACTCGAAGAAGATGGTGCTATTTACGGTGTGACTACGGGTTACGGTGATAGCTGTACCATTGTAGTTCCTCTTGAGTTAGTGGAAGAGTTACCATTACACCTCACACGTTTTCACGGCTGTGGTATGGGCAAAGAATTAGCCCCGAATGAAGCGCGAGCGGTAGTCGCTAGTCGTTTAAGTTCACTTTCATTGGCCAAATCTGGAGTGAGTTATCGGTTACTCCAGCAGCTTGAGTTGTTAATGAAGCACGACATTATGCCCGTTATCCCCTCAGAGGGGTCGGTGGGGGCATCTGGTGATTTAACTCCTCTTTCCTATGTTGCCGCAGTGTTGATGGGGGAGCGCGAGGTGTATTACAAAAATCGCCGTCGCCCTAGTTATGAAGTGTTTGTCGAGCTTGGCATTGAAGCTATTCGCTTAAGGCCCAAAGAAGGCCTGGCCATTATGAATGGCACAGCAGTTATGACAGGTTTAGCATGTTTGGCGTATCGGCGCGCTGAATACTTAACTCAGGTAACGAGTCGTATCACCGCTTTGGCATCGTTATCGCTAAAGGGCAACTCCAACCATTTCGACGAATTGTTATTTGCGGTTAAACCACACCCTGGGCAAAACCAAGTAGCCGAATGGATCCGTAATGACCTAAATCATCACCAACACCCTAGAAACTCAGAACGTTTACAAGACCGCTACTCTATTCGCTGTGCCCCGCATATTATTGGTGTGCTTAGAGATGCGCTGCCATTTATGCGTCAGTTTATTGAAACCGAGTTAAACAGTGCCAATGATAATCCGATTATTGATGGTGATGGCGAACATGTACTGCATGGCGGACATTTCTACGGTGGGCATATCGCGTTTGCTATGGATAGTATGAAGAATGCAGTGGCAAACTTGGCTGATTTGGTTGACCGACAACTCGCTTTGCTTATGGATGAAAAATTTAATAACGGTTTACCACGTAATCTTAGTGCGGCATCAAGCGAACGAGCGTGTATTAATCATGGCTTTAAGGCGGTACAAATCGGTGCCTCGGCATGGACAGCTGAAGCTTTAAAGCAAACTATGCCTGCCAGTGTGTTCTCTCGCTCTACAGAATGCCATAACCAAGACAAGGTCAGCATGGGAACCATTGCTGCTCGAGATTGCCTGCGAGTTTTAGAGCTAACAGAACAAGTTATTGCCGCAGCGTGGCTAGCGGTGCATCAAGCACTTACCTTGCGTATGCAACAGGGTGAGCTGGAATTGGATAGCTTAAACGGTGAGTTACGAGCCTCTTATTTGCAGGTGATGGAAGACTTTAAACTGGTTGAAGAAGATCGCCCCCTTGAAGCTGAGTTACGTCAAGTGGTCAAGCAACTACAGCAACGAAAATGGGAGCTTTACTGCTCATGAAGTCTTTAATTAGTGCTGAGGTAGAGCTAACCGTTCCGTTCCATGACGCAGACCCAATGGGAGTGACTTGGCATGGAAACTACCTTCGGTACTTCGAAGTCGCGCGTTGTGCGTTATTAGATAAGCTGGATTACAACTATCGCCAAATGGATGAGTCTGGATATGTTTGGCCAATTGTTGATACTCGGCTTAAGTATGTTAAAACCAGTACTTATGAACAGGAACTAGTTGTACAAGCCTCGCTTATCGAGTTTGAAAACCGTTTGAAAATTGAATATCTGATTGTAGATAAAATTACTAGAACCGTGCTTACAAAAGGTTACACCATTCAAGTCGCAGTAGATAAAAGCAATGGCGAGATGTGTTTTGCTTCCCCTCAAGCCCTAATCAACAAAATGGCCAAGTTGGGTATATGTTCACCAGACTAATTTTCAAGCGTCGACTACTCCTATTTAGCCCTTTGTTGATGTGTTTTGTTAGCTTTTGGGCAAGTGCCACAACATGGCAGCCGATTGATGCTAGTGCTACTTTCTTACAGCAATTATCTTTAGCTGAGGGCGAGCATTATCAGGCGAATTACATCCAGTATCGAAAACTAAAAGTAATGAAGAAGCCATTGGTAAGTAGTGGCCACTTAGTGATTAACGCTGAAAATGGTTTGCTTTGGCAGCAATTAAAGCCCTTAAAACAAACGCTGATTGTTACCTCGAAGAGTGTGCGTCAACTCGATAGCGATGATGCAGATATGAGCTTGCCTAATGCAGCCGAGCAAATGATTAATGCTTGGGCTCCTATGATGCAGCATGTTGTTCTTGGGGAATGGAGCGAACTTTCACAGCGATTTGAAATATTAATAGCGAAAGATTCAAGTGTAGAAGCGTGGCAGATTTTGCTGAAGCCTATTGACCAACAAATGAAAAATGCCCTATTGAGCATAGAGTTAAGTGGCTCAACGGCTTTAGACAACATAAAGATGCATCAAGTTAATCAAGATATTCTTACTATTCAATTGCTTCAGGCTGAGCCCGTAACATTAAGTAAGCAACAATTAAGTTGGCTTAATGATTAAAAAGCCTTTTGCTTGCTGGTTGATATTGGTAATAGTAAGTTTGTTTGTGCTGTTAAACCAAAGCCAAAGTATGCGGGTCAACAGTGACATACGCGCAATGTTGCCTGGCTCACTTGCGGATCCGCTGGGCTTAGCCGCACGTGAGCAATTGGCAAGCAAATTAGAGGGGCTTAACTTTATTGCTGTAGGTCACTCAAGCAAAACACAAGCCATTGAAGCATCGCTTAAGTTGGCAGAATATCTTGAGCAAACCAAGGCTTTTGACAAAGTAATGCTGCAAAGGCTAGATCAAGGACAGGATATTGCCAGAGGGCTTTTCCCTTACCGATTTGTGCGATTGAATCAGCAGCAGCAAGATACTTTAGAAAAGGCAAATTATTCGGCAATTATAGCAACCGCAATAAGCCAGCTTTGGTCGCCAGCCAGCGTGGTTAGCTCATCAAACCTTATTGAAGATCCTTTGTTTTTGTTTACCCAGCAATTAGATGGCTTTGCAGGTTTAGCGCAATCATCAGTGGATGAAAGAGGTTTTTTAAGCGCTCACTCTAATAATACTTATTGGATGTTGTTAGAGCTCCGAGTGAGTGCCAATGTATTTTCGCCTGCTCAACAGCAGCAGCTAATTCAGGCTATAAATACCAGCCAGCACCTTCTAGCTTCTGAGCAAGATAGCTTAGCCTTTCTGAAGGCGGGTTTATTATTTCATGCTGACGCGGCAACCAAACAAGCTAAACATGAGATGAGCACCATTGGTGTAGCGTCTATATTGCTGATTAGCCTGTTAATTTTGTTCTTCTTTCGCTCGGTTAAACCCTTGGTTTTGGCGATTGCTAGTTTATTGAGTGGCTTGTTATTTGCGCTTGCTGCAGTGAGTGTTTTTTTTGAACAGCTGCATCTGCTTACCTTGGTGTTTGGCGCTAGCCTAATTGGTATTGCCATTGATTATGCATTTCACTTTTGTGCTGAACATGCGGGAAGTCGTGCTTCAGCAGCTGAAACCTTAAGAAAAATTGCCCCTGCGCTTAGTTTAAGTGCGTTAAGCAGTGTTGTTGCGTATTTGTCTATGTTGTTTGTACCCATGCAGGGGGTAAAGCAAATGGCGGTATTTTGTGCCTCTGGGTTATTTGGCGCAGCAGTGTCACTTTACTTGTTAGCCCCTATTTTAGCCGCCACTATTCCTCAAGCACGCTGGTCAGAGCGCTGGCTGAAATTACGTTTAAACAAGTGGTCGCTGGCTTTGTTGGGATTGTTTGTTTTAGGCGGTTTGGTTCAGCTAAACACTGAAGACGATATTCGACAGCTAAGAGGTGACTTTCCGACCATTGATTACCAACAGCAGCAACTACTTGACCTTTTCCAAAATGGGCAGGCTAATCAGTTTTATTTAGTACGTGGCGATAGCCCCGAACAGATCCTTACAAGAGAGCGGGTCTTACTCGGTGAGTTAAATAACGCGGTTAAACAAAACTGGTTAGGCAGTGCTTGGGGGTTAAGTCACATTATTCCAACCATAGAGCAGCAGAAGGCAAACCATATACTGGTTGGTCAGCTCTATCAGAACTTAGCAAGTGTTTTTGAGGACATCGGATTTGACCAGGAGCTTGCTGAGCCTGCATATAACAAGTTTTTGGCTTCAAAGGGGCGTTTATTAACACCAGATAGTTTTCTCGCGGCACCAGAAAACCAAGTGTTTAGTGATTTTTGGGTAACAAGCCAACAGCATCAAGCGTCGGTAGTAAGCCTTTTAAATATTCATAACCTTGAGGCTCTGCAACAAATAGCGCAGCAATTTGAAGGCGTTCAATTTGTCGACCCTGTGGCAGAGATTTCAACAGCGTTGAGCACACTTAGGTCGCAAGCTTCCGCTCTTCTAGTTGGAGTGTTGGTGATCATCGGTATTATATTAACGGCTCGTTTAGGGTTCGTTATGGCACTGCGGTGTTTATCTACTCCTGTACTCGCTGTATTAGTGGCTTTATCTGTAGTGGGTTGGCTGGGGCAGGGTTTAAGTTTATTTCATGTGTTAGCACTGTTATTGGTGTTTGGAGTCGGTCTAGATTATGCGCTGTTTTACCAATTGAGTGTGAAACCTTCCTATCGTTTGCTAATGGCTACGACGTTGGCGGCTACATCCACAATACTGGCTTTTGGTTTATTAGCGTTAAGCGCCACACCTGCATTGGCAGGGTTTGGTGTGATAGTGCTAAGCGGAATTGCATGCAGTTATCTATTAGCTCCGCAGTTTGTCGTTAATAAATTGCGGGAGGGAGAGTGAGAAGTCTTTTATTAGTAGGATTTATTTTGGCGCTAAGTGCATGCTCGCATTCATTTTCTCCGGAAATGCCCGCTGCGCGACCTTTGCTTAGCCCCGGTGAGCTAGAACAGTCAGTTGCTTTGGAGCAAGTGATTAGTTTTCGTATTAACGGTGAGAATCAACAAATGTTGATTTACCTAGATGTAACACCAGATCGACTTGAATTGTTAGCTTTAGATGGATTTTCTACCCCCTTATTCAAACTCGACTACGACGGTGAACACTTAGTAAAAGACAGCTATGTTCCAATATTCGATGATCAGATGGCCCAATTTATGTTAGCTGATATGCAACTTGTATACTGGCCAACAGCCGAGCTCAATCAGCAGTTAAACGCTATGGGGTGGCGAGTACAAGATTCTGAATGCGAACAGGCATCTCGTTGCAGGGAGCTTTACTTACACAATGAGCTAGTGACCTCAGTGCAGTTTAAAGGCGACTCAAAATGGCAAGCCAATGTGATGTTGAAAAACCTAAAGGCAAGCTATCAAATAAACATATCCACGCTTGAGGCCCAAATACGATGAGCAAGATATATGGTCTACCGGCCATGGCTGTAGTATGTGCCTTGGGAGGAGATAAGCGTGAAGTATGGACGAATTGGTTGGCTGGAAAGCGAGATACAAGCACGCTCAGCGATGCCTACATTCCTGACCATACAGTAAGAGTGGGAGCTGTTAAGGGTCCGCTGCCGAGTTGTGACAAGCGCTGGCCTTATCTTGTGAGTCGAAATATCCAGTTACTCGAAGCCGCGTTCCAGCAAATTGAACAAGATGTGAGTTTGTTGCTAACGCAATATCAGCCATCAAGAGTGGCAATTGTGTTGGGAACGAGCACCTCTGGTGTGGCAGAAGGGGAATACGCTATCGCCGAGCGAGAAAATAGTGAGTTCCCAGAGTCTTTTCATTATGCCCAGCAAGAAATGGGTAGCCCTGCCGTGTATTTGAAAAAGAAATTAGGTTTAACGGGACCCGCTTATTGTATTTCTACTGCCTGTTCATCGAGTGCCAAAGTATTTAATTCGGCGAGAAATCTACTGGCAAGTGGTATGGCTGATGCTGTCATTCTTGGTGGGGTGGATAGCATATGTAAGTTGACTCTAAACGGATTCTTCGCTTTGGAGTCGGTGGCTAGCGACGAAGCTCAACCATTTGGTGAGCATCGTGATGGGATAAATATTGGCGAGGGTGCGGCATTGTTCATTATGACCAACGAAGCCGCTGAGGTGAATCTACTTGGCGTTGGTGAAAGTTCAGACGCTTACCATATGTCAGCACCTCATCCTGAAGGGCTAGGAGCAGAAGCTGCAATATGCGCGGCTTTAGAGCAAGCTTGTATAGAACCCTCTCAGGTTGCTTATATAAACTTGCACGGAACGGCCACGCCGCTGAATGACAAAATGGAAGCATTAGCAGTAGAACGGGTGTTTGGTGACAACACCCTCTGTTCGTCTACAAAGCACCAAACGGGTCATACACTTGGCGCTGCAGGCGCAATAGAAAACGCCTTGTGCTGGTTGTTATTGCATCCAGCGTTTAACTGTAACGCTGAGATTCCTGGAATGAATGCAGATTATGCATTGGATCCTGAGTTACCCAACATCAACCTACTTTTCGGCCCAAGGGCTTATCCCTACCACCACAAGCTTGGTTCTACACTGAGTCATTCTTTTGCCTTTGGTGGCAGTAATGCCGTTGTGTGCTTAGGCCATAAGGATGTTTTTAATGACTGATAAACTACCTGCGATTGCTGAGGTTCTGCCTCATACAGCCCCAATGATACTGATTGATAAGATTGTGGACTGGCAGTCGGACAAGATTGTTTGCGAAGTTGTAATAAAAGAAAATAGTCATCTTTTCAATGATTTAGAGCAAGCTGTTCCTGCCTACATTTCAATAGAGTATATGGCTCAAGCTGTTGCGGCCTTAGCGGGGTTGGAAGCTAAATCGCTGCAACAAGCCGTTGAAGTGGGGTTTCTCATTGGAACAAGAAAGTGCCTCTTTGAGGAAAGCCAATTCAGATTGGGAAGTAAGCTGCTTATTTCGGCAGAAAGAATCTATGCCGAAGATGATGGCTTAGCGGTTTGTGCTTGTGAAGTAAAACATCAGCACGGCTCGATAGTTTGTAGTGCGCATTTAAATGTGTATCAACCTAAAAATGCGATTGAGTTTGTAAAGGGAAGTTAATATGAACGATAAGCCACGGGTTTTGGTTACAGGAGCGAGTAGAGGCATTGGCCGAGCGATCGCTGTTCGCCTAGCTAAGGAAGGTTATCAGGTAGTGATTAACTATCGCGGTAATCATGAGGCTGCTCAGCTAGCGCTTGGTTTAGTTAAAGAGCATTCTGAAAATAGCTACCTGCTGCCTTTTGATATTAGCCAGCGTGAACTATCCAAACAATGTATCGAAAAAGATATTGCTGACAACGGCGCCTATTTTGGCGTCGTTCTAAACGCGGGAATTGCTAGAGATAACGCTTTTCCAGCGATGACTGAAGAAGATTGGGATGGGGTTATACATACCAATTTGGATGGCCTTTATAATGTTTTACATCCCTTAGTTATGCCAATGATCCAAACCCGAAAAGGTGGGCGCATTATTACTCTTTCTTCTCTTTCTGGCGAAGTGGGCAATCGCGGACAAGTTAATTATAGTGCTGCCAAGGCGGGTATTATCGGTGCCACTAAAGCTTTAGCATTGGAAGTCGCAAAGCGGAAAATCACGGTAAATTGTGTTGCCCCCGGATTGATAGATACCGACATGATGGCAGAGCTACCGCTCGACGAGTTAAAGAAGCAGATCCCCTTGCGTCGTTTAGGTGATGTGGAAGAAGTCGCTGGCACTGTGGCATTTTTGATGTCGAAAGACGCCGCTTATATTACTCGTCAGGTTATTTCGGTAAATGGAGGTATTGCATGAGTCCTCGTGTGGTGGTGACTGGAATGGCCGGTTTGACCGCCTTTGGTGACAATTGGTCAGATATTCAAAGTAAGCTCAAGCAAGGCGAAAATGCTGTCCGTTACATGCCTGAGTGGGAACGCTTTACCGACATGCATACTAAGTTGGCAGCACCGATTGATGATTATGAGCTGCCGACTTATCCACGTAAGAAAATACGTAGTATGGGTAGAGTGTCTTTACTGGCCACTCGAGCGACCGAGCTTGCATTGTCACAGGCGGGCTTGCTTGATGACCCGCTAATTACAGATGGCCGAATGGGCGTGTCTTACGGCTCATCTATTGGCAGTACAGCACCCATTATGCATTTCGGCGATATGCTGAAAAATGGCAATAGCAAAAAGATAACCTCGACTACCTACATTCAAATGATGAGCCATACCACGCCGGTTAATTTAGGGGTGTTTTTTGGTTTAAAAGGCCGAGTAATCACTAGTTCAAGCGCTTGTACATCGGGTAGCCAAGGTATCGGTTACGCTTACGAAGCCATTAAGTCTGGCGCTCAGCAATTGATGATTGCGGGAGGCGCAGAAGAGCTTTGTCCCTCTGAAGCAGTAGTATTTGATACCCTTTTTGCTACCAGTACCCAAAACCAAAAACCTAAATCAGCACCGAGGCCGTTTGAAGAGAATCGCGATGGCTTGGTGATTGGAGAAGGCGCCGGAACATTGATTTTGGAGAGTTTAGAGCATGCGCAAGCGCGTGGGGCAGTTATTTATGCTGAGCTAGTCGGTTTTGGCACAAATTCAGACGGAACCCATGTCACTCAACCACAAAGTTCCACCATGCAAGTTGCTATGGAAATGGCCTTGAATGACGCAGGTGTTACAGGTGAGCAGATTGGATACGTAAGTGCTCATGGCACAGCTACTGACAAAGGTGACGTAGCAGAGAGCCATGCTACTTACCAGGCCTTAAAAAGGGCTGTACCAATTAGCTCAATCAAAAGCTATTTAGGCCATACATTGGGCGCTTGTGGGGCTCTAGAAGCATGGTTCTCCATTGAGATGATGAACAGTGGTTGGTTTGCTCCCACGCTTAATTTAGATGATGTGGACCCTGAGTGCGCGGCACTCGATTACATTGTTGGTTCTGGCCGCGACATAAAGACAGATTTAGTGATGAGTAATAATTTCGCATTTGGTGGAATTAATACCTCTCTTATATTCAAGCGTTGGACACGTTAAGTAAAACATTAGGAAGTTGTACGTGGAATTTTATACAAAAGACAAGCTAAAAGCTGTTGATGCGATTGAACAGGCGCAGCGTTTGGCCTTTGCTCCTGTGGCCTTTCATACTGCCCGTAGTTTACGAGATTTAGGGATACTTGAGGCACTTGATGAGGCTGGTGATAACGGCCTAAGTGCTGAAAAGATAACGGCACTTTCAGGCGTTAGCACTTATGGCGTTAAAGTACTGCTCGATATGGGACTTAGCGCGGGACTGGTAATTTGGCACGACACTGATCGTAGCTATGAGTTAACGCGCTTAGGTTACTTTGTGTTGCACGACGGTATGACCCGAGCCAACATGGATTTTACTGCCGATGTTTGTTACACCGGCTTACAGCATTTAACCGAAGCGATTCAAGAAGGTACACCAGCAGGGCTTAAAGAGCTAGGGAACTGGGATACCATATACGAAGGGCTCTCAACCTTACCTGAACCCGCAAAACAAAGTTGGTTTAACTTCGACCACTTCTACTCAGACAAAGCTTTTCCTAAGTTGCTTGAGCTTATATTTGCAAATAAACCATCAAACATTGTCGATATCGGCGGAAACACCGGGAAATGGGCAATTAAGTGTTGTGAGCATAACCCTGACGTTGCAATGAAAATTGTCGATTTACCGCAGCAGCTTGCTATGGCAAAAATAAATGCAGAACAGCATGGCTTTGCCGATCGAATTGATGGTGTAGCCTGTAATATGCTCGATCCAAGCGGCGAGCTGCCAAAAGGTGCTGATATTTATTGGATGAGTCAGTTTTTGGATTGCTTCTCACCGAAAGAAATAGTGTCGATATTAAGTCGGGTTAAGTCAGCAATGAGCCCTAGAAGTAGTGTGTACATATTGGAGCTATTTCCTGACCGGCAAACCCACGAAGCAGGGGCACATAGCTTAAATGCAACGTCTTTATACTTCACGTGTTTAGCCAATGGCAACAGCCGCTTTTATAGATCGCAAGATTTTAAAGAATTTATTGGCGAATCTGGTTTAGAAATTAAAGAGCAGATCGACAATATTGGCTGGGGACACAGCTTAATTAAGTGTCAACTACCAGCAGAATAACCTTAATACTACTATTTCAAAGGACGAAAAATGATACGCGTAATTGGTATGTTATCTATAGTGGCAACACTATTATTAGCCCCTCAAGCTGCAATGGCAGAATCTAGCGATGCTAGCAATAAGGCTAAGGTTGTAGCACCTAAGCCTTTATTGAATCAGTCAATACCTGAAAAACTGACACAAGAAGAAGTAAAGTCACTTATGGTAAAGGCTGGGCTAAAACGCAACTGGATCATTAAAGAAGAGCAAACAGATCTAATGTTTGCTGAAATCTATGTGCGCTCACATTACGTTGCGGTAGATATTAAGTTGCACGATGGACAATATGATATTTTGTATCGTGATAGCGACAACATGAAATACAACCCTGACTCTGGCTATATTCATCGCAAATACAAGGGTTGGGTAAAAAACCTTAGTGGTGATATTCAAAGTGAATTAGGTAAAGCCGCGATACAAAAATAGCATTTGGTGGAGCCGAAGCTTTATTCGGCTCTATTGATTCTTCTTATAAGAGTGACAAGGATGACTCTACACTTTCTTCGCGATCTTCTTCACGCAGTGTTACTACTTTTAAGCTTTAGCGTAACTGCAGCCAACCAAACTAATCTGCTTAGCGCTAATGTAGGCTATGGGCCACAGCCAAGTGCAGATGTAAATCAGCGCAATTACACTGTAGGGCTAGACTATGAGTTTTATCGCTATAAACGTAGCGCAAAGCAGTGGTTAAGCTTAGGTGTCGGATACAGCTATGTGGGGACGGATTATGAGCATAATCGGTCTTTGCATGCGGTTTCTTTATACCCTCAATTAACCTTGCTGGCTGAACCATACGGTGAATTTCAGCCTTGGTTTTTTGTTAGGGCGCTAGGGCCCACTTACCTTAGTGAGAAAAGCTTAGGTACGCGAAATCAAGCCAAGCACTTTGCATTTCAAGCGCAAGTTGGGGCAGGGGTAAACCACTTTCCCACTAATTGGATGTTTGCTTTATCTTATAAACACTTTTCAAATGCTAACCTGTATCAACCGAATGACGGGATTGATATTCCTTTAGTTATCAACCTTGGAAAGCGATTCTAAAGAATTATTTTGGGTGGATATCTCATCAAAGTAACTCAATAATAGCGGCCTATTTGAGGCTGATTCCGGGGTGAATGTTCTAGCGTGATCACAGCCTTGAAGTAACTCTAATGATTTTTCAACATCACTGCTTTGGTACATTTTTTCACTAAACTGCCAAGGGATTAAGGCGTCACTTTCGCAATGCACAAATAATATTTGGGTATTGTTTAGCTGGTGCAGTCTAGGCAAAGGGTCGTGACTAGTATCTATCACAATCGGAATTAACCAAGAGCCAAGAAAGCCCAGACTACTTTTCTCAACTACGTGCTGAGCGACGGCGGGAAAGCTGTGGAAAGACGAATCAACAACCACTAGCTCAAACATATCTCGCTGTTCCGAATCGAGCAGGCCATCTAACATAACCGCCCCGCCCAAAGAAGTACCGATAGATATTAATGTGTAGTTTTCTAAAGATGAAAACTGTTGCTCTACGAAGCGAAATACCGTTTTTGCATCAGCTTGCAGATTGTCAAAATTAGGCTCACCACTAGAGTTGCCGTAGCCAGAATAGTCAAATAGTAGTAAATCGTATTGTTGGTCTGTTACCCAAAGGTATTTTTCTACCGTTTCGCTGATGTTGCCGGCATTGCCGTGAAAATGAACCACTAAACCTTTGCTTTTTGCACTTTCAGATGAGATGAAAACAGTGTGTAGTTGGTTTCCAGAATCAGATTCGATGAAGAAACTGTCATAGGTTTTGCCTGGTAATGACATTTCACCACCAAGTTTCGGGTTGTAGTAAGGAGAATGGCTACAGCCTACTAAGCTAAAAAAGAATAAAAAAAGTATGCTTAATATTTTCATACCCTACATCTCCATAAACAAACATCTTGCTTTAATAACTCGAGATATTTGTAAATAGATCAGTAAGGTGCGTTTTAAATTTTTAGCGAGTTCGTGCTAGTTATTCTAATATCACTATCGCTATACGCCCACAGCAAGGCAAGCTTCCACTAAACGGGGGATCTGTTGCTGCGCTAAACCTGCAATGTTAATGCGCCCGCCACCCACAATGTAAATTGCGTGTTGTTCACGCAGCTGCTCGGTGTGCTGGTGGCTAAAACCCGTTAGCGAGAACATGCCTTGGTGCTGGGTAAAGTAACTAAAACGCTCACTGTTAGATTGCAGATTAAACTCATCAGCCAGGTTTTGTCGCAAACTACGCATACGCAGGCTCATTTGATTTAACTCATTTTCCCATTGAGCTTTTAGCTCGCTGTTATTTAGAATCTCAGACACTATAGATGCGCCCCAGTTGGGCGGCATGGTGTAACTTCTGCGCGCTAACTCAAACAGCTTGCCTCTGGCATTTGTGGCTTGTTGTAAGGTTTCTCCCACTACTATCGCCACGCCACTGCGTTCACGATATAAACCAAAGCTTTTAGAATTTGAGCTAGCAAGTAGCAGCTCTGGCACACGGTTAGCTAAATAGCTTAAGCCTTTAATGTCTTCTTCCAAGCCTTGGCCAAAGCCTTGATAAGCTAAGTCTACAAAGGGTAAAAAACCATTCTTAAGCGCCAGTTCGGTAATACTTTGCCACGCGGAAAAAGAGATATCGGCCCCTGTGGGGTTATGACAGCAACCATGCAGTAGCAGTATGTCATCAGGCCCAAGTTTAGAGACTTGCTCTAACATAGCGGCTTCATCAACCTGCTTACTCACGGGATTAAAATACGGGTAAAGCGCCACCTTTAAGCCTGCCGCTTGCATAATTGGTTGATGATTTACGTAGCTAGGGTTTGATAACCACACCGTAGCGTTAGGTTTGGCGCTGGCAATTAAATCGGCTAACAAGCGCAGTGCTCCGCTGGCGCCAGGGGTTTGCATAGCGATTGACCGCGAATAAGCGGCATTGCCTGTAAGTAGTAAATCTAACATGGCTTGGTTGTATTCAGCGTTACCAGCTAACCCTATGTAGGCTTGAGTGGTTTGCTGTGCTAACAAACGGTTTTGTGCTGCGGTTACCGCCTGCATCACTGGTGTTTGGCCTTGTTCGTTGCGATACACCCCGATCCCTAAGTCAATTTTGTTATCACGAGGATCGGCTTTATAGGCTATGCCTAAGGATAAAATAGGATCATCTTTAGCAATCGGGAGGTCTTCAAACATAGTCATTCCTTTAAACGAGATAGCGAGATAGTTTGGTCTGGCTTTTTAAACCATCCGCTGGCGGTAATCACACCTAATACAGTGCTTATCATACCTATAATTGTTAGTAGATCGAGGCTTTCAGCAAATAGCCAATAAGCAAACATTGAGGCAAATACAGGCGTTAGTGAACCTAAGGCTGAGCTTAGCTCTGCGCCTAATCGAGTTATGGCATAGCCGTAGCAAAAACTGGCCAACAAACCCACTCCAAGCCCTTGTACCAGCATTTGTGCCGCTAAGGCTTGCCAAGGTAGTTGAGTAAAGCCCCAAGTGTGAGAGCCGGAGCTGATAAGATAAATCAATAGCATTGCAGCATTAGGTACCGTAACTACGGCAGCTGTTTCTAAGGGCTTTAAACCACTTTGCCTAGCGCAAATGGTAAATACTGCCCATAAAACGCTCGCGACTAAAAATATTAGCTGCCCTAATATTTGTTGTGAGTTTACTTGCTGCCAACTACTCGTCAGCAACAGTATTACTCCCACGCCAATAGCGCTTAAGCCAAGTTTTTTAAACGATTCAAAAGGTTGCTTAAACACGAGTACCGCAATAGCCGTTACAAAGAGAGGTGCAACCCCCGGCACCAAGGTACTGCCATGCGCAACGGGCGCAAAACCCATGGCTACCGCAGACCCTAGAAAAAATGGCAAACCAGCTCCAATTACCATTCCAGCTAAATAAACCCACGGTACTTGGCGAATGCGCTGCCAACGTTTTATCAGTAAGGGGCTAAGCAATAATCCTGGAATCACATAACGAAACAAGCTCAGCTCAAGTAAGCTTAAGGGCGATAACGCACTACTTCGCAAGGATATAAAGTAAGCAGACCAAATCAATACCGTGGCCATTACCGCTAACAAGCCTAAACGCCGTTGCTGCTGGCTACTTTGAATAGCTTGCACAAGAGGCCTGCCAGAGTAGTGGTGTTTAACATGTGTCAATGATTGAGGTATTTGCATAGGAGCCCTCCTTGGTTACCTCTTTATTATTACTAATTAACAACAGTGATAATTGGCACTTTGATTCAGTAAAGAAGACTTAATTGGCTCTAAGTGTTAGATTTTACTTATTAAGTGATGTTTTGAGCTAATGAGGGCTGCGTGAACAATGTTGATAAAGAGCTACTTTATTTAATTCAGCGAGACAGCAGAATAACCACCGCCGAACTGGCTGATAAAGTGGGGCTATCGCCATCACCCGTTGCAAGGCGATTGAGGTTACTAGAAGACCAAGGGTTTATAGAAGGCTACCGAGCTCACTTAAGTAAATCTAAATTGGGCTTAAACATTACCACCTTTGTGCATGTGCGTTTAAAAGAGCATCAAGACGCACCTGTAATGGCCTTTGAATCAGCGGTGAGTGATATGGCTGCTGTGGTTAGCTGCCATACGGTATCGGGTGCTTTTGACTACTTGCTACAAGTACTTACAGCGGATTTAGTCGCCTACGAACAATGGGTAAGGGAGCTACAACGTTTGCCAATGGTAAGCCAAGTAGACAGCAGCTTTGCGATTCGAGAAGTGAAAAACCAACAAGCTTTGCCGATTTAGTCATCGCTAGTTACAAAAAAGGCGTAACACTGAGTGTTACGCCTTTTTTAATATGGTGGCCCTTCACAGACTTGAACTGTGGACCTAACGATTATGAGTCCGATTTAGGGGTGTTTTAGGGTATATTGCAGTGAACAATAATGAACAAAGAAGCGATATTTTGTATTTATTTATCAGTATCTTAGCGTGTTGCTGTTTGTTCACTGAATAATATTGAAAAACACTGTTATACTGCCAATCTGCTACATATTTGCTACACAGGATTTGCACTTGGCTATTACAGGAAAGATAGGCACATCAACGCTTAAGGCGCTTTCTCCTGCCGATAAACGCATAAATGACACCGAAATAAAGGGCTTTCATGCGCGGATTTCGTCCTCTGGGGCAATAAATTACTACCTTTATTACCGAATTAACGGTAAACAAGTCAATTTTTTACTGGGTAAAGCAGGGCATATTAGCCCTGTTCAAGCTCGCGATTTGGCAAAACAAAAAGTGGGAGAGGTTGCTGCTGGCAAAGATGTGCAGCTAGAGAAGCAAATCCTAAAGCGCAAGGTAGCCGCCGAGAAATTCACCCGCTTTGCCACCTATGTAGAAAACAAATATCATCCTTGGTTAGTTACCAACAATACTCGTACTGCAAACCAAATTAAGAATGTATTGCTGAAAAACTTTGCGTGCTTAGCTGATAAACAGCTTGCAGAGATTAGCGCGTGGGATATTGAGAAATGGCGCTCAGAGCGTAAAAAGAAAGGCGCTTCAATGGCGACCATTAACTACAACGTGAACACCTTAAAAGGTGCGCTTAGTAGAGCCGTTGATTGGGGGATTATTGAGTCTCACGAGTTGAGTAAAGTAAAAGCCTATAAATTGGATAACTCTAGAGTGCGTTATCTCAATGATGATGAAGAAGCCCTGTTGCTAGGAGCTTTGCGCCAACGAGATAAAACCACTAAAGCAAAACGGAACAGTGGTAATGCCTTTAGAGAGCAACGCGGTTATGAGCTACTACCAAGCTTAGATAACTGCCGTTTTGCCGACCATATTGAACCTATAGTGCTTATGGCGATGAATACAGGCATGCGTAGAGGCGAGATCTTAGGGTTAAAGTGGACAGATATAGATTTAAATATCCCCAGCTTAACCATTCGTGGTGAAGCGGCTAAATCAGGTAAAACCCGCCATATTCCTTTAAACCCAACAGTGCAGCAAGTCATTCAAGATTGGCGCAAGCAAACTACCAGTAAACTTTATGTATTTGAGAGCGAAGAGGGCAAAGCGCTAACCGATATTAAAAAAGGGTGGGCTAAGGTGGTTGAGCTAGCCGAACTAGAAGATTTTAACTTCCATGATTTACGCCACCACTTCGCTAGTAAGCTAGTGATGAAGAGTGTCGATTTAAACACTGTTCGCGAATTACTCGGCCATGCTGATATGAATATGACATTGCGTTACGCCCATTTAGCACCAGAACATAAAGCGGCAGCGGTTAATCTTCTTTAGGTTGAATGCGCCAGTTTAGTCTGGCGCTATGTTTTTCTTGAAATAGTAATTGTAAATGCGGTGCTTACAATCCGGTTCAGCTAAATTATTGGTTGCACCGATCGCAAACGTACATGACTCAAGGACAACATAGAAAAAAATTAGATTTGTTTCAATTGGGTGTTCTAACAAATTTTC
Organism: Agarivorans sp. 2_MG-2023; assembly: GCF_030548085.1. Taxonomy (NCBI): domain Bacteria; kingdom Pseudomonadati; phylum Pseudomonadota; class Gammaproteobacteria; order Alteromonadales; family Alteromonadaceae; genus Agarivorans; species Agarivorans sp. 2_MG-2023. Next base: position 101,919 of record NZ_JAUORQ010000006.1, read on the forward strand.
TATAAAAACACTATTTCCAAAGCACTCAACCATTACAAGGCTTTCTCGATATAGTCGTATGTTTGATACCTCCCATCCATTTAGCCTATCGAGATTATCCAAGTGTCTCACCCCAAGAACTTTTTCAGGAAAGTTTAAGCACGTTTTACATTTTCGCTTTACTGACAAGAATTCTAGCGTTGATGTAACTATTTCCTTGTTATAGTTTTCTATTTTTGAATCTTTTTCCATCATAGTACCCTTGTAGCTTACCTAATGAATAACTATAAGTTGCATCCGCATCTACCCGTTTTGGGATTTATATGCCCCCCACATGCAATGCATTCAGTGATACCGATCTCATCGACAATTTTATTGTCTGTAAATCTTGGTTCGTTACTTAAACTATCTTCATTTACGTCTGGGATTTCATTGCAAGCCTCTAAAGCTAGCTGCTTAGCGTGACTCAGTAGCTGTAGTCCTTTCTTGAACCTATCTTGAGCAGCAAGTGCTTCATTTTCGTTCGAGTCAATAAGTGAGCTAGCTAGAACACGAAATAAGTTAGCGATTTGCGCTGAATATGCAGAGTCAATAGATGATTTAAGTAAATTCATATCCACACCTTTTACGAGTTTATTATTTTTTATATCAACAATATCAAGAATAGTAATAAATAACCTATGCGGTTGTTTTTTGACCGTTCACTTGATCGCCATCAAGTTTAATAAGGGAGCTTCTATGTGGTGGGGGGCTCTATCATCTGGAACTATAGCTACTCCTTGGTAAAGGCTATCATCATCACAAAAATTGATGTGACGAGTTAGCATTTTAGAAACGCTAATGATAGCTTGGTTATTAGTGTTCTTTGTCATTACAATTTGAGTTACTATATAGCTTTAAACTATCAAGTAGTTACAAGCATGAGCAAAGCAAGAGTTTTTAGAACGCAGGTTATAAAGCCTGTTCTTTTGAAGATTGGTGGTGCCAACTTAGCAGCAGAAGAACTCCTTTTAGGTACTGCTGTGCAAGAAAGTCTCAATTTCATGTATCGAAGTCAGGTTGGAGGTGGCCCAGCTAAGGGTTATTTTCAGATGGAACCTGCTACACATGATGATATTTGGGATAACTTTTTGAAGTACCGTAAAGGCCTCGCGAAAGACGTAATCTCATTTCTGAGTTCTCCCAACGCTAACAAAATTACTGAGCTAGAAAATAACGATAAGTACGCAGCTGCTATGGCTAGGGTTCACTATATGCGTGTTCCTGCTGCACTGCCAAAAGTTGGAGATATTAAAGCCCAAGCTAGGTACTGGAAGCAATATTACAACACGCCTTTAGGCAAAGGGCTTCCGCATGAGTACATCGACAAGTGGAATAAATACGTTGCTCCTGTAACTCCATAGATTGTAGAGCCGATAGATAATTATGAGTATAAGAAAGATATTAGCCGTAGCTTGTGTTAGTGCAGGAGTATTGCTGAGTAACATTAGTTGTGCGAGTAGTGAAAACGTCGTTACTTCAGCGTCTAATGGCAAAAGCTATCATCACCTGAAGCTTTCATTGAATGACCAAAGCATTAGTTCAATAAAAGAGTTTAGCGCGGATCAGTTTGTTATGAACGGCGGACAATTCGAGGTGAGGGTTCTACAAAACTCTTTCCCTATAAAAGCCCCTAACTGTAAAGGTGATTTGATCCTTAGAATGCCTTGGACAAACTCAGACTTAAGTGCAGCTGAGGTTTTCATTGATGAAAAATACAATGTGTACAAAGCGATTGTAGGTGCGTCAAAAAGTGAGGGTAGTAATGTCGATGTTTACCTCGAGCTAAACCCTTATGTTCAAATGACGGGCGATGATTTTGAGCTAACAGAGTGCAATGTGTTTTTTAGACATGCTAATGGTCAGTACATTCCTAAAACTGGAACGTTAAATTAAGGTAGGTATGAGGGTAAAGGTTGGTCTACTGTTTTTAGGGGGACTCTTTTGGTTATCAGGTTGCTATAGCGATGAACCCAAAGAAAGTAACTTTATTGAGTACTCCCGTAGTGTTGAAAAATTAGCACTATTTGTGAATCTTGATGGATTAGATATCGAATCAGTATATTGGACTTCTGGGCCAGTTATTCGTGAAAATGATAGCTTTTTGCCATCTAGTAATGATTGGTGGCTTAATGCAGTAATAAATATCTACAGTGAGCAAAAGGTCGAAGAGATAACGCAAGGGTGCAAGTTCTTATACTCCATTAATGACGGAGAAATAGATTCTGATTTTGTAGACGATACTATTCGAAAGCTAACCAGCAACCCCAATTTTTTTAGCGCTCCTATAGAAGTTTTTGATGCGTGTAGGTTTAGGTCTAGTGCTTTACCAGACGGAGTTTTAGTTAAAGATGTCAACAGCAATCAAGTTTTGGTAAGGCTTTTTGTTAACTGACTTATCCAAGCTAAAATGTGCTTCACAAGGACTAACATGAAACAGTTTTTGCTTATTGCTAGCTCGTTCCTCATCTTTGGATGCACTCAGTCATCGATAGAAGATAAGATTATCGTTTTACCTTACAACGCTTTTGGACCACCTTCTATGAGCAGCCATTTATTGGGTGTGGAGTGGTTTCAGTGGCAGTCGCATGGTGACTCAAGACCTCGCGAATACCCGGTGAAAGTTGTTGTTTATAAGGATGCGTCTTTAGAAGAGTTAGCAGCTGCTTATCTAATTGATGAGGCTTTATAAAAAGACTTCAGGTATGTTGAATATACAGCTGCGATAAACTATTTCGATAAAAATGTTCACGCACTAGAGGAAATGGCTAAAGAGGGGTTTCTAATGGGAGATCTTTCTAGCGAATTGGTAGAAACCAAATCTCTAATTGTGGAAGCATTAGGTAAATAGATTCTAAATCACTCTCTAAAAGTGAGTCTTCAACTGTTAAGCATGAAGACTCGTACTTATCCTTAGCTCAATTCCAGAATGAAGTACAGTGCTGCCGCTCGCATGGCACTCCATCGCCATCACCGTCTATTTTAGTATTAGGGCAGTTTGCCAAGTAGAATTTGGCTTCCTCACAAGAAACCATTTGGCTGCAATGCGTTTTCCCTTCACAGCTAAAGTTGCCACTGGTCGAAAAGCTTGAAGAACTATCCAATGTAGAGCTTTCTATATTGGGGATAAGCGGTGGGCTCTCAGTAGTCGAGTATTGAGGAGCAAATGATTGATACAGAAAAATAGCACCTATAACCGCAAGAACCGGAATCAATTTTGCCAATACACTTGGCTTTTTATTGCGAGCTAATTTCCTTTGTTGGGAATGGTTATAAGGCTTATTGGAACTAGTGGGCGTAAGCCCTTGAATACTGCAATTGTAGGCTTTGGTTTTTCCATTTGGTTGGTGCTCAATCTGAAATAAAATGGTGTCGCCAACTTGTGGCTTTCTGGGCATTAGTTTCAAAGATGAAATATGGATAAACACATCGTTGGGCTTTCCGGTTAAGGATATAAAGCCAAACCCTTTGGCATCATCCCATTTTTTTAATACGCCTGTTTCCATTTTAGCTACCGCTTTTCTGAACCGTGATTAACGTTATACAAAATTGCCAAGTGATAATCTTGATGAATATCAACTAGCTTGATGCTTGTTCTTTATTTTCATGCTGTTAGTGTATCTAATTGAGTCTTAAGTAAACAGCGAAGTTGTGGTTTAGTTGTTCTGAAGAAAGGCAGGGAGCTCGTATAATGGATAAGAATGTTGTAATTGGTTTATTGGGTAGCGCCATATTGGCTTACATCGTTCCTAAGTTAGCTCCTTATATAGACTCAATTGTTAAGAAACTCTCAAATTTTCTCGTCAGGGATGTTCCTACTGGTATAAAGGGCGTTTTTCGTAAAAGAAGGCTTAATAGACTTAAAGGCATTTTGGAAATTAGATTCAATGATGATGCCGTTATGTTTCAAATGATGAAAGCACACACCTATTTTCTTCTCTTCTGGGGGGCTATAAGCTTCTATCTCATACTATTGTTTTTAGGGCCTCTAGTAACGTTAATAGAGGCAAGTAAATCTATAGCAATGATTAGTGTAATACCAATTTATGTGGCGGAGTATTTTTGGTTAGTCGAATCAAGAAAGGTGAAAAACTTGGTGAAAATGCGTGGGTATAAACGAATTACGCAATAGGTAAAGTAGCGTGTTTTCCCTACCTGTAAATAGCGGATGAACAAAAGGAGTTGTTTTGGAAAAGTTTATATCTTTATCTGAAGTTGGGAGTCATTCCAAGTTAACGGAAACGGAAGTTGTCCGAAGTGCTAATTTAGCTGAGCTTGAATGGGCTTGCTTTATCGGAAAAACCAAATCAATTCTTGGTGTGTTTTTCGAAGAAGGGTTCCGAGGGTTAGGAACCTACAATTACCGTGGTTGGGTGGGGATTCCTGCTGAGCATGCAGTAACGATTGTCGACGAGAAAAAAGTCCGATTACGTTTCGGACGAGCCATTGATATTACTGGGGCTGAGTTACTTTCAGCTCCTATTCCATATACCGTAAGTTTTCCAAATAAGCTTTATCGCGAATGGGGATACCCCCGAGAGTTAACAGAGTATCCCGTTATTCACATTTTCCCCTTTTTTGAGCAGGTTTTATCAGAAACTCATGACTGGGTTAAAGGTCTGGATATGATTCAGAACATGCTTGAAAAGGCCGCTCCTGCAGGCTATGAAACCGAACCCTTTGTAAGTGAGAGTTTAAGAGAAAAAGCGGAGCATACGCCAGAGCATGTATTGAAAGAGCACCCTTTCGAATTTGAGTACAAAGACCTAGGCATTAGCTTATCTTCATTGGCTAAGTTAGAGGCAGAGATCTTTGGTCCTGCAGATAAAGAACTGTTAACTGATGTTAAGTATGAAGAAGACAAGCAGCGTGTTTATGCAATTGATGAGGTATTGACCCGACTTTTTGAAGCGCATTCAGGAAAAAGTTCTACTAAGTTATGGGCCTTATTAAAAGCCGATGTAAATGAAGAGCTTTTTAGCTTTGACCAAAATGAGTTTATTCAAGAGATCGGTGATAAGTTCTTAGTTTGGTCTGATGCCTCAGAGAATGAGCGAAAGCTAACTAGGCGTAGTTTTGATAACAAAATGTCTGCTCTAAGAAAAAAATATTAATCATTTTTCTCACGGCTAGTCTCACGTGAGAAAAGTGAGAGTTTCAATGTACCTCGAAGTTAATCAATCGAGGTACATAGTATGGAACACACAACACGCAACACCGATAAACGAGTACTAACCGAACAAGAAACTGCTATCTACATTGGCATGAGCCGCTCTTATTTACGCCAAGCGCGTATGAGCGGAAACCGTGACAACCACACCCCTGCACCCCCTTTCATTAAAATTGGCCGAGCGGTTCGCTATTTACGCGAAGACTTAGACGCATGGCTTTGCAGCTTTCAACGCCTAGAGCATTTAGGCCAGTTGGGAGGTGTTGCTCATGTCTAGTTCAATTACTAATGAAGCATTAAGAATGCTGAGTGATTTTGCTAACGGCGCATGTATCAATTATTACGTGACGCCCGAAGGTGAACAAGTAAGAGAAAAGACCTGTAAGCGCCTATCTAAGCAATTTGATAAACGCACCTTTAATCGCTTAAAGGACTTAGGTTTGATTACTTTCTCTTCGGTTTACCATTGCGGCATTCAATGGCTGCAATACCGCATAAGCACCAAAGGTTGGGAGGTGTTTAATGCCCGTACCTGACCATGATGATAAAGCGTATGTGTTGCGTATCTTAGCCAGCTTTCCTACAGAGTTTAGAATGCCACTTATGGCGCAGTATCATGCTGCGCCAACTAAGCGAGATGCCAATATTGGCATCCGCACTACCCGCGATAATGTAGCCAAAGCCATTGGTGCTAAGCCCATAAGCTTAAACCTAGATTTGTGTGAAGAAGACTTAAGAAAAAAAGCCACTGAAAAGGCAGATAACTGCATTAGGCTTACACGCTTAAGTGATTCACCTAAAGCAGCCTATGAAGAAATAGTTGGTTACATACGGGTTAAAGGCATTGAGCCACCAACCCCGCGTATTTTACTGAAGGGTGACATTGATACCGCCGACACCGAAAAAGATGCGTACAAAGGGGCTATTAACCGCACTAAAAACAGTGGTTGGTGGCTTAGAAAGCTACGCCAGAAGCTGAATCAAGATATTGAAGCCACTGCGCAACACATAGGGCTAGTGAATAAAAGAAAGCAAATCTATTGCAGTAACATCACTCTTAACCGCCGAACAGCGCAATTGGCCTATCAAGATAAACTCATGTCTAGCTCGTTTGTGATAAACGATGCAGGGCAGCGTTACAGCTTAAAAGAGCTATCAGACCTTAATGTATCTAATCCCGAAATCCGCAGGCAAGAACTAATGGTAAGGGCGAGGGGTTTTCAAGAGCTAGCCGAAGAGCATAAACATGTTGGTTTGTTCTTAACGTTAACTTGTCCGTCTAAGTATCACTCTAGTTATGGTACAACCGGCCACCGTAATTCCAAGTGGGATGGTTCGCTGCCTAAAGATGGTCAACAATACTTACGCGATATCTATGCCAAAATTCGCGCCCAGCTCGATAGAGACAATATCAAACCCTATGGTATTAGAGTGGCCGAGCCACACCATGACGGTACACCGCATTGGCACTTACTGGTGTTTGTTGCCCCCGAACAAAAGCAGCGCATGTTAGACATTTACCGCCACTATGCCTTTGAAGAAGATGGTGATGAAAAGGGCGCAGACTTACATCGCTTTAAAGCAGTAGAAATAGACCCCAACAAAGGCAGTGCAGCAGGTTACTTAGCTAAATACGTCTCTAAGAACATAAACGGTAAATCACTAGAGTGTGGCATACATGGAGAAGAGCCAATAGAGGCCGCCGCAAGGGTTAACGCTTGGGCAGCTTGTTGGAAGATAAGGCAGTTTCAACAAGTGGGCGGGGCATCGGTCACTGTATGGCGTGAGCTACGCAGACTAAAAAAGGTTTGCCGGTTTGATGAAACGATACAGCAAGCCTTTAAAGCGGCTGATACCGCTAACTGGAAAGAGTTTACTAAGGTCATGGGCGGCGTGTGGTGCAAGCTAGCCAACAGGCCATTAAGGGTGTACTACCAACAAACCGTAGACACCGAAACCGGTGAATGTAAAACCAACGCCTATGGCGATGTATTTGTTAAACGGCTTAAAGGGGTGCTTTACCAAGGCTTAGAGATTATCACCCGCCATTTTGAATGGCAGGTGGTTAGAGGCTCTAGCTCTTCGGCTTTACTTGGAGTTCTGTAAATAACTGTACAGAAAAGTGTAAATTGTATTTGCCTCAGCAAAGTGAGAATCGAATCAACTAAACTCATAAGCGGAATGTTTAAATTATCAATAGATTTCATTTGGAAGTAAGCGGAAGCAAACACTTTTCTTACTAGTTCTATGGCATGATTATGCTATTCAACTTGTAGTGGCATAGCGATTATCAGATGGACGACTATACAAAAAGAAAGTTCTATAAGGCTCTGACTAGGTATAACTACTTCCCGAATCAAAAATCTAGTATTGGAGAGCTCCCTCCTCTTCTTAGCACAAGGCAGTTCACACCAGAGATTTGCGAGGCGTTAGCTGAATTAAATGAATCAAAGACTCGCGAAGGCTATGGTTATGATGTCGTGACCTATAACGCAACCAGATATAACAACGCGTTTCGTGAACTCTCGCTGATTCATCCGAAAGCCTATTCATTACTGGCTAAACATCTGCATGACCATTGGGACAAGATCGAACCATTCACTACCAGCGAAAGCAGCATGATTAAACCTGAAGAGCATGAAGATGGCCGCATCATGGTTATGAACTATGAAGACCCTATTGAGAAAACTACTCGCGCTCTTACAGAAAGCTTTGGCAAACGTTATCAGGTAAAAGCAGATATTTCGAACTGTTTTAATAGTATTTACTCTCATGCAATCGCATGGGGACTCGTAGGTTTCGAGTACGCAAAAACTAACCGACAACCACATCTTTGGTTCAATTTGGTAGATAAGTATCAAAGGAAGTGTAAGCGTAATGAAACTCAAGGCATTCCTATCGGCTCCGCTACGTCCAACATTACTTTAGAAATCATTCTTGGAAAAGTCGATGAAGAACTGCGTGATGCTGGTTATTCCTTCCATCGATATGTAGACGATTACAGTTGTTATTGTGATACGAACGAGCAAGCCCACCAGTTCTTACTTTTGCTAGGTAATCTCCTATCGCAGTACAAATTATCCCTGAATATTCACAAAACACAGGTTATTGAACAACCTGCTCCAGACCAAGACGTGTGGGTATTGGAATTATTAGGAAATTTACCTAGCCGTTTGAGCAAAGCTCACGATGAGGAACCAAAACTAACTGCATCAGAGGCAATAACATTCATTAACCATGCCCTAAGAGTGAATAAGCAAACTCCTGATGGTAGTGTATTGAAATATGCAGTTCAGCTAATAGTCCACTTTCTTGATGAGCAAGCGCCTTCAACTGTTTATATCTCAGTACTTAATCTCTCTTGGCACTATCCGATCCTCATCCCTTATCTAGATTTGCTAATTGAGAAATCCAATATTGATAAGCAGGATATTGATAATCAGATGAATACTTTAATTATCGAGAACTGTAAGCACCGTCGCTCTGATGGTATTTGTTGGCCTCTTAATATCTTGAAGAAACAAGGTATTGCTCCATCTAATCAAGTTATCGATGCGATTATCGAAAGTGAAGATTGTGTTGCTATGACTATCCTAAACTCTATGCTAATTGGTAATCAGAAAATTATTGATTTTGCCGATAGCGTCATTCGAACCAAAGACAATTACTACATCGACACATACTGGCTTCTGCTATATCAACTGTTCAGAGATGGCGATATCAGAAACGCATACGGCAATATTAGAATCTTCGATGTCCTAAAAGATAATGATGTTGACTTTATCCCTAGCGAAGAGCTAACCGAAGCTGAGTTGCGTTGCTCGACAATCGAAGCTGCGTTTATCTTTGGCCCTATGAAAAACGAAGAGCCTGCGTTCTAAATCTATTTTAGTGGCGGCTTCCAAGAGGCTACTTCGCTGCAGGCTTACTGATTCGTTTGTCTCTTTGTTAATTTTGTTGATTCCGATAATAAACATACTGTTGACTGTATATGAGTGTGGGGACAATCGAGTAATTTATGGATTTTGGAAAACATAAAGAAACTAGGCACCTTAAGCCTCTTCAAGTTCCTAACAAGGAAAAGCTACTTCTCGATGTGTCCAATATCGAAGACAGTTTCACTGGAAGAGCTGATGCTAGTGTTGCAAACACCTTTATATTCGAAGCGAGTCACCTGATTGTTAATAGCCTTGCTTTGTTCGAACAGGGGTACTTTGACTGTGCGTTTTACTCTCTGCGGCAGTCATTAGAAGTAGCAATGACAATGATGTACCTTTTTGATTCTGAAGAAGTTGTAAGGAAACGAGAGCTAGAGAAATGGAGAGGTGAACAACACTTTCCAATGTATGCAGGCATGGCTAAGTACTTAGAATCAAATGAGAGTCAATTTAAGGATATCAAGAACAAACTTTCTGAGTTTTTTGAAGAGGCAGAGAAAGTTAAAAAGCGTCTGAATAAGTATGTTCACAAGCAGGGCTTTGATAAGTTTTACGCTAGTCGAAATCACGCACTAACCCGTATCAAAGGCAAGTTTGATGATGAAGCGTTCACTAATGAATTTATCGAATATGTCGAGAGTTGTATTGGAACTGTTGCTGTTATGAGGTTAGCGATAGATCCAATGCCAGTGTTGCTAAACGATGAAGAGATCTATGCTAGAACTGTAGACACAATGACTTACCCATACTCCGATAAGTTCATTAACAAATACATTGGTGTTGATGCAATCGAGAAGTACAAGTTAACATCAATGTATTCACAGCACTACGACTGTTTTATGCAAGAAGAGAAGCAAAATGAAGCGGTAAGCTGGATATTCAAAGACAAGTTTATTGATATTAAAAGAGCAGATGAAATTTTAGCGCAAGGCCATCTCTTGTCTCAAGTGGAATTACTAGGGGTTATTGCACTCCAAAATATTGAGAGTGTGACCAAGTTCTATACTTGTGGGGGATTTATAATGTACTTCTCAAATAGAGACACTCTAAGACAAAAGCTTGAGTGGAACACTCGGCAGTTTGATAACTTTCTGGCGACAAAGCCTAGCTCTAATCAACCATTCGATGAAGTGTTCATATCAACTTTCAATCTACCAGAAGGCGAAATTTTTCTGGAGCATAATCATCCTATTACGGGAAATGATATCTACAACATTGAGCACCTTATCCGCTCATTTAAATAAAAAATACTTACCTAATCTGACTCTGAGGGAGTTTAGTGATCACTAAATACCTTCTGAAGTTAAATTGGATAGAATACTCGCCTTTTGGAGAAACTTAGAAACAATGCTTACGATTCACTGGTTGTTGATCTTATTGGTGCTATGTTCATTCTTACTTCGAACAGCTTGGTTTAAAGGTTGGTTTGGAGAGCTGTTATTGAGCTTGTCCTTTAAGTTCTTTCTTGATGGTAAATTATACAAGCTAGTTAATGATGTAACACTACACTGTGAAGATGGCACGACTCAGATTGACCATGTTTTGATTTCCCCTTTCGGTGTTTTTGTTGTTGAAACAAAGAACATGAAGGGTTGGATCTTTGGAAGTGAGCACCAGAAGCAATGGACGCAGCAGATTTACCGCCACCGCAGTAAGTTTCAAAATCCCCTGCACCAAAACTACAAACACCTTAAAGCCCTAGAATCAGCTCTTGATTTAAAGCCTACTGATTTATTCTCTGTAGTGTGTTTTGTCGGTGACGCCACCTTCAAAACGGCTATGCCTGTAAATGTAACGCATATACGTGGTTGCTTGCGCTTCATTCGTTCGAAGCAGGAGAGAGTGTTCACTGAATCAGAAGTTGAAGCGCTTGTTGTTAAGCTTGAGGAATTGAAACTTAAAAGAGGCCTTAGAACGTCACTTAAGCACAAGGCGAATGTTCGTGAGTTGGTGGCTGAAAAAAGCCGTCAGAGGCTATCTGGTGAGACCTGTCCAAAATGTGGGGCAGAGTTGGTAGAACGACTGGCAAAGCGTGGTAAGAATGCTGGGAATGCGTTTATCGGCTGTTCAGCCTATCCCCGTTGTAAATTTACTCAGTAATTTTAAGAAGTATGCGAGATAGCAGTTTTTTGCCTGAAATCTGCTACATATTTGCTACACAGAGAGCAGAAATAGAAAAGGCGTAGTGGTTACTAACCTTCTACGCCTTTGTATATGGTGGCCCTTCACAGACTTGAACTGTGGACCTAACGATTATGAGTCGTGTGCTCTAACCAGCTGAGCTAAAGGGCCAAATTGAGTGTTGCGAGCTTAGCTCAAACAACGAGGCTGGATTATAAAAAAACATCTCAGCCTTGTCTATGCGTTTGAATCTAAGCGCTTATTTATTCGCCGTTTAGCGGCCTATTCGTCTAAGAAACTGCGTAGTTGCTCAGAACGAGAAGGGTGACGAAGCTTGCGAAGTGCTTTGGCTTCAATTTGACGAATACGCTCACGGGTTACGTCAAACTGTTTACCTACTTCTTCAAGAGTATGGTCGGTGTTCATGCCAATACCAAAACGCATACGTAGTACTTTAGCTTCACGCGGGGTTAGGCCTGCTAGTACTTCTTGAGTGGCAAACTTAAGGTTCTCACCGGTCGCTGCGTCTACTGGCATCGACAGAGTAGTATCCTCAATAAAGTCACCTAAGTGCGAATCTTCATCATCACCAATAGGTGTTTCCATGGAGATTGGCTCTTTAGCAATTTTAAGTACCTTACGGATCTTGTCTTCAGGCATTAACATACGTTCAGCCAATTCTTCTGGAGTAGGCTCACGACCCATCTCTTGAAGCATTTGACGGCTAATACGGTTTAGCTTGTTAATGGTTTCGATCATGTGAACCGGGATACGAATAGTACGTGCCTGGTCTGCAATTGAGCGAGTGATTGCCTGACGGATCCACCAAGTAGCGTATGTAGAGAATTTGTAACCACGACGGTATTCAAATTTATCTACGGCCTTCATTAGGCCAATGTTACCTTCTTGGATAAGGTCTAAGAACTGCAAACCACGGTTGGTGTATTTCTTCGCAATAGAAATTACCAAACGTAAGTTAGCTTCAACCATTTCTTTCTTTGCACGGCGAGCTTTCGCTTCACCAATGCTCATACGGCGGTTGATATCTTTAATGTTGTTAATGGTTAAGCCTGTTTCTTCTTCAACACTTTTCAGTTTGAAGATACAACGGCGAACTTCTTCGTCTACGGCCATTAACGCTGGTGCGTAGTCTTTGGCAGACGTTTTATGTTCGTTAAACCATGTTTCGTTTGTTTCGTCTTTAGAGAAGGCTTTAACAAAGGTGCCTTTTGGCATTTTGCCTTGCTCAACACATAATTTAAGAATTAGGCGCTCTTGAGTACGAACTCGTTCCATCATGGTACGCATGCTGGCAACAAGCTTATCAAACAGTTTTGGTACTAGGCGGAACGTGTGGAAAATTTCGCTTAGTTCAAAAATCTCTTTGGTGGCACGGGCAGACATACGGCCGTGCTTTTCAATCGCTTTATGCGTTTTATCGTATTGGTCACGAAGGGTTTCGAAGCGCTCTTTCACCAATTCTGGGTCAAGACCTGTGTCTTCTTCTTCCTCGTCTTCATCTTCGTCTTCGTCTTCAAGATCTTTTTCTTCAAGCTCTGAACCGATGTGAGTAGCAGTAGGTGCTGCTTCGGCTACTTCGTCTTCGTCGATGAAACTATTTACGATGTCGCTAATTTTTAGCTCTTCTGCTTGGTACTGGTCGTACATTTCAAGCAAGATAGAGATGGTTTCTGGATACTCAGAAACACTGCGTTGAACTTCGTTAATGCCTTCTTCAATACGCTTGGCGATGTCGATTTCGCCCTCACGAGTAAGCAGTTCAACGGTACCCATTTCACGCATGTACATACGTACTGGGTCGGTAGTTCGGCCTAATTCTGATTCTACCGTTGCAAGCGCTTGAGCCGCGGCTTCTGCTGCGTCTTCATCGGTAGTATTTTCCGCCAACAATAAGTCATCGGCATCGGGTGCATTTTCATGTACCTGGATACCCATGTCGTTGATCATTTGAATGATATCTTCAACTTGATCGGAATCTACGATATCAGCAGGTAAATGGTCATTTACCTCTGCATAAGTTAAGTAGCCTTGCTCTTTACCTTTTGCGAGAAGGAGTTTGAGTTGAGACTGTGGGGTTTGTTCCATAGATGTCATCCGAAGTAGATTAAGCTAGCAAAACCATAAACGTAAGCGCTATAAGCGCAAACGAAGAATTATATCAAGTATGGGTTAAAATTTCTATATCAAGGGCATTTAACCAAAAACTTTTTGTTTATTACTTAGTCAGCCCATTTAAGGCTTTAATTCCACTACTAATTGCAGCATTTCACGTTTTTCTTCGACACTCAGTGTTCCGTTTAGTGATTTCACGTTGAGTTGGTCGTAACGCTGCAATAGTAATTTTTCGACAAAACTGGCAATAATATCTTGCAGCTCGTCTGGGTAACCTGATTCATCAATTTCTAAATTATAGCCAGCCAGCGCACTCAAGTGCTTTTGCTCTGGTTGGTCTCGCCAGCGTTCTAATAACTGGGCGGTAGTGATATCTGTCTTTTTGTGTATCTCGGCAATAATGGCCAATAGTAAGGGCATGCCCTTAATGTTGACTTGCCTTAGCTGTTCCGGAGGCGGTAAGTCATTGGCGATAGCAGGGCGCTGCAAAATCATCGCAATGGCTTTTCGCATTGGCGTTAAGCTCATTTTAGCGGTGGCATTGGGCTTACTGCGCTCCGCTTGTTTTAGCTGCGCCAGTTCTTTTTCCAGTTGGCTACGAATCATTCGATTCTGGGTGGCCAATTCTGTCAGCAAGGTTTCTTTATAAAATGCGGCATTTACCTGCGAGATAAGCTCGTAAGCTCGAGAGGCTAAATGGCTTTTTCCTGCGTCGGTAGTAATGTCTATTTCTTGGCTTAGGCGCTCGAACAAAAAGCGCGATAATGGCATCGCATCGCGCATACGTTGCTCGAAGCCGTCTTTGCCCTCTTGGCGTACCAAGGTATCTGGGTCTTCACCATCAGGTAAAAACATAAACTTAAGTTCTACGTTGTCACGTAAATGAGGCAAGGCGTTTTCTAAGGCGCGCCATGCTGCATCGCGTCCGGCTCGGTCGCCGTCGTAACAACAAATAATTTGGCTACTGGTTCTAAACAGTGTTTGTAAATGTTCCGGCGTCGTTGAAGTACCTAGCGAAGCTACTGCATAGTCAATATCAAATTGAGCTAACGAGACTACGTCCATATAGCCTTCAACCACCAGTATTTGTGGTATTTGCTTATGTGCTTGGCGAACTTCGTACAAGCCATATAGCTCGCGGCCTTTGTGAAATACGCTAGTTTCGGGCGAGTTTAAATACTTTGGTGTGCCATCACCAAATACTCGACCTCCAAAGCCAATATAACGGCCGCGTTTATCCCGAATAGGAAACATAACGCGATCGCGAAAGCGATCGTAACGGCGGCCTTTGTCGTTTTCTATCGATAAGCCAGCATCAACCAATTGTTGGCTTGCTTGCTTAGAGCCGCCTAGTGCTTTTCCTAAGGCGTCCCATTCGTCGGGCGCATATCCAATAGAGAAGCGTTGGACCACTTCGCCACTTAGGCCGCGACTTTTTAAATAGTCGATCACTTGCTGCTTGTTGGGGTGAACCCGCAACTGCTGTTGAAAAAAGCGGCTAGCATGGCCAATAAGCTCGTATAAATCTTTACTGGCTTGGCGCTGTTGCTGGTTTTTTGCTTTATCAAATTTGCTGTTGTTGCTATTTTCCCGCTCTACTTCCACACCCATTTGGCTGGCGAGATCTTCAATGGCATCAACAAACTCTAGTTTGTCGTACTCCATTAAAAAACTGATTGCATTGCCATGTGCGCCACAACCAAAGCAGTGATAAAACTGTTTGTCTTGGCTTACGGTAAAAGAGGGGGATTTTTCATTATGAAAAGGGCAGCAAGCAGAATAGTTTTTTCCGGCTTTTTTAAGACGTACACGCTGATCGATAAGGCTAACAATATCGGTACGAGCCAATAAGTCATCGATAAACTGTTGCGGTATTCTTCCGGCCATTCACTACCATCTTCAGTATTACAAAAAACAAACAAGCCGTGAACTCAATGAGAACACGGCTTGTTCGAGTATCTAAGTGACGGGTTTAGGCTAGTTGTTTGCGAACAGCAGTGCTAATAGCACCCATGTCTGCACGGCCTGTTACCTGAGGTTTCAGGATGCCCATCACTTTACCCATATCTTGCATTCCTGCAGCACCAGATTTGGCAATGGCGTCTTCGATTAACGAAGCCACTTCTTGCTCATTAAGCGCTTTAGGAAGGAACGTCTCCAAGATGTCTATCTCGGCGAGTTCTTTATCAGCTAAGTCTTGACGTTCAGCGGCCGAAAATTGTTCGGCTGCGTCTTTGCGTTGTTTTACTTGTTTAACAACAATGCTCAGGATCTGATCATCGTCTAAAGTAATGCGCTCATCAATTTCGACTTGCTTAACCGCCGCAAGCAACATGCGAAGTGTGCCAAGACGTAATTTGTCTTTGGCACGCATTGCTGCTTTTTGTTCGTCTTGTAGCGTCGCTTTTAATGACATAGGTTATTATCAGCGCTTAGTACAAGCGAACGCGACGTGCGTTTTCACGAGCTAATTTCTTAGCGTGACGTTTAACAGCAGACGCTTTAGCACGTTTACGAGCTGTAGTTGGCTTCTCATAGAATTCGCGACGACGAACTTCAGAAAGAATGCCTGCTTTCTCGCAAGAGCGCTTGAAACGACGTAGAGCTACGTCAAATGGTTCGTTTTCACGTACTTTAACGATTGGCATATGCCTATCACCTTCCGGTTTATTAACGGCCGAACAAAAATCAGCCTGAGTGTTTAAAAATGGTGCGGAATTTTAAGCCGAACTAGGGGGCAATGTAAAGCCTATTTGTAATCCACTGGTGAAATAAGCTTCGAGCAAGTAAGATAGCTGCGATTTTAGGCCGGCTAAGTGGTTAATTTCTACAATACTTATGCCAGTAACCAAGCAGGAAAAGCAAGACTATGCGTGTACTAGGTATTGAAACATCGTGTGATGAAACCGGCGTGGCCATTTATGATGACCAGCAGGGCTTATTGGCAGATGTTCTATACAGTCAGGTAAAGCTGCATGCCGATTACGGCGGAGTGGTGCCTGAGTTAGCCTCTCGTGACCATATTCGAAAAACCATTCCTCTTATCAAAGAAGCAATGGAGCTCGCTAACTGTACGCCTGACGATATAGACGCGGTGACCTATACCGCGGGCCCTGGTTTAGTGGGCGCTTTGTTGGTGGGATCTCTCACTGCGCGCAGTATTGCCATGGCGTGGGGTAAACCAGCCGTACCGGTGCACCACATGGAAGGCCACTTGTTAGCGCCTATGTTGGAAGACAATCCGCCGGAGTTTCCTTTTTTAGCCTTGTTGGTGTCGGGTGGGCATACTTTACTAGTAGAAGTTGACGGTATTGGTGAATATCAAATTCTAGGTGAGTCTATTGATGATGCTGCCGGTGAAGCCTTTGACAAAACAGCCAAGTTGCTGGGTCTAGATTATCCGGGGGGCCCTGCACTTAGCCGCATGGCAGAAAAAGGCACGCCGGGTCGTTATAAGTTCCCACGACCAATGACCGACCGACCGGGTTTAGATATGAGTTTTTCGGGCTTAAAAACCTTTGCTAAAAACACCATTGATGCAGAGGGAAAAGATGAGCAAACCCAAGCCGATATTGCCTTGGCTTTTCAGCAGGCTTTGGTTGAAACCCTCATCATTAAATGCCGCCGCGCGTTAAAGCAAACCGGCCTGAAACGCTTGGTGATTGCAGGCGGAGTGAGTGCGAATAAGTCTTTACGTGAACAGCTGGGCGAACTGCTTGAGTCTCGTGGCGGTAAAGTGTTTTATCCTCGACCTGAGTTTTGTACCGATAACGGCGCTATGATCGCTTACGCTGGTATGCAACGTTTTAAAGCAGGGCAGACCGAAGGTTTATCGGTTAAAGCGATGCCGCGTTGGCCCTTAGATGAGTTACCGGCCGCTAAACCCTTGTAAGGTTTACATCTATCATCAATATTTAAGGCGCTGAATACAGCGCCTTTTTTATTGGTTTTTGTTCGCAAACATGACTTAGTCTTTATTAACCACTTTGCTTTCGGTGTGATTACGTAGACGGGTGATGTTGCTTTGGTGACGAATAATGATGAGGCAGGCTAACATAGCCACTGGCAGTGTATATTCAGGTTTAATTAGCCAAGTATAAAGAGGCGCTAAGCTGACGCTAATGATAGCCGCGAGAGACGAGTAGCCGCGTAACTTTAAAGTGATTAACCAAGTTATTACCAGCATTGCTGCTAGGTCTAAACCAATAGGTAACACCCCACCAAGCGCGGTAGCGACGCCTTTCCCCCCTTCAAAATGGAAAAAGATGGGGTACATATGGCCTAAACAAGCCGCTATGCCCACAAAACCCAATACGATAGGAGCAAGGCCCGCGTAATAGCCCAACCACACCGGTAGCGTGCCTTTTAGTAAGTCACAAAACAGTACTAATCCTGCTGGGAGTTTTCCGCCTAAACGGTAAACGTTGGTTGCGCCGGGGTTATTAGAGCCATGCTGGCGAGGGTCGGGTAGGCGGTAAATTCGGCAAATCAGTACAGCGCTGGAGATCGAACCCAGTAAATACGCTGCTGTGATAAAAAATAAACCGAGTAAACCCATTAGCTTAGAAGCATTCCACCCATTGCCGAATTGCGGTATTATCGCGCTCTTTCAAAGCTCAAATCATACGCTGTTTTTTTAGCTAAGGCTAATAAGCACGTTAACACTACAGCAGCCAAAAATTATGGATAAAGTATTTATTAAAGATCTCACTGTGCTCGCCACTATTGGTGCCTACGAGTGGGAAAAGCAAATCAAACAAAAGTTGTTAATTGATTTGGAAATGGCCTGGGATAATCGCCCGGCAGCCATGAGTGATGATTTGTCCCTCGCGCTCGACTATGCATCGGTAAGCCAAGCGGTGAGCGACTTAGTGACCCAGCAGCCACATGAGTTAGTGGAAACGGTAGCCGAAAAAGTGGCGGCGCTTATATTGAACAAATTTTCTGTTCCTTGGGTGAAAGTGACCATTAACAAGCCTGGTGCGGTGCCTTTTGCCAGTAATGTCGGTGTACAAATCGAGCGCAGCCAAGCGGATAGCCCTCAATAATGGCTGATATTTTTGTCGGGATTGGCAGTAATTTGGAGCGCGACCGTTATATTCGCCAAGGCGTTGAAGCGCTGCAGAAACAGTTTGGTGAGCTTGAATTAAGTCCGGTTTACGAAAGCCCAGCTTTAGGTTTTAGCGGTCCAGCTTTTTACAACTTGGTGGCCAAAATCTCTAGCCCTTTGTCTTTATTGGCAGTATTTGATGCCATTAAGCGGATTGAATTTGAGCACGGTAGAGCAATGGATGCGCAAAAGTACTCGTCACGCACCTTAGATATCGATATCCTCTTATATAACCAATTGGTGGTAGCTGCTCCCTGCGTGCTACCTAGAGCTGAGATTATAAAAAGTGCCTTTGTACTAAAACCGCTGGCAGATATAGCCGGAGATTTAGTACATCCAACACTTCATCAAACTTACACGCAACTATGGCAAGATTTTGATCATAGGAGCCAAGTTTTGACTCGGGTCGATTCTTTCAGTTTTTAATTTTTGTCAGCAAGGAACAATTAATGAGTACATTCGAAACCATTTTTTTGGCTTTGATCCAAGGTTTAACTGAGTTTCTCCCTATCTCTAGCTCGGCCCATCTAATCTTACCTTCGCAGATTTTTGGTTGGGACGACCAAGGTATTACCTTCGACGTAGCGGTGCATGTGGGAAGCTTGTTTGCGGTAATTTGCTACTTTCGAAAAGAAGTATGGGCAATGCTTAAAGCATGGCTTGGGTCGTTTGCCGGTAATCGTAGCCCAGAAGCTCTATTAGCTTGGTTAATTATTTTGGCCACTATTCCAGCAGTGATATTTGGTGGTTTGTTTAAATCATTGATTGAAGAGTACTTGCGCTCGGCTTACGTGATTGCGTCTACAACCATTATATTTGGTGCTTTGCTGTGGTGGGCAGACTCCCAATCAAAATTGATAAAAGATGAATACCAGATAGGCTGGAAACAAGCCTTGTTTGTGGGTTTTGCTCAGGCTATTGCCATTATTCCGGGTACTTCACGCAGTGGTATCACTATTACTGCTGGTTTAATGCTGGGTTTAACCCGCGAAGCGGCGGCGCGTTTTTCCTTCTTAATGTCGATTCCGGTGATCGTTGGCGCTTGCGTATTGATGGCTAAAGATATGGCCGAAACGCCAGTGGATATTGATTGGTCGGCAATGTCGCTAGGAATATTGGTGTCGTTTGTTAGTGCTTATTCTTGTATTCACTTGTTTATTAAGTGGGTGAACAAAGTAGGTATGAAGCCATTTGTTATTTACCGCTTAGCACTAGGTGTTGCGCTATTTGCCTTTTTAGCGCTTAGCTAAAAGCAGGTTTCTCAAAATGTAAAAAGCTAGCCAATGGGCTAGCTTTTTTTATTGCTTACGTTTGTTATTCGGCGAGGTAGCGCAGCTTTTCTTGTTTGATCAGCGCGACGCGCTGCTGATGTAGTTGCTCCCTTATCTCTGCGCCTTGGTAGCCGGCTTTTATAATGGCTTGCACGTTTACGCTATTAGCCACTTCAAGTTGTTTCAGTAGGTAGTCGTAAGCGGGGTAGTCATTATTCTCAAAACCTAAACGGCCGCGAATGTCTGCTACGCCAGCTTCCAGTATTTGAGTAAAGCGTTCAGGCTTGCGCCAAGCATCGCAGCGATCAAATAGCTTTAGTACGGTTTCTGGGCGCAGTTCTAGCGCGCTATGAATGGTGATGTGATGCTCTGCCACTAACAGCGCAAGATCGCGGTAGTCGTTGGGCACCTTTATTCGCTGGCAAAAGGCTTTTATTAATTTAAGGCCTTTGGGGCCGTGGCCGGGGTGCGAAGGCAGTTTTTCTTGGGACGTAAGTGCCTTACCATAGTCGTGGCAAAGTGCGGCAAAACGCACTTGATTACTGTAATTATGCTTGGCGCTTTGCTCTATCACCATCAGTGTATGAATACCGCTATCTATCTCGGGATGCCATTTAGGACTGGCGGGCACGCCAAACAAGTTGTGCAACTCTGGGAATAATATCTCTAGGGCGTTGGCGGCTTGTAGTACTTCAAAAAAGACTTGCGGTGACTCGCTGTGTAGGGCTTTTTCTAGCTCCATCCAAATGCGCTCTGGGGTTAAAAAGTTCAGTTCTCCTGAGTCAGCAATTTCTCGCATTAGAACGAGAGTGTCTTCGGCAACGCTAAAGCCCAGGTGATAAAAGCGCGCGGCAAAGCGGGCTACTCGTAATACCCGTAGTGGATCTTCCACAAAGGCTGGAGAAACATGGCGTAATAGCTTGGCGTGTAAATCAGCTTGGCCACCGTAAGGGTCTATTAACGCTCCACTTTCTGCGCGAGCGATGGCATTTACGGTAAGGTCGCGACGTAATAGGTCGTCTTCAAGGGTAACGTCTTCCGCGAAGTAACAACTAAAGCCGGTGTAACCAGAGCCTTGCTTTCGTTCGGTGCGGGCAAGTGCGTATTCTTGCTGCGAATGAGGGTGTAAAAATACCGGGAAGTCTTTTCCTACCTGCTTGTAGCCAAGTTGCAGCATTTGCTCAGGGCTAGCTCCCACTACTACGTGGTCACGGTCTTTAATGGGTAAACCTAGTAGTTGATCTCGTACTGCTCCGCCGACTAAATAGGTTTCCACTTATCACTCCTCGTTAAACTCAGTGCACAAACGCCTTGCGAGGAGGTATTATACACCGATAAATGCCCAAAAGGCTTGGATTGCCACTTTAAGATAAAGTGCAAACCATAATCGGCGAAAGGATAGCGGTTAAATGTATTTGGATTATTTTGGCTTAAAGGAAAATCCCTTTTCGATTGCGCCAAACCCTGACTTCTTGTTTATGAGTGAGCGCCACAAAGAAGCACTGGCTCACTTAACCTTTGGTTTAGGAGAAACCGGCGGCTTTGTATTGTTAACAGGCGAAGTGGGGACCGGTAAAACCACGGTATCTCGTGCCTTGTTAAAACAAGTTCCCGACAATACCCAAGTGGCTTTAGTCTTAAATCCGAGTCTTACCGAGTTAGAGTTGCTAGCCACAGTATGTGATGAACTCAACATTGACTACAACCATGACAACTTTACCCTAAAAAACTTTGGTGATGTGATTCGCCAGCGTTTACTCGAAAATCATTGGAATGGCGGCAACACTATGTTGCTGATTGACGAAGCTCAGCACCTTTCGGTAGAAGTGCTTGAGCAGCTTCGTTTGTTAACTAATTTTGAAACAGATACTCGTAAATTATTGCGGGTGGTGTTGATTGGCCAACCTGAGTTACAGCAAAAATTAAAACAACCAGAATTACGACAGCTAGCACAGCGTATTACCGCGCGTTACCACTTGTTACCACTAACCATAAACGAAGTAGAAGCATATATTCGCCATCGATTAATGGTTGCAGGTTGCCAACGGCCTTTGTTTCCTACTGCTGTTGTTAATCATGTATTTAAAGCCGCTGAGGGTATCCCTAGAGTTATTAATTTATTATGTGACCGCGCATTACTGGCTACGTTTGCGCGTGATCAAATGCAAGTAGACAAAAGCGCATTAGAGCAAGCTATTCAAGAAACTGCGCTGTCTGAACCTGAGAAAAACGTAAATACTAACTATTTGTATGTTGGGGCCGTATTGGGCTGTCTTGCTTTGGCCTTGGTGTTTTTGTATCAGCAGTGGCCACGTTCTCAACCTGAGGTTGCCGTTGATAATGCCGTTGTAGAAGCACCGCTTGAGCCTGTGGCTGCTAAACAAGAGCCAAAAGTTACGTTTGCCGATGTGGCTCCTGCTATTAGTAGCAATCAGGATCAGCTGCAAGAATGGCAAGAGTTACGAAAAAGTAATATTTTGCCAGGGAACTCTTGGCAACTCCTGCTGCGCGCTTGGGGTTACGATGTAGTGAGTGCCCAAGCGAATTGTAAGTTGGTGCCAAGTTTAGATTTGAAATGCCTTAGCTTAAGTGGCGGAGAGCGCATATTGCGCGGTATTAATTTACCTGCAGTGGTCGAGCTTGAAGATGGCGGTACGTATTTCTATGCTGTCATTCGCCATTGGGGGCCCAAAGTAGAATTATGGATAGGTGATCGTTCGTTAATGGTGACCGAACGATGGCTGAAGCGGCGTTGGAATGGCGAATTCCAAATACTATGGCAGCCACCAAGAGGCTATGACGGAATATTGAAACAAGGCAGTCAAGGTGATGCCGTATATTGGTTGGATCAAAGCTTGTCATTACTTCATGGGCAGCGGCCACGTAGAACATACATATTTGACGGCGAATTAAGCCGCCAAGTACAACGTTTTCAACAGCAGCAGAGCTTGAACGCAGACGGTATTGCCGGTGTATTCACCTTACTGCGTTTAAATGAACAAATATATGTAGACCAACCACGTTTGCTGGAGTTGAACTAATGTCGAGTATTCTAGACGCGCAGCGCCGCAATCAGCCTAACGAAGCAGTGGCATTAGTTGCTCCTCCGGCGGTTAGCTCTGCTTTACTGGTGGGGTTAAGTTCAGGTTTGTCGTTGGCACTTGCCGCTATTGCCTTTTTGCTATGGCAGCAATCTACCTCCGATACACTGGAAGCTGCTAGAGAGGCCGAGTTACAGCAAGTGATTAGCAAACCCGCGAAACCAACTGTTACTGTGGCTACCATTCCTGAGTTTGAGCTAGGCTTTGAGCTACGCCCTTTACCAAGCTCTGATGACTTAGAAAAAGTGGATTTGTTAGCGCTGCGCCAAGAAAAGTTTGAAGCGTTACTTGCGCACACGGAGTCACAACCTCAGATTCAATATCAACCACTAGCGCAAACGCCAAAGCAGCCAGTACAGCAAGCTGCATTGCCGGTTGAGGTTAAACCTGCAGCGACACCTAAGCCCCAAGCAGAAAAACAAACCACGACTGCCACAGTGGCTAATCCTACCGCTGAGAAAAATGCTACTGAAAAAGGCCTAGAGCAGCGATTTGCTGCTGCAGTGCAGGCCACTCAGGTGCTTGCTTGGAAAGATGAAGCAGACCCTACCAATTACGATACCGCACCAATGATGGGGGCATTAGCACCAGACGTACTAGCGCTAATTCCATCGCTTACTTTTAACTCCCATGTATTTTCATCCGACCCGACACGTCGTTATATCTCGCTTAATAATGTAGAGCTTGCTGAGGGGGATTTTGTGACTAAGAACATCGAATTAGTCGCGATTCGATTGGATGACATCGTGTTACGAGTAGCGGGTAATCTTTGCCGACTGAACGCGTTGTCTGATTGGGGATAGTCTCTCTGGTCTGCCAGCACAAAAAAGCCGCTTAAGCGGCTTTTTTTGTTTGGCGTAAACCTCGATAGCGACTATTTGCAAGGGTGAGCACTCGCCATGCTAATGCTTAGGTAGATGCAGTTCTTCCTCAGTAGTTTCTTAGGGGGGTAACTAGGCATAGGCATGGTGGTATAAAACTAGAATATGGTTTCAGTGGTTCCGAGTTGGCAATGGGGACGTTTAGTTATTGATTGCATGACACTCTCCAAAGTAAGTTTGAAAAGTGTCAACGCTATTTAGGACGGGTCAATGCAAATAAAAAAGGCGCTTAAAGCGCCTTTTTTATTGGTGTCGATAAGAATTACATCCACTGATTATCGCGTTTTTTACGACGAGGAATCATCGGCAGTAAAATACCTAGCACTAAACCGGCCGCAGCAACGCCAGCTCCGCGCATAAACCATTGCATTTGCACGGCTTCATCTTTGGTGTCTAGCTCATGCTGTATGGCAGCATTTTGATTAGTGATTTGATTCAACTGTTCGTTCAACTGGTCATTGTTTACTTGTAGTTGCTCAATCTGCTGTTGTTGAGTCTCGATTTGCTGAACACGCTCAGATGATGCATTACCACTGTCTTCTAATTGCTGTTTACGCGCGGTTTCACTTTTCTCTAATTGGGTTTTTATTTGCTCTAGTTGATTAGCAAGGCCAGGAGAACGGTTTAAGTATTTGGCTTCTACCCAACCTTCACGGCCGCCTTCCAATACAATTTTGGCGTATTTATTCTCTGCGTTGTAATCAGTTTGGTTAATTTTAGTACCCGCGTTAACACTGCCTACAATGCGAAACTGGTTGCTAGGACCTGCATGCATGAAAACGTATAAATCATCTGAAATGTAGCGAGTTTGTGCGATAGCAGGAAAGGTGAGGGCAAGCGATAAAAATGCAGCAGATAAAGTTCTTACAATCACGGCGTATCTCTTCGAGTTAGATAGTATTCGCCGTTAGTGTACGAAACAACGTTGCTAGTCTCAACCAGCAACGCTGTTAATGTGAGTAAAGTTAACTAGTTTTAGGGCTTATGAGCCAAAAATAGCCAACAATATGTAGTAGAACACGATAGATAGTGCTGCACCTGCAGGTAGTGTAACCACCCAAGATATTACAATACTACGTACTACACCTAGGTTAAGTGCAGCAATGCCTCGTGCCATGCCTACACCTAATACTGCACCCACAAGGGTTTGAGTAGTCGAAATGGGTAAGCCCGTGCCCGATGCCACAACAACGGTGGTGGCGGCAGCAAGTTCTGCAGCAAAACCACGGCTCGGTGTTAGGTGAGTAATGCCTTTACCAATAGTGGCAATTACGCGGCTACCAAACAAGGCTAAACCGGCCACAATACCTAAGCCACCTAGTGGTAAAATCCACCAAGCCAAGGCTGCTTTAGCGCCAATTTCACCGTTGTTGCTTACCACGCTGACTACAGCCGCCAAAGGACCAATAGCGTTGGCTACGTCGTTTGAGCCATGCGCAAACGCCATACAACAAGCAGTGATTACCATCAGTACCGCAAACACTTTTTCTACGTTTGTGTAGTGCATTTGACGATCAGCTTTAGGATCTGTTTTTAAGCGACTAATGATGACTTTACCGATAATCGCTACCACTAATCCAATCACTACTGCCCAAACGTAACCTTCAACACTGCTCATTTCTAAGCCGATGTGCTTAAGGCCTTTTTTGATCGTTACCAATGCCATCATAAAGCCGGCTAAGAACATGTAACCTGGTACATAGCGTTTAGCAGCATCTAGTGGATTTTCATTATCAAAAATAAGCTTTTGTGCGCTGACAAATATTAAGTAGGCGAAGACGCCGGAGATGGCTGGAGTGATAACCCAACTGCCAACAATGCCGCCAACTTTAGCCCATTCAACCGCTTCTGTGCCCACGCCTACAGCAGCAAAACCAACAATGGCGCCAATGATAGAGTGAGTAGTTGAAACTGGCCAACCGTTGTAAGACGCAATGAGTAACCAAGTACCTGCTGCTAACAACGCAGCGATCATACCGAATACTAATAGCTCAGGCGTGTTTACAAACGCACCTGAATCAATGATACCTTTACGTACCGTATTTGTTACCGCACCGCCGGCCAAGTAGGCTCCAGCGAATTCAAAAATCATTGCGATAATAATCGCTTGTTTGATGGTAATAGCGTTTGAGCCAACCGATGTACCCATAGCGTTAGCTACATCGTTAGCACCAATACCCCACGCCATTACAAAGCCAAACACGGCAGCAATGATGATTAACGTAGTGCCATAAGTTGCAAGAATTTCCATTGGAGTTACCTAGTAATTTTTGTTAGCGATAAATCATCAGTTCTAAGCGCGCGCCAACACGCTGCGCTTGGTCGGCCAATTCGCCGATAGCTTCAATGATGAAATAAAGGAACATTGCGTCGATAGGATCTAGTTTTTTTTCTATCTTTTGTAATTTACGACGAATTTTGATTTGCTGCGCGTCGGTATCGTCTTCGATAACATCGAGTTCGTGTACCATCTTTTTCACTAAATCTACTTCACGGCCTCTAAAGCCTGTTTCAAGTAAATCTTCTAGCTCGTTAATCGCATCTTTAGCTTTGCCGGTTGCTTCTAAGCAACGTGCTAAATAAGCCATAAACATTTCAGCCAGTTTCGGCGGTAACTCCATTTTACGACCTAACATACGGCCAGAAATATCTTTCGCTTTATTGGCAATTCTATCTTGGTGGGTAAGCAACTCTAATACGTCAGAACGTTCGATTGGCATAAAAATGCCGCCCGGTAAGTTCAAACGAATTTCGCGCTTCATGCGATCAGCTTCTTTTTCTAAGTTGGAAATGTCTCTGCGGCGCTTGGCTGCAGTCTTCCAATCTTTATCAAGTACAGCTTCGAAAAAGGGCACTAACACTTCACAGCATTCGTGCACTACATTGATATGCTCTTCTAGTGGTTTAATTGGCGATTTTGCAAACAAACCTAGAATTGTATTTCCGGACATAATCTGTGTTCCAATTAGCTATGCAAGGGATATATTTTTTGCGAGGCGCATGGTAACGTAGCCGAGTTCAGTTGCAAGCATTTATCTTATAATTTGTTGCTTTTAACTTGAGCTATATCAAAGGTTTTATATGCGTACTGAACAGAGGGAGCAGGTCGCTGCATCAGCAAACATGGATAAACCATGAACAATGAAATTGAAATCAAGCTCTTAGCTACGCCTCAATGCGCGTCAGTCTTACTCGCTCGGCTAAATCAGTATAGTGTGCTGCAAACCGAAGTGAAAACTCTCACCAGTGTTTATTTTGATACTGCCGACCATCAATTGATGCGTTGGGGGATGGGTTTGCGTATTCGCAGTGGTGATGGCGACAACGTACAAACCATTAAAACTGACGGTTTAGCGCTAGGTGGCTTACATCAGCGGCCAGAATACAACTGCGTAATTAACGCTAATAAGCCGCAACTCGCCTTGTTTGAACAAGTGGAATGGCCCGCTGGCACTGACCTCTCTCATATCGATACTCAGCTTTCCCCTCTATTTACTACAACGTTCGACAGGCAAACTTGGTTGGTAGATTTAGCCAACGATACCTTAATTGAAGTGGCTTTTGATCAGGGGGCTTTAACCGCCAGTGCTGAGCAAGAAGCCATTTGTGAAATTGAACTGGAGCTAGTGAAAGGGGATGTTAGCCAGTTATTTGAGTTGGCTAGCGACATCGCATCTATTGAAGGGCTGCGTTTAGCTAACATTAGTAAAGCGCAGCGCGGATATATGTTGGCCATGGCGCACCGCGATACAGTAAAACCGCTAACGGCGGTAAAAATCAGTGACGCTGAGAATAGTGCCGAGTGTTTAACCCGTATTTTCAGGTCTGCTCTGGCTCATTGGCAGTATCATGAACAGATATTTGTTGAACAGCGCAGCTTTGCGGCACTTGAGCAAGTTTCATTATCAGTACAAATGCTGTTTCAAGCTTGCAAAATGTTTAACGAGTTAGCGCTGGTAGAATGCTCTTGGCTTAAAGAGTTACGTTGGTTACGCCAGCAGCTATCTTGGCTTAATCAAGCCTCTAGTTTAAGCAAGCTCACCGCCGAGCGTGGCGCGTTTATTAAGAAGTTACCGCAGCAACGTTCTTTACTTAAATCTTTGCAAAAACAACAATTGGCATTACCACAATCAGACGACGTGATTACGCTTATTCACAGCGGACGATACTGTAGTTTAATGTTAAAAATTACCCGCTGGTTGTATCAAGCTAAATGGCAACATCATAAGCCGTTGCAAACTCACAACATGCAGCAGCTCGCTCAAGGCATGTTGCAAACCAGCTGGGATTATTTGCAACAGTCTGCGTTAGCGCAGCAGCAAGTTGATGCGGATATCTATATTAAACAAGCTACCAAACTAAGGCGTAACCTATTGGTTGGCATGTGTGTAGGGGAGCTGTTTGATCAAGAGCTACGTCAAGAATTTAGGCTGCCTTGGGTGGATATTTTATCTGGTATTGAAGAGTTAAGTTTGTTCAAACCTTTGCGCGAAATGCTGCCACAGCTAGACAGTGAACTACAGCAACCTATTGAGAAATGGGTTCACCGTAAAGAACAGTCTCTAT
Organism: Agarivorans sp. 2_MG-2023; assembly: GCF_030548085.1. NCBI lineage: Bacteria > Pseudomonadati > Pseudomonadota > Gammaproteobacteria > Alteromonadales > Alteromonadaceae > Agarivorans > Agarivorans sp. 2_MG-2023. The sequence goes on from NZ_JAUORQ010000006.1 coordinate 130,228, forward strand.
TAAATGCCTTAGAGTTCTCTCGCCAACAAGCGTTGCAACAAGCCGTGTATTGGTAGCCTATGGACAGCTTTAGCTTTGCATTAAAAAAACTGCTTACGGTACTGGCGATGCCTAGCACCGCCCTATGGCTAATATTGTTGTTCGCCTTGGTGCTTTTGCTGATTGGCCGCAAAATGCTCGCTCGAAGCTTAATGGTTGTGTGTGTATTGCTCACCTTTTGTTTAAGCCTTTATCCGGTAAGCGGTGCACTGTTGTACCACTGGGAAAAGCAATATAACGCCCTGCATGAACTACCGCTTGATACGGAAATGATCGTAGTATTAGGCTGCTTGCATTACCAAGATGAAAACCAACCGCTGTCTAGCCAAGTATTGCCTTGTGGGGCTATTAAGGTGGTTGAAGCGGTGCGTTTATGGCGCCAGCAACCACAGGTGAAAATTTTGCTATCCGGCGGTGATAACGAAGGCGGTGGTGTACAACATGCCGATATGTTGGCCAAGCTTGCGATATCTTTAGGCGTTCCAGACTCAAAACTGGTTCGCAGTTATCAACTTAAAGACACTGCTGAGGAAGCCGCCAATGTTGCGCGGCGTTATCCAAATACTAACTTAACGCTTATTACTCAAGCCTCACATATGCCCAGAGCAATGCGCTTGTTTGCGATGCAAGGACTTTATCCAACCGCCGCACCTACTTATTATCAGGTGAAAAACTGGCATGCGGATTTAACTTGGCAAAGCTTTATTCCTCGCCTTAGTCATATCGCTAAGGCCGATACCGCCACTTACGAAGCGTTAGCCATGGCTTGGTTATCTATTCGCAGTTAATGTTTATCAGGCTTTAATTAGTCTTTAGTTTGCTGCAGTTGATTCAGCTGTTGTTGAATCTCGTTAAGTTGCTGCTGCAAGACGCGTTGTTCTTTTTGATGCTCTACCAACAGCAGCTCTATACGTACCTCTTTGTTGGTTTTACCGCGCATTAACAAGGCCGACATTAAGCCCGAAACCGCACCAAAAAAGCCTACGCCAGTTAATATCATCAAACCCGCTATGATTCTGCCAGCGTCAGATACTGGTACAAAATCGCCGTAACCTACGGTAGAAATGGTCACAATGGCCCACCATAGTGCTTCACCAGCACTGCTGATTTGTCCGTTCGCTTGGTCTTGTTCGGCCAATAGAATACCAATTGAGCCAAGCAAAATAATCACTAGCAGCGTGAATAAAATGCTAGCTAAGGTAGATTCGATACGTCGGTGTTTTAGGTTTTTGAGTAAATGACGCTGCTCAACGATGCCGCGGATAAGCTTGATGGCGTGGAAGAAGCGTAATAAACGTAAGGCTTCCACCATTGGAATACTCGCCAGTAAATCTATCCAGTGGTGTCTTAGGTAAATCAGTGGCGCTTTACTGCGAATGGCGCTAACAATAAAGTGACTAATAAACACCACGCAGATAAGAGAATCTAAATTGATTAACAGTGCTCGTAGTTGCGTATCAGCGGGATAAAAAAAGATACAGCTAACGATGACTATAGCGATGAGAGATAAGGATAACATCACAAGGTCAAAGGCATTGATGGTGGTTTTCATAAGGCAATCCTGAGGCGATTTGAGCAATAACATCTTCACTATACTGTAGTTTTGATAAGTGAGATTTAGCTTTATTAAAAATCGCCGTTTTTCAATTCACTATCGTGATAAACCGCATATAAAGCAGGGCTTTTTGAACCCGCTTACACTCTATGGTTATGCGCTTGTACTTAGTGATAAATCGTGATGATATTAAGTCAAATTTTGCATTCGGGTTTTCTTCATTATGGCCAATACTCTTCCCTTACCCAGCGAGCTTGCTACCTTAGCCTCTAAATCATGGGAGCGATTGATTGAGTTTGAACCCAGCTTGCTTGAACAGTTGAGCGAGCAGCAGCAAGCTCAAACACAAGCGGCTTTTGCGCTTAGTGATTTTATTGCTCGCAGCTGTATTAGCCAGCCCAGTATGCTGTTAGATATTTGGCAGCAGCAATTGCTTGATAGCCCACAAAATGAACAGCAACTGCGAGAGCAGCTATCAAGCGCGCTTGCAGAGCAAGTTAATGATGATGGCGCTAAAAAAGTGCTTCGCCAGTTCCGCCGTTTACAAATGGTGTTAATTGCTTGGCGAGATTTGCTGTTAGCGCAAGCGGTTAACCATAGCTTTGCACAAGTATCGGCGGTGGCTGATAGCTGCGTAGATTGCGCCAATCAATGGTTGTATCAACGTTGCTGTGCTGAATCGGGAACCCCAACAGACGAGCAGGGGAACGCACAGCCGCTAGTGGTGATTGGCATGGGCAAGTTAGGTGGGCGCGAGCTTAACTTTTCGTCAGACATCGATTTAATCTTCTGTTACCCAGAAAACGGCGAAACCCAAGGTGGGCGTCGTAGTATTGCTAACCAGCAGTTCTTTATTCGCATGGGACAGCGCTTAATTCAGCTTATTGACCAACCCACCCTAGATGGCTTTGTATTTCGAGTAGATATGCGTTTACGCCCCTTTGGTGAATCAGGGCCATTAGCGGTGAGTTATGCCGCTTTTGAGGATTATTACCAGCACCATGGTCGCGATTGGGAGCGCTACGCGATGGTTAAAGCGCGAGTGATTAATCAAGATTTGCGTTTCGACCAAGACATTCAAGCCATGCTTAAGCCTTATGTGTATCGTCGTTATATCGATTTCAGTGCGATTCAAGCGCTGCGCTCGATGAAAGCAATGATCAATTCAGAAATTCGCCGTAAAGGCTTGCGCGACAATATTAAATTAGGCTCCGGTGGGATTCGCGAAATTGAATTTATTGTACAGACCTTTCAGCTTATTCGTGGTGGTCGTGAGCCGGTATTGCAAACGCGCTCTTTGCTCACCGCACTTACTCAGCTTAGCGAACACGGTGAACTGACCGAAGCGCAAACCAATATGTTGCGAGAGCATTATTTGTATTTGCGCCAAGTAGAAAACATTCTCCAGCAAATAGACGACCAGCAAACGCAAACTTTGCCCGACAGTGAGTCAGACCAACAGCGAATTGCTTGGGTAATGGGCCATTCAACATGGGAAGCGTTTTATCAGCACCTTCAGCAGCGCTTAGGCGAAGTGAATGCTTGCTTCCAAAGCGCTATTGGTGAGGAGGAGCAAGAAGAGCACCAGGCAGGGCAAGAGTATGACGACCTGTGGCATTGTGGAGCTAACCGAGAAGACCTAGCCAGTTTAATGGGCAAGCATGTATGTAGCGAAACCGAACAAAAAGCTCGCGTAGAAACCATGTATCACTTTATGCACGCGGTAGAACATAGGCAAATTGGCCAGCGTGGCAGGCAAACATTAGAGCGGATGATGCCTAGCTTGCTACAGCAGTTGTTTGAACATCCAAAAACCAGCTTAGTATTGCCTCGGGTGATGGTATTGCTAGAGCGAATTTTATCGCGTACCGCTTATTTGGAGCTACTGGCAGAAAATCCCGCTTCCTTACAACAGTTGCTACGTTTATGTGCGGGTAGCGCCATGTTGGCAGAAAAACTGGCGAGCTTCCCCATACTGTTAGATGAGTTGTTAGACCCCGGTGTACTGTATAACCCCGCAAGTGAAGACAGTTACGGGCAGCAACTGCGCGAGTTTATGCTGCGTATTCCGCCTGATGACATGGAGCAGCAAATGGAAGCGCTGCGTCAGTTCAAGCAAATTCAACAATTACGGATCACCGCGGCGGATATCGCTGGAGCGCTCCCCTTGATGAAAGTAAGCGATCACTTAACTGCTGTAGCTGAAGTGATAGTGAATGCGGTGGTAGAGCAGGCTTGGAACCAAATGGTAGAGCGCCATGGCTATCCGTCGCAGTTAACCGAGCAACAACGTGGTTTTGCGGTAGTTGGCTATGGAAAAATAGGCGGCATTGAAACCGGCTATAGCTCAGACTTAGATTTGGTGTTTTTGCATAACAGTGACAGCAGTACCTATACCAACGGCGCTAAGCAAATCGACAGTAAACAGTTTTATTTGAAGCTTGCTCAGCGAATTATGCATTTGTTTAATACCCGCACAGCCTCAGGTGTGTTGTATGAGCTTGATATGCGCTTGCGTCCTTCTGGTGCCTCTGGCTTGTTAGTGTCGGCAATTGAAGCCTTTGAGCAATATCAGCTTACCGAAGCGTGGACATGGGAACATCAAGCGTTAGTGAGAGCGCGGGTAATTTATGGTGATGGTGAATTGGCCCAGGGCTTTGAGCAAGTACGTCGTAAGATTTTGGCCATCCCTAGAGATGCCAAAGACTTAGCCAAACAAGTTCAAGAAATGCGCAACAAGATGAAGGATCACCTCAGTCGAGAAACCGATGAATTGTTGGACTTGAAGCAATCTGCCGGAGGCATGGTAGATATCGAATTTATCGCTCAGTATTTGGTGTTATTGAATACTGAAAAGCACCCAGAGTTGAGCAAATGGACCGATAACGTACGAATATTTGAAAGCTGCGCCGAGCTTGGTTTATTGGAGGCTACGCAAGCCCAAGGTTTAACGCAGTGTTATTTAGATATTCGCGATGAATGTCATCGCTGTGGCTTACAAGGTGTGCCTCGTTTGGCCAACAAAGCTGAGTTTGAACTTGATTTGAGTATAGTGACTGACACTTGGCTGCAGTTGTTTACTCGCTAGTTGGCTCATTCCACAAGGGGATTCGAAAAAGGGCTTGCTGATTCAGCAAGCCCTTTTTATTTAGTAAACGCTTGATTCACCCGGTGGGCGAGATTTAAAGCGGCGGTGAATCCACATATATTGCTCAGGTGCACGCAAAATAGCCTTTTCTACTATTTGGTTAACGGTATGGGCGTCTTGCTCATCATTGCCACTTGGGTAGTTTTCTACAGCAGGTTCTATCACCAAGGTAAAGCCAGAGCCATCGTTGTTACGTAAGGCATAGGTAGGCAGAATTTGAACATTTTTTACTTTGGCTAAGGTGGCTGTACCGGTAATGGTGGCGGCTTTATCTTGAGCAAAAAACGGTACAAATACCGCTGCATGAGTACCGTAATCATGATCTGGTGCGTACCAAACGGCATTGTCGGTTCTTAGTGCTTTAATCATGCCGCGCACATCGGTGCGATCCACTAAGTATTTGTTGGATTTAGTGCGGCCGTGATACTGAAAGTACTCATATACGGCATTTTTATTGGGGCGGTAAATACCTACGCCGGGATCTAAAGTACCATAAGCACGGGCGTGGCTTTCTAAGGTCCAAAAGTGGGCACTAATTAACAAAATGCCGCCATCTTTTTCTCGCGCCTTGTTTAGGTGCTCAGCGCCTTCTACTTTAAAGTGCTTAGCAAACCGCCATTGTGGCCAAAACCACGCATTAGCGGTATCTACAACCGAGTGGCCTAAGTGCTTGAAGCAACCTTCTACTAATTGCTCGCGCTGCTCGGCGCTTTTGTCAGGGAAACAAATTTCTAGATTACGACGAGTGATATGAACTCGAGATTTGAGTAGCTTTTTAGCTAAGCGGCCAATGCCTAAACCTAAGTAATGCTGAATACGAAAAGGCAGCAGACTAATACTGAACATAAAGCCTATCAAGATCCAAGCGCCCCAGTTTTTAGGGTGAAGTGATGCTGCGCCGAGTTTAGGTGGAGATATTTTCGCCATATTTAACTTAGTTGTTGTAAGAATGTGTAAAGTCTACTGGATATCAAGAGATTATGCCGCAGACCATTAATTTAACTATGATAAACTGTTAGTAATTAATTATCGATGAGAGTGAACAATGAGAATTACCCTCCCTGAGTTTGCCCAAGCTAAGGTGCTAGTGGTTGGCGACGTAATGTTAGACCGCTACTGGCATGGACCTACCGGACGAATTTCACCTGAAGCACCGGTTCCAGTGGTTAAAGTTGAACAAATTGAAGAACGCCCAGGCGGGGCGGCGAACGTAGCATTGAATGCCGTGGCCTTAGGCGCTGGCTCAACCTTACTAGGCATGAGCGGTGAAGATGAAGCCGGGCTAGCCCTTGAGAACCAGTTGGCAACGGTTGGGGTAGAGTGTCAGTTCACTAAATTTGCGGATTACCCCACCATTACCAAGCTTCGCGTATTAAGCCGCCATCAGCAGCTTATTCGCTTAGATTTTGAAGAAAATTTTCATGAGGTCGACAGTAAAGATTTAACCGCCAGTTTTGCCGAGCAAGTAAAACAGCATCAAGTGGTTATTCTGTCTGACTACAACAAAGGCGCTTTGAATCGTGTCGGCGATTTAATTGCGTTAGCGCGTGAAGCAGGGGTACCAGTATTGGTAGACCCTAAAGGCAGTGCCTTTGATAAATATCGCGGCGCTACTTTGCTTACGCCTAACTACTCTGAATTTGAAGCGGTAGTGGGCCCGTGTAAAGACGACGATGAAATTATTAGTAAAGGCTTAGCACTAATTGAACAGCTTGATTTAGAAGCGCTATTGGTGACACGCAGCGAACACGGTATGACCTTAATTCGTAAAGGTGAAGCTGAACTACATTTAGCCGCGCTGGCCCAAGAGGTTTACGATGTTACCGGTGCCGGTGATACTGTTATCTCGACACTTGCTAGCTCTTTAGCAGCTGGCGCTAGCCTTGATGATGCTTGTGCTTTAGCCAATGCAGCGGCTGGGATTGTTGTTGGCAAGCTGGGTACGTCTACAGTATCTACCATTGAGCTGGCAAATGCCGTTTACGGTTCGCAAGAAACTGGCTTTGGTGTCTTAAGCGAGCAGCAACTTAAGTTTGCTTTAGAGGCCGCTAAACGCCGTGGTGAGACCGTGGTTATGACCAATGGCTGTTTCGACATTTTACATGCTGGTCACGTTTCTTACTTAAACCATGCTCGCACCTTAGGTGACCGTTTAATTGTCGCCGTAAATAACGATGATTCAGTTAAGCGCCTAAAAGGTGAAGGCCGCCCAGTAAACAGTGTCGATCGCCGTATGGCGGTATTAGCAGGTTTAGGGGCGGTAGATTGGGTGGTTGATTTTAGTGAAGATACCCCACAACGCTTAATTGCTAACTTGTTACCAGACTTATTGGTAAAAGGAGGCGATTACAAGCCAGAAGAGATCGCCGGTGGTGAAGAAGTGATTGCCAATGGCGGACAAGTAAAAGTACTTAATTTTGAAGACGGTTGCTCAACCTCAGAAATCATTAAGTCTATTCGTCAAAATCAAATAGATTAACTGTTTTTTTAAATACTAAAAAGGCGCCAATTGGCGCCTTTTTTACTTTCTGAACATGCTACTCAGTTTATTGAGCAGGCATTAAACCAGAGTTAACCAACACTACGTCTTCTTCGGTTAGCGTACCAGCAGCTTGTTTTAGCGCTAGCATGTTAAGAATGTAGTCGTAACGAGCATTTGATAAATCGCTTTTCGCTGAGTAAAGGTTACGAGTAGCGTCTTGTACGTCAACAATAGTACGAGTACCTACTTCGAAACCCGCTTCGGTGGCTTCTAATGCACTTTGCGAAGATACCACGGTTTGCTCAAAAGCTTTCACCGAACCAATACTTGCGCTTACGTTATTCACTACTGAGTTAACAGTACTTTGAACAGTACGGTAAGTTTGCTCTAGCGCTTCAGAAGACGCAATGTAGCTAAACTGCGCTTGTCTTACTTGAGAATCAATACTGCCACCTAGGTAGATAGGCCAGTTAAACTCAAGGCCAATATTACCTGCATTGTTACTGCCGCCTTGGGTGGCATCGTACAGGTCGTTACCATATTGATTGTTGTCGTAACCAATACCAGCCGTTAGATCTAGCGTTGGCAAATGACCGCTTTGTGCGAGTTCAATTTGCTCTTGGGCGATTTCTTTAGAGATACGCTGAGCGTTTAGCTCTAAGTTACGGTCGGTAGCGGTTGCTAACCAAAAATCAGAACCTTGCTCTAACGCATTTGGCTCAAAACGTTGGGTATTTAAAACATTGAGTTCGCGGTGCTCTAAACCAGTTAGCTCACGCAAATCTTCGTAGCTGTTTGACAGATCGTTACGCGCCTGAATCTCTTGGGCTAAAGTACGGTCATATTCAGCTTGCGCTTCGTGTACGTCGGTAATCGCAGTTAAACCAACATTAAAACGCTGTTTAGTTTGCTCTAACTGACGGCCAACCGCGGTTTTGTTAGCTTCAACAAAGCTTACGTTGTCTATGGCGCGCAGTACATTGAAGTAAGCGTTGCTTACACGGATGATGAGGCTTTGTACGTCATTACCATAAACTGCTTCTACTCGCGTCGCATTCTTCTCAGAAATACTAAGGCTGGTCCAGTTGGTTTTAGAATATAGCGACTGGCTTAAACCTACAGAGGCATTAGTATTGGTAATACTGTCGATATTGTCATTGCTTGTGGTGGTGTACTTAGCACCCGCACCAAAACCAATTTGCGGTAATAATGATGCGCGAGACTCGGTAATTTGCTCAAAGGCGATGTCGCGCTGAGCTTTACTTTGCAAAATTACAGGATCTTTTTCTTGGGCTAGTTGATAAATTTGCAATAAATCATCAGCTTGAGCTTGAAAAGCTAAAGAGCTTACTCCACAAGCTAGTATTAACGATTTGATTTTGAGCTTCATTACGCCTTTCCTTTGGTCGCTAGTGTATGTAGCGATGTTGATACGGAGTGAGTTAGTTTGATTTAGGAACAAAAGTCCTTGGTTTAAAACTAACATTTGCTAATTAATGCTAGTCTATACCAGCTTTATTTGTAGAGTAAGACCTAGATATCAAAGAAAAACCACTAATTTAAAGCAATTTGATATTTCAGCAATATATTCTGACGCATTATATACCAATCGTTACAAAAAGGAGACTAAGTTCGTATGCCTAAGCCACACACTGGTAGTCAGTTTTCTCATGATGATGTAGAAATCCAATCAGTTGAAGATGTATATCAAGGTTTCTTCAAGTTACAACGCTATACTCTGCGCCACCGTTTATACCAAGGCGGGTGGAGCAATTGGATGACTCGAGAAATGATGGATCGTGGTCATGCTGCGGGCATTTTGTTGTTTGATCCTAAATTGGACCAAGTGGTACTGGTAGAACAGTTTCGTATTGGTGCGGTAGAAACCGGTGTCAGCCCTTGGTTGCTGGAAATTGTCGCTGGCATGTTAGATAGCGGCCAGCCGCCATTAGAAGTAGCCGTTCGCGAAGCCGAAGAAGAAGCTGGACTTAACGTGGCGCGAGTTATTTCGTGTAATAGTTTTTTACCTGGAGCGGGTGGTTTGAGCGAACGGATTCACCTCTATATTGGTGAAGTAGATTCAAGCCATGCTGGTGGTGTACATGGTTTAGATAACGAAAACGAAGACATATTGGTTAAAGTGATCAGTCGTGAACAGGCCTTTGAGTGGGTGCAAACGGGCGTTATTGATAACGCTGCCGCTGTGATTGCTATTCAATGGTTGCAGCTCAATTTGCAGAAAGTGATGCAGCAATGGCAGAATGATGGCGACGGTGATGGCCAATAAGGGAAGGCCCTCTAACTATCGGGTTAATCTTGACCAATTAATGCAGCTTTATGCGGCTAATTACACTTTGATGACTCGATTGTTTCCAGCCTCTTTAGAGGTAGGGGAAAGTTTACGTTTGATCCCCAAAGTCGGTGAAGACTACTTATTAGAAAGTAAAGAGTTGACTCGATATACTGCTTTATACGAAATTAGGCAGGCCACTTCCCAAGCGTATAATTATTTGCAACCGCAACTGTTAGTGCGTTTGTACCACGATGCGCGGTTGGCGGAAGTGTGTGCTAGTCAGCAGATTTATAAGCTAAAACCAAGGTATGATTACCCGAATAAAAAGATGCATCACCAAGATGAAAAGCATCAAACAAATCAGTTTCTTAATGACTGGTTGGTATTTTGTATAAAACAGCGGATTAAAGTTGAGTTTGCATAGTCAAACTACAAGAAAAGATTGTGGCATTTACTAAATTAGATATAAATACAGCAGAAGATGGCAACGTGCGCTTATTGCAAGTTACCGACACCCACTTGTTTGCTGATGACCAAACTGGCTTGCTGGGTGTAAATACTAGCGACAGCTTTAGTGCAGTTTTAGATAACGTAAAAAGTGAACAGATCCCCTTCGATTATATTCTCGCCACTGGCGATTTATCTCAAGATCATACCAAACGTTCATATCAACGCTTTGCTGAAAAAGTCGCAGAGCTAGAGCGCCCAAGTTTTTGGTTACCGGGTAATCACGATTTACAAGCTAACATGCAAACCCTAGCGCAATATGGGGTGTTAACGTCAAAGCAACTGATAAGCGAGCATTGGCAAGTGATTATGCTGGATACCCAAGTTGAAGGCGAACCTCACGGGGTGATGAGCCAGCAGCAGTTAGATGACTTGGCAGAAGCGTTAGCAGAATATCCAGATAAACATGTATTGATAGCAATGCATCACCAAGCCATTCCGGTGGGCAGCAATTGGTTAGATCAGCATAACTTAAAAAACGCGGAACAGTTTTTCGCGGTGATTGCTGATTACCCTAATGTTCGCGGTGTTATTTTTGGCCACGTACATCAAAACTACGAATTTCAGTTTGACGGTGTGGCGTTTATTGCAACCCCTAGCACCTGCATCCAATTTCTACCTTTATCGGCAAACTTCGCATTAGATCATCAACAGCCAGGCTGGCGTTATTTGCAGCTTACGCCTGAAGGGCGGATTGCCACTAGACTGCGCCGTTTACCTGAACGAAGCTTTCTTCCCGACCCAAAGTCCAAAGGTTACTGAGTGGAACTGCCTTCAGTCCTACTTTATCTACACGGCTTTAATAGCTCGCCTAACTCCGCAAAAGCACTCGCCATGGCGAGCTTCTTGGAAGACAATCATTCTGATATTCAGTTTGTGTGCCCGCAGTTGGCTTGTTATCCCATGGAGGCATGGCAACAAATTGAAGGCTTACTTACCCAGTACCAAAATAGGCTCATAGGTGTGGTTGGCAGCTCACTCGGAGGTTTTTTAGCCACTCGAGTCGCCCAATCAACTGGCGTGCCTGCGGTATTGATTAATCCAGCGGTAAAACCTTATAACTTGCTTAAAGATTTTTTAGGCGAACAAACTAACCCTTATACTCAGCAAACATACTGCTTAGAAGAACAACACATAGAGCAGTTAAAGCAACTGGAAGTCAGCCAACTAAGCTGTCAGCAGCGGCTCTGGGTGATGTTACAAACAGCAGATGAAGTACTGGACTTTAACCTAGCTGTCACTGAGTATAATGGGGCAACTTTCACTATTGAAGAGGGTGGAGACCACAGCTTTCAAGGCTTTGAGCAATATTGTGGTGACATTCTCGACTTTTTGGCACGCAGGTAACGATTTCTATCATGGCTGATCAATATAATTCAGACTCAATTGAGGTATTAAGTGGTTTAGACCCGGTAAAACGCCGCCCTGGCATGTATACCGATACCACTCGCCCCAACCACTTAGCCCAAGAAGTTATAGACAACAGTGTTGATGAAGCACTCGCTGGCCATGCTCGCTCAATTACTGTCACCTTGTTTGAAGACCAATCAATTGAAGTTGTTGATGATGGTCGTGGTATGCCCACCGATGTTCACCCAGAAGAAAAGGTGAGTGGCGTAGAGCTTATTTTTACTCGCTTGCACGCTGGTGGTAAATTTAGCAACGACAACTACCAGTTTTCAGGTGGTTTGCACGGTGTGGGTATTTCGGTGGTAAACGCCTTGTCTTCACGTGTCGAGGTGCAGGTACGCCGTGATAGCCAAGTATTTGAAATGGCGTTTGAAAATGGCGATAAAGTTGAAGAGTTAACAGTAACGGGCACCGTTGGTAAACGAAATACCGGTACTCGAGTGCGCTTTTGGCCCACAGCTAGTTATTTCGATAGCCCTAAATTTTCTGTGTCGCGGTTGCGTCATTTGTTGCGTGCGAAAGCAGTATTGTGCCCTGGCCTTAACATTAAATTTGTCGATAAAGTTAATAAACAAAACGACGAATGGTATTACGAAGATGGCTTAAAGGACTACCTAAGCCAATCCTTTAAAGATTTTATTAGCTTACCTGAAGACCCATTCACTGGCGCTTTTTCTAGTAAAGATGAAGCGGTAGATTGGGCGGTAAGTTGGTTACCCGAAGGTGGAGACAGCATTACCGAAAGTTACGTGAATCTTATCCCCACGGCTCAAGGTGGTACTCACGTAAATGGTTTGCGCCAAGGTTTGTTAGACGCCATGCGAGAGTTCTGTGAATTCCGTAATATTTTGCCACGAGGCCTTAAACTCACGCCCGACGATGTGTGGGATCGTTGTTGTTACGTGCTGTCGGTAAAAATGCAAGATCCTCAGTTCGCTGGCCAAACCAAAGAGCGCTTATCGTCACGACAATCCGCTGCCTTTGTATCGGGTATTGTTAAAGATGCCTTTAGCCTGTGGCTAAATACCCATACCGACCAAGCAGAATTGTTGGCCGAAGTATTTATTAGTAATGCTCAGCGCCGAATCCGTTCGACTAAAAAAATTGCCCGTAAAAAGGTGACTTCTGGGCCTGCTTTACCTGGCAAATTAACCGACTGTACTAGCCAAGATCCTTTAAAAGGTGAATTGTTCTTAGTAGAGGGTGATTCTGCTGGTGGCAGTGCCAAGCAAGCGCGCGAGCGAGAAATTCAAGCAGTTATGCCGCTGCGCGGAAAAATTCTTAATACTTGGGAAGTTGATGCCAGTGAAGTATTAGCCTCACAAGAAGTACACGATATATCGGTAGCCATTGGCATTGATCCCGACAGTACTGATTTAAGCGGTTTACGCTACGGGAAAATATGTATTCTGGCGGATGCCGACTCCGATGGTTTACACATCGCCACCTTGCTGTGTGCTTTGTTTATGATGCATTTTCGAGCTCTAGTTGAGCAAGGACACATTTATGTAGCGATGCCGCCTTTGTACAGAATTGATGTAGGCAAAGAAGTTTTTTACGCCCTTGATGAAGATGAAAAGCAAGGCATTTTGGATAGGATTGAAGCCGAGAAGAAACGCGGTAAAGTTAACGTACAGCGCTTTAAAGGTTTGGGTGAGATGAATCCTTTGCAGTTGCGCGAAACCACCATGGATCCAAATACGCGTCGATTGGTGCAGTTAACCGTTGAAGAAGAACAACCAACCTTGCAGCTAATGGACATGCTGCTGGCGAAGAAGCGCTCGGGTGACCGTAAACAATGGTTAGAAGAGAAAGGCAATATGGCCTCAGATTTGGTATAGGGAATTATTAAGGCATGCGCGACTTACGTTTAGGGCTAGCAAATAAAGCACTACTACTATTATGTGGTGTGTTGCTGGTGACTTTAGTCGGCTTAATTAGTTTTAATCACGATAATCTTAAGAGTTTTTTCTTGCTAGGAAGAGCGCAGGTTATTGAAAACCAACAATATCAATTACAAAAATACTATGGTGACGTGTTCTCTCGCTTGCAGGGCGTTACCTCTAGCCAAAGTTATCGTTTCGATGATTTTGAAACCGAACAACTCTCTTCTATTTTCGATTCTTTTTGGCAGGATTTACGTGGTAATACCGAACTGCCAGTGCGCAGCTTAAGTGTGGTAGACCCACTAGAGGGCTTGAAGTACGAATTTGGTTATATTGCTCATAGCCAAAAAGCCTTGGAATGGATGCTTCAAGATCCGGAGACAGTAGAAGCTAAATGGATTTTAGATTGCCCGCTCAGTTGTAGGATTATTATCGCCACCGATTTAGAGCAATTAGAAGAGCAGGGCAGTTATCGGATTTTTTACAGCATTGACTCGCTGCGCTTACTTGAACTATTCCCAGCTAGCCAAGGTAGTCACCACTTCTTGGTAGAGTTAAACGAAGATTTGTCTTTAAACCTGCTTTATTCTGAATCGGCATATCGCGATATGGTGCAGGATATTCTGGTAGGACTGAACGCCAAAGATATTGTTAATGGCGTTGAGCAGTTTGATAGCGAAATGGGGCTGACTGAATTACACGCCTTTAAGGTAAGCAATACTAGCCAAACTCGTCCTGTGTATTACGCCATCGTAAATGATATAAATACCCAGCTTAATCAGCTAAAAAGGGCTGACTACAACAACTTGTTATTTGGTATTGCCGCTTTGTTTTTTGCTGGCGCGATAGTGGTATTTGCCCTTAGCCCTTCACTGCGAAGAATGCGCCGCACCATTAACAACTTGCCCTTATTGGCGCGCTCATCACACAATTTGTTTAGGCGTAACTTAGAAACCAACGGCAAGCGGTTTCTTCAAGATGAATCTGATGAGCTTAACCACACATTGGTGAGACTTTCTTATCAGTTAGAGGCGTTAGAGCAGCAGCTTAAAAGCCGTGCTGAAGAGCTTGAGTGGGTGGCTAACTACGATAATTTAACCGATTTACCTAACCGCCGTAAATTTGAGCGGGTGATTAACCAAATGGTTGAAAAGCAGCGTTATGGCTGTTTACTAATGGTTGATTTGGATAACTTTAAGTATGTAAACGACATTAGTGGCCATGGTGCTGGTGACGAAATGTTGCGCCAAGTGGCCTCGAGTTTAGAGCGTTTACTGCCTAATGAAACCTTGCTAGCGCGAATTAGCGGTGATGAATTTGCGATCTATTTAGAAGATACCAGTTTGGCTTATGCCGAAGTGGTAGCGCAGCGCATTATTAGCATGCTGGCACAAGTGAGTGTGCCTGGGCATAACATTATTCATACTGCCTCCGCTTGTGTGGGCATTGTTGCCTTCCCTGAGCATGGCAGTGGCTTTGAAGATTTAATGGCTAAGGCCGACATTTGTAACAACCAAGCCAAAGAACGTGGTAAAAATTGTGTGGTGAGTTTCCAAGCCGAAAGCAGTGACTCCGAACTTGCCAAAAAACACTACTGGTTAGATTTGGCGCAAAATGCCATTGAGCGAGACCGCTTAGAGCTTTTTTATCAGCCAATCATGAATAACAAACTCAACAAAGTAGAGCACTACGAAGTGCTGCTGCGAGTGCGTGATGATAAAGACCAGTTACATTCGCCTTATCAACTTATTTTAGCGGCTGAGAAAAATGGCCAAATTGATAAAATTGATCTGTGGGTAGTGCAACAAGCTTTGCAGCAGATGGAAACTAATCTGCGTAATGGTTACACCGATAAGCTTGCTATTAACTTATCAGCACGCTCGTTCTGTAGCGAAAAAGTGATTGCTCGTATATCTCGTGAGTTTGTTAGCCGCAACATTGCCGGTGACATGATCATTTTTGAAATTACCGAAACTGCAGCTCTGCCCAATATGAAGCAAGCAGAAGATCATATTAAGCGTTTAAAAGCGCTAGGCTGTGCGATTGCCTTGGATGACTTTGGTGTCGGGTATTCGTCGTTCCACTCTTTAAAACAACTGCCTTTTGATTTCTTAAAAATCGACGGCTCATTTGTCCGTGAGATCCTAAATCAAAATGAAGATAGGGTACTTATTCAAGCTTTGGTTGGCATTGCTAACGAGCTTGGCCATAAAACGGTAGCGGAATTTGTTGAATCAGAAGCATTAAATAACGAACTGATTAGCTTGGGAGTTGATTACTCGCAAGGCTATTACATAGGTAAACCAGCTAGCGCACGCTATTTCTGGCAATTAGACAAAGCATCAGCAGTGCTAGCTTTGCAAGGAACATAAAAGGGTTATAAAGCATGAGTGATGCGAATGAACTCAGTTTAGAGGGCGTAGAACGCCTATCGATGAGCAACTTTACTGAGCAGGCGTATTTAAATTATTCCATGTACGTAATCATGGACCGTGCCTTGCCACATATTGGCGATGGTTTAAAACCGGTACAGCGGCGTATTATTTACGCCATGTCTGAGCTGGGCTTATCGGCGAACGCTAAATACAAAAAGTCTGCCCGTACTGTGGGTGACGTATTAGGTAAGTATCACCCTCACGGTGATTCCGCCTGTTATGAAGCCATGGTATTAATGGCGCAGCCGTTTTCTTATCGGCACCCTTTGGTTGATGGCCAAGGTAACTGGGGCGCGCCCGATGACCCTAAGTCTTTCGCGGCGATGCGTTATACCGAAGCTAAATTATCGAAGTTCTCAGAGGTCTTACTTAGTGAGTTAGGCCAAGGAACTTGTGATTGGGTGCCAAACTTTGATGGCACCATGAACGAGCCCAAAGTATTGCCGGCACGTTTACCTCACATACTGCTCAATGGCGTAACTGGTATTGCTGTAGGTATGGCGACCGATATCCCACCGCATAACGTGAAAGAAGTCGCCAATGCTTGTGTGCATTTGCTGGATAACCCTAAAGCGCAGTTAGGGGATTTACTAGAGCATGTAAAAGCGCCTGATTATCCCACCGAAGCCGAGATTATTACGCCATCGAAAGATATTCAAAAAATTTATGAAACTGGCCGTGGCTCAATCAAAATGCGCGCAGTGTTTCATACCGAAGATGGTGAAGTGGTTATTACCGCTCTGCCTCATCAAGTATCTGGTGCCAAAGTACTAGAGCAAGTTGCCGCGCAAATGCAGGCTAAAAAATTGCCGATGGTTGTGGATTTACGTGATGAATCAGATCACGAAAATCCAACCCGAATTGTTGTAGTGCCACGTTCTAACCGCGTGGATGTAGACCAGCTAATGAATCACTTGTTTGCTTCTACCGATCTTGAACGCAACTACCGCGTAAACCTAAATATGTTGGGGTTGGATAATCGCCCACAGGTTAAGGGTTTAGTTCAAATATTGAGTGAGTGGCTACGTTTTCGTCGTGACGTAGTGCGTCGCCGCCTGCAGTACCGCTTAGATAAAGTGTTAGCCAGACTACACATATTAGAAGGCTTGTTAATCGCCTTTTTAAATATTGATGAAGTCATTGAGATTATTCGAACCGAAGATGAACCTAAAGCAGCCCTTATGGAGCGCTTTGGTTTATCCAACAAGCAAGCTGAATCAATTTTAGAAATTAAATTGCGTCAGTTAGCGAAGTTAGAAGAAATCAAAATTCGTGGTGAACAAGCTGAGCTGGCCGAAGAACGCGATAAGCTTGAAAAGCTATTAGGCAGCGAGCGCCGCATGAGCACTTTGCTCAAGAAAGAGTTAATTGCCGATGCAGAAACCTACGGTAATGATCGCCGTTCGCCGCTGATGGTACGTGCCGAAGCAAAAGCACTGAGCGAAAAAGAATTGATGCCAAACGAAGCCATTACGGTGGTGTTATCGGATAAAGGCTGGGCACGCGCGGCGAAAGGCCATGAAGTTGATGCCCACGGTTTGAGTTATAAAGCTGGCGACAGCTTTTTAGGCAGCGCCAGTGGCCGCAGTAACCAACAGGCGGTGTTCTTTGATACCGCAGGGCGAAGCTATTCGCTCGATTCGCATACCTTGCCATCTGCGCGAAGCCAAGGTGAGCCATTAACCGGTCGCTTTAATCCCGCACCGGGCGAAATGTTTGGCCATGTGGTGATGGCCGATGATGAGCAGCGCTATTTAATGGCGTCTGACGCCGGTTATGGCTTTATTGGCAAATACGCCGATATGCTGAGCAAAAACAAAAACGGTAAGGCTTATTTAAACCTGCCAGCTGGTAGTAAAGTTATGGCGCCGATTGTAGTGCAAAACTATGATACCGATAGCTGCTTGGCCATTTCTAACGAAGGTAGAATGTTAGTGTTCCCGCTGACTAGCTTGCCAGCATTGGCGAAAGGTAAGGGCAATAAGCTGATTAGTATTCCATCGGCACGGGTTAAGAATCGTGAAGAGTATGTCACTTTACTTAATGTAGTACCCGCAGATGCAGCGGTGACCTTGTTTGCCGGAAAGCGCAAACTTACCTTAAAACCGAGCGACTTAGACCACTACCGTGGCGAACGAGGTCGTAGAGGGAATAAACTGCCGCGTGGTTTGCAACGTGTTGATGCGGTTGAAGTTGAAACCAATGCAAGCATCGCTGATGAGCCATCTGCAGATGACGCTTAAGTTAAGTTTTTCAGCCTACACTTGTTCACCTAAAATGCAGCGCGTATACTGCGGGCTGTTTTAATGGGGGTGCTATGTTAGCCGTAATCCGAATTTTGTTTATTGCTGTGGTAATGCTAACGGCATTTCCGTTTGTTATTTTGTATTGTTTAACACGACCACGTCATCCAGATTTAGTACATCAAATTGGTGTATTAATCGCTAAGTGTGGCCGTTTTGTGGGCATTAACGTTGAAGTACGTTGGGTTACGCAAGACCTGCCGGATAAAGCAGTGTGGGTTGCTAACCATCAAAATAGCTACGACATGTTCACTCTGCCTTTCGCCTTGCGCAAAGGAGTGGTGTCTATTGGTAAAAAGAGCTTAGCTAAAATTCCATTTTTCGGTCAAATTTACTGGATTACCGGTAATATTCTGATTGATCGAGATCGCCGTAGTAAAGCTGCAGACACCATTAAACAAGCCGCTGAAGCCATTGATAAACGCCATTTATCGGTATGGATGTTCCCCGAAGGAACACGTAGTTATGGCCGTGGTTTGCAAGCCTTTAAAACCGGTGCTTTTCATTTAGCTATGCAAGCAAAAGTACCCATGTTACCGATTTGCTGTTCTTCTACTCATGGTCAAGTAAAACTAAATCGTTGGAACAACGGTAAAGTGATCGTAGAGGTTGGTCAACCGATTGATGTCAGTGCCTGGAAGAGCAATCTACGCGCCGAAATTGGTCAATTACACGACACCATGGAACAACGGATTTATGAGCTCACCATGGAAGCACGTGGTGAAGCGGCAGATTACCAAGACGTTCACAATAAACAGCTAGCAGGCCAAGATGTGTTGGCAGGAGAACAATCATGAGCATGCAACAAGTGGTTGCCGATTGGCAGGAAGAAACAGATTTAATTATTCAAGAGTTGTTGGCCGATGGCAGCGACCCTGACGCTGAGTACACGATTGAACACCACTTAGCGAGTAAAGACTTTAAAGTGCTAGAGAAAGCCGCTGTAGACGTGTTTAAAGCGGGTTTTGAAGTGAGTGACGCTGAAGAAGCTGAGTTAGAAGACGGCACTAAGGTGTGGTGTTTTGATGTAATTGTTGAAGCGCCGCTCGAAGCTGAAGGTATCAAGCAAGATATTGATACCTTGGCTAAAATAGCTGAAAAGAATAAAGTGATTTACGATGGCTGGGGAACGTACTTTGAGTCTGATGAAGAAGATGACGATTAAGTAGTAAAGGTTTCTAAAAAAAAGCGACGCTAATGCGTCGCTTTTTTTTTACTACACTAATTATACTAAGAGAAACTGTAACGATGGGCTAAAGGAATAGCAGTGATTTTAAGAATCTTGTTGGTATGGAGTTTTGTGTGTTGGTCTGTATCAGCTCAGCAAGCTATCACAACTGCGAACGCCCATTGGCCACCTTGGCGAACCATTGAATCTGATGGCAGTTTAAGTGGAATAGAAATCGACATCTTGAGAGGATTAAGTGCCCGCTTGGAACTAGACCTAGTAACAAAAGGATGTGGTTGGAAACGTTGCTTGAAACACATGATGATGGGCGAGAGTGACCTAATGAGCGGTTTATATAAAACTGCTGAGCGCGAGCAATACATGGCTTTTGTAGAGCCTCCATATCGAAGCCATCAAAACACCTGCTTTTATTTGTTACATGACAGTCAGCTTAAGATTAATAGTTATCAAGACCTGAAAAGTTTGCGTATTGCAGTGCAAAGTAAGGTGGCTTACTTCGAGCGCTTTGATAAAGACGAGCAGCTGTTTAAGCATGAAGTAATAGATGACATAGCAGCATTTCGTTTGCTAAAAGGAGAGCGTGTAGACACGCTTATAATGTCATGTGCTGAAGGGGATTATTTCATAAAGGAACAAAGTATTAGTGCATGGTTTAAACACGCTAACTATGTGGAACAGGAGCATCGGCCTGTATATCTTGCTATTTCTAAACACTCTCCATTGGTACAGAGAAAACAAGAACTATCTAAAGCTTTACAAGACATGCTAGACAGTGGAGAAGTACAAAGCTTGCTGGAACAGAACAAGTTGTTAAAGCGCGACCAGCGCGCTTTTTAAATTATACCAAGCCGTGAATTAAGCCAAAGAGCCCGCCAAATACACCGCCCCATACCACTAACCAGCCAAGGTGTTTGCGGATCATTTCTTGAATAATTTGCTTAACCAGTTGTGGGGTGAGCTCAGCCAAACGTTGCTCAATAATCACCGTGATTTTTTGCTGCACGTCGCCTAAATGTTCAGGTTGCTCAAGCTCTTCGCGCAGCGCTTCACTAAATTGCTCATCTTCGCTAATTTCAATCACTGCGTTTTTAAGTTTATCGATGAATGGTTGCTCTAGCGGAGTAAGTGCTTCTTTACCGCCCACCATGGCTAACATGCCACCAAACGACGAGCTCTCAATAGTTTCAACTAAGGCGTGGTAGGCTGGGCTGAAGTCTGTTTTGTCGATAACTGGGCGCAGGTTAAGCTGCACCGCTTTGCCGCTGGCATCAGACAAAAATCGATCGATGTTTTCGGGAGTGAAAAATTGATTAAGCATTAGCTGTTTAATGCCCGCTTTAAAATCATCAAAACGTGCCGGAATAATTCCAGAGCCATACAAGCCCGGCACTTTTTCAAACAACATATGAATGGCAATCCAATTAGTCGCCGCGCCCGATAGCGCAAACAATCCGATAGAGAACACCAAGCTATGATTAGCAAAGTAGCCAAACGCTACCAACGCTAACGTGATTAAGTTGGTGATTAAGCTTTTATTCATTTTTTGTCCTTTCACAAACAAAAAAGTCCTCCCGCAGGAGGACTTTTTAATCATAGAATACTAAAGCGCTGCAATAGTCTCTTGCTGAGCCACTAGCTTAGCTTTGGCATTTTCCATCTCTTCTAACTTGCCGCGTTCTTTTGCAATAACTTGCTCTGGCGCGTTAGCTACAAATTTTTGGTTAGACAGTTTGCCTGATACTTTAGACAGCTCTTTATCTAGCTTTTCAAGTTGCTTGCCGATACGTGCTAGCTCTGCATCTTTATCGATAAGACCAGCCATAGGAATCAAGATTTCCATATCACCAAGAATAGCGGTGGCAGAGGCTGGAGCAGCCTCACCTTCGGCTAATGCGGTGGTGCTTTCTAACTTAGCTAAAGAGGCTAAGAATGGGGCGTTATCGTTTAAGCGGCGTAAATCTTCGCTTGAAGCATTTTTCAGCAATACATTTAGTGGTTTATTAGGGCTAATGTCCATTTCACCACGAATGTTACGAATAGCCAGAATGAACTGCTTAAGCCACTCTAAATCTGCCACTGCTGCTTCGTCGATGCGTGAAGCATCAAACTCAGGAATGCTTTGCAGCATAATGCTATCTGTTGCTTCAGCTTTACCGGCTAGTGGGGCAACTTGGCGCCAAATAGTTTCAGTAATGTACGGTGTGATTGGGTGCATTAAACGCAATAAACTCTCTAGAACGTTAAGCAGAGTATTACGTGTACCACGTTGCTGGGCTTCAGTGCCTTTAAACAATACTGGTTTAGTAAGCTCTAAATACCAACCACAGAACTGGTTCCAGGTGAACTCATAAATAAGCTGAGCGGCAATGTCGAAGCGGTAAGTATCCAGTGCTTCACGGTAAGCTTTAACGGTTTGCTGGTATTGGCCTTCAATCCAACGATCAGCCAGCGAAAACTCCATTTCGCCACCGTCTTTACCGCAATCTTGCTCTTCGGTATTCATTAGTACGTAACGGCTAGCATTCCATAACTTGTTACAGAAGTTACGGTAACCCTCTAGGCGGTTCATGTCCCAGTTAATGTCACGACCTGTTGTAGCCATGGCAGCAAGGGTGAAACGCAGAGCATCGGTACCGTGGGCTTCAATACCATCTTCAAAGGTTTTACGGGTATCTTTTTCAATTTTCTTGGCGAGCTGCGGCTGCATCATGTTGCCACAACGCTTGGTCACTAAGCTTTCTAAATCGATACCGTCAATCATGTCTAATGGATCAAGCACGTTGCCCTTAGACTTAGACATCTTGTCGCCATTTTCATCACGAATAAGCCCCGTTACGTACACGGTTTTAAACGGTACTTGTGGCTTATTGTTTTCGTCTTTCATGAAATACATGGTCATCATGATCATTCTGGCTACCCAGAAGAAAATAATGTCAAAACCGGTAACCAGCACATCACTTGGGTGGAAGGTGGCTAGGTTAGGCGTTTTTTCAGGCCAGCCTTGCGTGGCGAATGTCCATAAGCCTGAAGAGAACCAGGTATCTAATACGTCGTCATCTTGGCGAAGCACAACATCGTTAGCCAAGCTGTGTTTGCTGCGTACTTCGGCTTCGTTACGGCCTACATATACTTTGCCTGATTCGTCATACCAAGCAGGAATGCGGTGACCCCACCAAAGTTGGCGAGATATACACCAATCTTGAATGTCACGCATCCAAGAGAAGTACATGTTTTCGTATTGCTGAGGGACAAACTTAATGTCGCCATTTTCAACGGCTTCTGTCGCAGTTTTAGCTAGTGGTGCTGCGCGTACATACCATTGGTCGGTAAGCATTGGCTCAATCACTACGCCACCACGGTCACCGTAAGGCACGGTGTTGTTGTGGTCGGCAACTTCTTCAAGTAAACCTAATTCATCAAACTTGGCAACAATCGCTTTGCGTGCTGCAAAGCGCTCTAAACCTTGAAACTCCGCAGGAATATCTGTTGGATAAGCGTTTGAGGGTTCACCGTTAGTATTAAATACTTCTGCTTCATCGCGAATATCAGCATTCAAGGTAAGAATGTTGATCATTGGCAATTGATGGCGTTTACCTACTTCGCAGTCATTGAAATCGTGAGCAGGGGTGATTTTTACACAGCCCGTGCCTTTTTCCATATCGGCGTGTTCGTCGCCAACAATTGGAATGCGACGGCCAACTAAAGGTAGTTCAATAAACTTACCAATTAGCGCTTGGTAGCGCGGGTCTTCAGGGTTAACCGCAACACCAGTATCACCCAGCATGGTTTCTGGGCGGGTGGTAGCAACCACTAAGTAGTTCTTACCTTCGCTGGTGGTTTCACCATCTGCCAGCGGGTAACGCAAATGCCACATGTGGCCTTTTTGCTCTTTATTTTCTACTTCTAAGTCTGAAATAGCGGTATGAAGCTTTGGATCCCAGTTTACTAGGCGCTTGCCACGGTAAATTAAATCGTCTTCGTATAAACGTACAAAGGCTTCTTCAACAGCTTTAGACATGCCGTCATCCATAGTGAAGCGTTCACGCTCCCAATCTACCGATGCACCTAAACGGCGTAGCTGCTTAGTAATGGTACCGCCAGACTCGGCTTTCCAGTCCCAAATTTTGTCGATAAAGGCTTCACGGCCGTAATCGTGCTTAGTTTTGTCTTCTTCTGCTGCGATCTTACGCTCTACGACCATTTGCGTAGCGATACCGGCGTGGTCGGTGCCAACTTGCCATAAGGTGTTTTTACCTTGCATGCGTTGGTAGCGGATCAGCGTATCCATAATGGTGTCTTGAAACGCATGTCCCATATGCAAGCTGCCAGTTACGTTAGGCGGTGGGATCATAATGCTGTAGGCTTCTTTAGATGTATCGCCATGCGGCTTAAAGTGGCCTTGTTGTTCCCATTCTTGATATAGCGCTTGTTCAATTGCGCTTGGGTTGTAGGTCTTTTCCATTGGATGTACTGACTCTATGTAATGTCTGGGTTTGTGTACGCTACGGTGTCTAATTGTAGACCCTGTTGGCGATACACTCGATAACGTTCTCTAGCCGCAGCCTTACCGGTTTCATCTGCTGGCACAAAATCGATAATATGCTGAAAATTTCGGGCAAAATCTGGCGCGGTGTTGGTGAGGTTCACTAAACACTGGCGACGTTGCCTTGGTGCCTGCCAAGATATCTCGACGGGCGCCCCACCTTGAGGGCCTTCACCACTGAGATTGTGCGGTACAAATTGTTCTGGCTCAAATTGCCATAACACTTCGTCTAACCGCTCTGCGTGCTGTTTTGATGAGGTATACACTTGTATTCGCTCACCATTTCGATAGTACTGTGCGAGGATCTCACACACTATTTTATCGAGTGCTTCGCTGTCAGTGGTGACAGAATCGGGCATGATATAAAATTTCGCTTTCATACGCTAGAGACTACTTGTTTGAAATATGCTCGGCAATCTTTAGTTAGTGGCGTAGACGCCCTTTTTTGATGCCTAGAAAAAGCAAAATAGGGAGCTAATGCTCCCCATTTATTATTGCCGGTTTAGCGCTTACTCTTCGAATTCTTGGTCAGTTTTACTTAGCAAGAATTGAGTGAGTAATGGCACTGGTCGCCCAGTTGCGCCTTTTTCACCGCCCGATTTCCAGGCTGTACCGGCAATATCGAGATGTGCCCAGTTGTACTTTTTAGTGAAACGCGACAAGAAACAAGCTGCGGTAATTGAGCCTGCTGTTTTACCACCAATGTTGGCCATGTCAGCAAAATTGCTGTTTAGCTGCTCTTGGTACTCTTCACCCAATGGCAAGCGCCAGGTTTTATCACCACTTTGCTCTGCACAATTGAGTAAATCATGAGCGAGCGGATTATGTGGTGTCATTAAGCCGCTGGTATGGTGACCAAGTGCTACCACACAAGCACCAGTTAAGGTGGCTACGTCTATCACTAGATCTGGCTCGTAACGCTCAACGTAGGTGAGTACGTCACATAACACCATACGTCCTTCGGCATCGGTATTTAATACTTCAACGGTGATACCTGACATGGTGGTAATTACATCGCCAGGGCGATACGCGTTGCCACCAGGCATGTTTTCACAGCCTGCTAAAATGCCAGTTACTTTAAGAGGCAGTTGTAATTCGGCTAAGGCTTTCATGGTGCCGTATACGCCAGCAGCGCCGCCCATGTCGTATTTCATTTCGTCCATGCCTGCGCCTGGTTTTAAAGAAATACCGCCTGAATCAAAGGTTAAGCCTTTACCCACCAATACAATGGGTTTTTGATCTTCACAACCCGGTGCGCAGTATTCAATCACACTCATAATTGATTCGTTGTCAGAACCTCGGCCTACCGCTAAGTAAGAATCCATTTTAAGCTCTGCCATTTCGGCTTCACCTAGGGTGCTTACTTTCACGTTCTCGTAGTTGCTTTGCAGCTCTTTAGCTTGGTCGGCTAAATAAGCAGGGTTACAAATATTCGGTGGCAGATTGGCTAAGTCTTTAGCATGTTTTACACCTTGAGCCACTGCTAAACCATGTTGCACCGCGCTTTCGCCAATAGCTAATTCACGGCGAGTAGGCACATTGAACACAATTTTACGTAGCGGGCGCCGGGTCTCTTCACGATTGCTTTTTAGCATGTCGAAGCTGTACAAGCTTTCTTGAGTGGTTTCTACCGCTTGGCGAACCTTCCAATAAGTATTACGAGACTTAACGTGCAGCTCTGGCAAGAAGCAAACGGCTTCCATTGAGCCGGTTTCGTTTAGGGTATTAATGGTTTTGGTGATGATTTGGCGGTATTGGCGTTCGTTTAACTCACGCTCTTTGCCGCAGCCTACCAATAATACACGTTCGCTAAGTACGTTTGGTACATGATGTAATAACAGTACTTGGCCAGCTTTACCTTCTAGATCGCCTCGGCGTAACAGGGCGCTAATGTAGCCATCGCTAATTTTATCTAGTTGCTCGGCAACAGGAGATAAACGACGTGGTTCGTACACACCAACAACTATACACGCACTACGTTGCTTCTCCGGGCTACCGCTTTTTACGCTAAACTCCATGAATACTCCTACAATCACCAAAACTGGGTTAAGATAGCTTGCCTGCTAAAACGGGTTGGCCGATTCTATCTGCTGTTTAAATAAATATGAGTTATACAGGCACATATTGCTATGTGAAACTGTAAAAAATAGAAAGTTTATCTGAATTTTTTGCTATTACCAGCAAAGTTCTATGTTTGAAGTGAATGACTGAGTGCTAATATTCCGTTACCTATTTAAAGAAACTGCAAAAACCCAACTCGCGGTGTTGGCAGTTTTAATGCTGATTTTCACCTCACAAAAGTTTGTTCGTGTATTGGGACAAGCTGCTGAAGGCAATGTGGCCGGTGAAATAATTGCAAAAGTCATGTTATTGAACATGCCTGCCTTTTTGATCCTTATCTTACCGATCAGCATGTTTATTGGTGTTTTAGTGGCTCATGGTCGTTTATACGCCGATAGTGAAATGGTGGTATTGCAAGCCTGTGGCTATAGTACTGCTCAATTGTTGCGCGACACCATGATTCTTGGATTAATCTCCACGTTAGCGGCGGGTTTCAATACTTTGTATTTAAGCCCCTATACCAATGAGTTAGAACAGCAGTTGTTTGACCAAATGGACGCTGAAGCGGGCATGTCGGTGCTAGTGCAAGGGCGCTTTGAATCTTTAGGCGGTGGGGTGGTCACCTTTGTAGAGCAAATTGAAAACAAAGGAAAACACCTAGAAAAAGTATTTGTTGCACACACACCACCCGAAGGCAGTGATACACGCCCATCGGTAGTGATGGCGGAAGAAGGAGGAATTGAGCGTCGTACCGACGGTTCTCAATGGATGGTGTTAAGTAACGGCAAACGTTACGAACAGGCACCAGAAGAACTAGATTTTAGCATTTTGCATTTCGAACGTTACCGCGTGTACTTACGCGAGCAAGAAGGCAACCAATCGCAGCGGCGTTTGTGGTCTTTACCCACTAATCAGCTAATTGGCTCGCAAGAGCTCACCCATATTGCCGAGTTGCAATGGCGTATATCGCTGCCACTTACCATTCCTATTCTTACCTTTATGGTAGTGCCCTTAGCGGCGGTTAACCCAAGGCAGGGGCGTTACGCTAAGTTGTTGCCAGCCATACTATTGTATTTGAGTTACTACCTTTTACTCAGCGCCGCGCGCAGTGGTGTGGAAGACGGTAAATTAGCGCCCGAAATAGGGTTGTGGTCGGTGCATGCATTAATGTTGTTTATAGCACTGTTCTACTTGTTTATTAGAAGTGAGTATTTCTTGAGAATACGCGGAAAGATTAAAGGAAAGGCCTGTGTTTCGGATTCTTGATTGGTATGTAGGCCGTACAATTATTATGTCTAGCTTGTTGGTGCTGGTTACCTTACAAAGCTTAAGCATGATAGTGAAGTTTGTAGAGCAAATGGGCAGTGTTGGCCAAGGTGATTACCAAATCGCTGACGCTCTGTGGTATGTGCTATTGAGCGTACCGCGCGAGCTAGAAATTTTCTTTCCCATGGCGGCCTTGCTTGGCTCGTTAATCGGCTTAGGGTCTTTAGCTAGCACCAGTGAATTAGTGGTAATGCAAAGCGCGGGTTTATCTCGGTTTAATATCGCGGTAGCGGTACTTAAAACAGCCGTGCCAATGATGATAGTGATGATGTTGTTGGGCGAGTATGTTGCTCCCCAATCAGACATGGCGGCGAAAGAGCTGCGTTCAAGCAAAATGTCGGGCGGCGCAATGGTGGCCGTGCAGCGTGGTGTATGGGCCAAAGACGGCGAAAGCTTTGTAAACATTGGCGAAGTACAAGAAAACAAAGAGCTGTTCAATATTACTATTTATCGCTTTAACGACGATGCCGATTTGTACCAACAAGTTGAAGGCAATCAAGCTTACTACGATAAAAATCGCTGGCTTATTCGTGAAGCAAAAGTGATTGATTTTAGTGACAACGGCGTTACCGAGCAGCTTTACGAGGACTACCCGTGGAGCAGCACCTTAACCCCTGATAAATTGAGTGTGGTAACGATTAAACCGCACGATCTATCCATTACTGGTATGTACTCCTACATCGCCTATCTAAAGCAGAATCGCCAAGATCCAGCGCGTTACGAATTGGCTCTCGCGCGCAAATTAATGATGCCAATTCTCACCGGTATTATGATGTTGCTAGCGCTATCATTTGTCTTTGGGCCACTGCGTAGCTCAAGCATGGGCGCTAAAATTATGCTGGGTGTGGTGGCAGGTTTTAGTTATTACATTCTGGATCAAGTGTTGGGGTCTATGAGCCTAGTGTACGGGGTTCACCCTTACATTAGTGCTGCAATACCTAGCGTATTGGTGCTAGGCATCGCTTTCTTCTTAATTAATCGAAGAACCTAAGCACTACTTTTTCGGAAGGATTACAACTTTGCATCTGCCCCAAATATCTTGAAATGCGGTATTGTCTTTAGTCACCAATACCATCAAGTTACCTGCGCCCAACGCCGAGGTAAATAAGCGGATCAGGGCTTGGGTGTAACTGATGTTAGAGCCATCTTTGTTTTGTACTCGTAGCCGCCAAGCACGCATGCCTATAGTTTGCCCAAGATTGCACCAAAACCAAATGTAGAACAGAATAATGCTTCCCCAAATAAGGCCTTGGAACCATATCTGGCTTACTAGGTAGCTAGAATGTTCTACACCCTCATCAAGCACTAACCAGCCTAATGCGGTAGCTAAAGCTACCATAGCCAGCCCTAACATAGTGGCTACCATGCCAATAGCGATAGCCATTAGTGCGTCATAAATATAAGCAGCAAGGCGTCGAAAAAAGCCTGCGCTGGGCAGCGTAGCGGTAGATTGGTTTTTACTCATGATTGACGAACTCTGAAGAATTTTAAGTATGTTAGCAAAACTCACTGCGTAAGAAGTGAGTCTGTATGTGATTTTCCTCGGTTTTAGTATACAAATTGCGAGTACGCGCATTTCTTAAACACTTAGTGAACTTAAAAACAAAAAGCGCTTGCCAATCTAAAAACGCAGCTTATAATGCCAATCACTCGCTGAGGCGAGCATAACAAATGCCAGAGTGATGAAATTGGTAGACATAGGGGATTCAAAATCCCCCGTTAGAAATAACGTGCCGGTTCAAGTCCGGCCTCTGGTACCAAATTAAGAATTGAGGATGTCCTAGGACATCCTTTTTTCGTTTTAAAACCGACTGTTTCCTCCTCATCTTATACACCTATATTGTCACCTTATTTATTGTCATTTCTCTCAAACAGTATTCCTTGCTTCAACCGCTTATCTGCAAGCAATAGAGTTTAATCACTTTGAAGTATGCAGTGGCTTCGCTTATTGTTGGTTGTTGTTGAACATCAGTTGTTAAAAGGAGCGTGCATTGCTTGTTAATACCTTAGATAAGGTTGTGTTTGCGATTTTGCTTTTGAGCTTTATGCAATTGCCACCACTAAGCAACCACTACTTGCAGTTTGTCAGCGGTCAACTTGATGCGCTTCAACAGCAAGTGGATAGCTATCAACAAAATGCGGAGTTACATAAATACCCTAGCATCCAAAAGATGATTGATGATTTCAAAAAAAATCCCAATTTAGCAGTACGCACAGATGCTGAGCAAAAACAGCAAACAATGTACGAATACCAAGAACTGAGTAACGCTATTAGCGTGTTTGAGCAGGGAACTTACTATCAAAAAGCCAAATATATGTTTAGCCCTCAGCGCTGGGAAACCCTAGAAAAGGTATTAAAGAATTTTAAGCCCGGTATATCGATAGAGCCAGTACTATTGGCTTATAGCGGGGTGGCAGCTTTGTTGTTTGGAGGTATGATTATGTGGCCGTTAAGAAGGGCGGAACGCGCGTTTAAGCCTTAAGTACTTAAAAGAGAGGTTATAGCAGGGGAAGCCTGAGTGCTTCCCTATAGATAACTAGATAAAGTGACTCTGACCCCTTTTATTTTGACCCCTTTTATTTCTGACGGGATACCAGTAAAAGTTGAAAGGGTTGCAGGCTTAAATGAGGTAGGAGAGTGATGAAAAAAAGAGAATTTTTAGCTTTTTACAAGAAGCGTTATGAAGCGAAGAATATTGGAGCAGGAGACTGGAAATTTACTGTAGAAACTGAAGGGGATTTTGGTTTTTTTAGTGTGACTCCTCGTTTACTTAAATACCCACCTATGCAATCTATTGAGGTTGGACTATCTACGAGCCCTTCTTGGTTTGCTGAGTTAGTCGGCATTATTAGAGAGGATAATGAGCTAAATTGGTTATTGTCTGACATTCTACGTGTGCGCCCTGAAAATGGCGAAGTGCTTGAAGAGCATTTGCCGCAAACCATAGTTATGGCTCAAGAGTGGTACAAAGAGCAAAGTAAGCCGGAGGTAATGGCGGCTTATTTAAGCCGCGTGTACGAGTTAAAACCTTTTAGAAATGATGTTTATTACTATTCTTGTGTATTAAAAGGGGATGTAGACGCACTCGAAACAGAACGCGTTGCTCGAGAGAACGGCACCAGTAAGTTACCCCCAGTTTATACCTTGCAGTTTTTGACCAATGCGGTTCGCTTAGCTAAGGAGTACCGCTCTGGTGAGCGTGTGTGCCTGATTGATTTTTAGTCCTTTACTCAATTTATCTGGTAAAAAAAGGACATATATGGACGTTCCCGCTGAGTCAAGGCCAAACGGGTTCTTCGCATGGGAATACTCCAATACGTTGTTCAAAACAACTATCACCGATGTTGTTGTATAGATGAATAAAAGGGGTCAGAGTCAAATTAAATAAAAGGAAATAAAAGGGGTCAGAGTCAAATTAAATTGCCTATGCTTGTCTTAAAGAGCGAACTTGAAGGTGATAATAGATGGCTCGTAAACTTCGCGTTTCCTATCCCGGTGTAGCAGAACACATCATTCAACGTGGTAATAATCGTCAGGTGATTTTTGCTAACGAAGAAGATATGAAAGCCTACCTGACTTGGCTAAAGCAATACGCTAAGAAGTACGATGTGGCTATCCACGCTTGGGTGCTAATGACCAACCATGTTCACTTACTTTGCACACCCTCCACTGCAACAGCAATATCACAAATGATGCAGTCATTAGGGCGTATGTATGTTCTTTATTTTAACCGTCGTTACCAACGCTCAGGTACGTTGTGGGAAGGGCGGTTTAAATCTTGTTTAATCGAGAGTGAAGCTTACTTTATGCAAGTTTGCCGATATATAGAACTAAACCCTGTGCGCGCCAACATGGTTAGTGACCCTGCGGATTACTCGTGGTCTAGTTATCAGTGCAGTGCCTTAGGAAAACGTAGTAGCTTACTGAGTGAGCATGAGTTGTATGTCCGTTTAGGTCACTCACAGACAGAACGGCAACAAGCTTATTGCGCTTTGTTTAACAATGATATTGAAGGAAAGCAGCTTAATGATATTCGCCAGGCAACCCATAAAGGTTTGGCATTAGGCAGCGAACAATTTAAACAAGAAATAGAAACACTAACAGGTCTGAGAGTGACGGAAAGCATTCGTGGTAGAAGAGAAGGTTGGCGAAAGCATATAGACTAGGTGAGATAAAGTGACTCTGACCCCTTTTATTTTTTTATTTCTTTTATTTGCAGATATTCCAGGAGAGTAACAGTGCAAAACTCATTTACACCTTATGCGAAAGAACAACTTCCTTCAGGGTTTAAGTACCCGGTCCTATATTTGAAGATTGCTGAAGGTCTAGAGTTCCCTAAAGAAATTACTTGGTGGTTTGACGATGCGATCACAGAGGGAGGGCAGTTGTCTTGGAGCCTAAGGAATACAAAAAAAGAGTGGGCAAATCTAGCGAAAAAAGACTTGATTCCATTTGCCCAGTTAAATGACTGGAAGGCTTATTTTGACGGAAGCGACATGTCCGGAAATCCTAAGGTCATTGTAGTAGATCTAGGTAACAAGTCGGTAACATTTGAGGTGGCTTCTTTTAATGTGTGGCTAGAAAAAGCATTACGGGATTAAGAAAATAAAAGGGGGTCAGAGTCAAATTAAATTGCTTATGCTTGTCTTAAAGGGTGAACTTGAAGGTGATAATAGATGGCTCGTAAACTTCGCGTTTGCTATCCCGGTGTAGCAGAACACATCATTCAACGTGACAATACAATGACTAAGCTTGCTTGTCTTAAATCGTGCGCTCATCGACTCTAAGTAGCTATTCAAGCTCCAGTATTTCGTTTTATCACCACCCTCCCATAGCAGAATTACCTTAAAAGCGTCTACTGACAAAACCTTGCTTTACCCTCTTGTTAACTACTGATATGGTTGTTATTTACGGCTGTTGCTTGAAGTCCTTGTTCACACTGGCATAAAGTAGTACTAGATAGCGTATACAGCGCACAAGTTATTCGCTTTGGTTAACAGGGCGAACGCTCGAGCAGGAGACTTGGATGACGGAACAAGAGTTGCTATCCCGTGTTAACGAATTGCCTAAAGTACCTAGTGTGGTGCAAGAGCTGGTTAACATGCTTAATGACCCCGATTGTGATTTTTCGATGTTGTCTAAGAAAATTGCCATGGACCAGGTGATTAGTGCCCGCGTATTGCGATTGTCTAACTCTGCACATTTTGGCCGAAGTCGTACTATTGCTTCGATTAACGAAGCGGTGATTCGTTTAGGCATTGCCCCGCTTAAAACCATGATTGTTGTGTCTTGGCTAACCAGCTCGTTTCCGCGAGTGAACAATTTAAATATGCGTGAGTTTTGGAGCGATACTTTTGAAATCGCTAGCATTGCCAGTGCTATTGCTGAAAAAGTACGCATAGACCCCAATGAAATGTTTACTGCCGGTATCTTGCATAATATTGGTGATTTGATGGTGTATAGCCTCACCCCCGAGTTGGCGACCAAAATAGCGGAGAGAGAAGCTGAAGGCGAAGATCCTCAATCTGTGCAACTAGAGGTGTTAGGCACTACTACGGCTAAATTGGGTGCTGAGTTGGCTCGCCTATGGAAGTTTGCTCCTCGCCTAGTCGACACCATTGAATTTCATGTCAATCCTGATGCGGCCAATATAGAACCCTTGCGGGCGTTGGTGCTGCACTTTGCTTGCCAGTTACATAAAGATTGGGATCAACTAGAAAGCAAAGCCGCAAAAATCGATTATTTTGCTAGCCATGCTAACTCTGGTGCTTTGGTATTGCCTTCGTCATTTTACGTTACCATTGACAAAATCCGCGGTCAGGGCCGAGAAATGGCCGAGCAAATGGCTGGCTAAGGCTAAAAGCGCTTATTCAGCCTGCTGTTCTATGGTTTAATAGGCGCGTTAACTAGCTAGTGGAACCTCTTGTGAGCTCATCAACCGAAAAACGCCTCAATAAATTTATCAGTGATTCTGGATTTTGTTCGCGTCGCGAAGCCGACAAACTGATTGAACAGCAGCGTGTCACCATTAATGGTAGTAAGCCAGAACTAGGCACTAAAGTGCAGCCAGGCGATAAAGTAGCGGTAGACGGCAAGTTGATTAAGGCCATTGCTAGCAATAAATCTGATCGTGTATACATTGCGTATAACAAGCCAATAGGTATTACCAGCACCACGGAATTGCATGTTAAAGGCAATATTATTGATGCCATTGGCCACAAGCAGCGTATTTTTCCCATTGGGCGCTTAGACAAACCTTCTGAGGGTTTGATTTTTCTTACCAGCGATGGCGACATTGTTAACAAAATTCTGCGCGCAGAAAATGCCCACGATAAAGAATATGTCGTTACCGTAGATAAACCGCTAAGCGAACGCTTTGTAGAACGTATGTCGCGTGGTGTGCCTATTTTAGATACGGTGACTAAACCCTGTAAGGTAAGGGTGAACAGCAAATTTGTATTCACTATTATTCTTACTCAAGGTTTGAATCGGCAGATTCGCCGCATGTGTGAACACCTAGGTTACGAAGTGACTAAGTTAAAACGCACCCGAATAATGAACGTGAGTTTAGACAATTTACGCCCAGGGCAATGGCGTAACTTAACTGAAGCCGAGATGGCCGAGATTAATCAAGCGGTAACGCATTCGAGTAAAACTGCGCCTACTCAAACCACTGGAGCAGAAAAGCCTAAACAAGGGCTTGGTAAGAAAACGGTATTTGTCAATAAAGCAGCGAGTAGCAACACGCGAGATAAGTTTCAAAAGTCCCGCTCGCAACGCTCGGGAAAAGCTACCTTAAGCTTAAACAAAAAGCCGCGCTAACTATGACTACCAGTGACCAAATAGAAGCAAGTAATGATAGATAAAAAAGCACATCATTATCTTCAAGAAATGGGGATAGATGTTTGGCTAACCAGAGAGACACTGGTGGCTAAACCCTTGCAAGAGCTCCCGGCTTGGCCTTTGGTTGTGGTGATTAATGCGAAGGTTTTGCTGCAGCACCTCGATTTGTTTAAAGGCATTATAGCCGCCATGAAGCTTGATTGGGCAGATGTACACTGTACCAGCGCCGAGCACTTTCCAGAAGGTTATCAGGGCTGGGTATTGTGGGCTGAGGCCAGTGAGTATCCCCCCAAACTACCACAGTTGCTGCGTTGTGACCCAGAGCAGCTTGCCAATAACAAACAAGCTAAACGAATACTATGGCAACAAATATGCAGCCAGATCTTAAACCAGAGTTAAGCCCTTTATCGCTAATGGATGTACCGCTGATGTTAGCCATAGAACAAAAAGCCCATTCGCACCCCTGGAGCCGAGATTTGCTGGCCAGTAATTTTGGCGGCTTGTATCGCAACTTAGGGTTGTGGCAAGGGCAACGCTTGTTGGCTTATGTTGTTTTGCGGGTGGTGGCTGGAGAAGCCGAGCTAATTAACATCGCAGTCGCACCAGAGTCTCAAGGCCAAGGCTTAGGAAAGCAGCTTATGCAGGCCATGTTTAACATGGCAGAGCAGCAACAGTGGCTGCATATACTGCTAGAGGTTCGTGCTAGCAACCATAAGGCTCAGCAGCTTTATAAACGTTTTGAATTTAGCGAGATTGACCGGCGTAAAGCCTATTACCCTTGCCACGAGCAAGGGCGAGAAGACGCCCTCATCATGCAATGTATTTGTTAAACGTTACTAAGCAATAAACCCTACCAATGCCATTGGAAGTGCAGGCCTTGGTAGTTACTGCCGCCTTTAATCCGCCCAAATAGTGAAGAGTTCTCAAAAATACCGGAACGGTGGTGAATATTGTAACCTAGCCACATGTTGTCTAATTCGGGTTTTCTAAATAAATCACCAAGGTTGACATCTAAAGAGAAATCTAAGTAATTAAGTAGCTTACTGGGTTTATAGCCTTTGCCATCTTCGGCTAGGTCTACTTCTTCAATGTAAGTAATGTTAGTCACGTAAGATAAACCCTCGGCCACGCCAAAGCGCCAGCGAATAGGCCAAGTAAAGGTGTAGTAGGCCTTAAACGCGATGACATATTCCAGAATAGGATCTTGAACTTCTGAACTGTGGTGGTAAGCCAAGCCGGGTGTTAGGTATACATCAATCGGGTATCCCAACAAGGTTTCGCTGAGTAAGTGACCATAAAATATTGAGCTGAGCTGGTTATTGTATTCGTCTTTTTCTGCCTTGAAGTGAATGATATCGCCAAGGTTAGAAGGGGTTGCCCAAGCGTGAGAAACCCGTAAATAGCCCTTTGGCCAATCACCTGAAGTGGTTTGATACTGCTTGTTAAAGAAGCTTATTCCGATAAAGCTTTCAAACTGAAAGTCTTTATCAATAATATCGACTTTTTGCGTTTCGTGGCCTAAATACGTGCCGCCGAAGCGGCCGACTAAAAAGAAGTCTCGCCATACTTGATAGCGCATATCTATACCGGCTTTAATATCTACGTCGGCTTTGGTCTCAAACAGTTCTAGGCCGTAATAACGGGTGTTGTAGTCGCTGCTTTTGATATGAGCGGTAGCGTAAGGCGCGAAATACCAACGTTTGTAAAACTTTTGCCAAGTGAGCTCTAAATTACCGTGTAGGTTACCCACATCATCACTTAGCAGCTCGGTGTTAAAGGAATAGTCGGGTTTAAAGCGCCATTGGCTGCGTAATCCGTAATCTATGCCGTCACCACGGATTTGATTTTGATACTCAGAAGGAATATCGAAGAAGCGGTAGCGTCCCATAACAGCTACATCGAAATCATCGTCTTTCCAAAATTTATAACCGGCGGCTAGCCCATCTAGGTAGACCCGTTCACCTTTATAAAAGAACAAAGGCACCACATCAGAAACGCTGCTGGTTTCAGAGCGAAAGGGAATGCTGGCATTACGAAAGCCAAAGGCGATGCCCCAATCATTATTTAGCGGGCCTTCTAACATGGCGCTGGCAGAACTGGTGAAGCTAGTAGATAACAGTGAAACGACAAATAAACTGAAGGTTATAAACTTAAGGGGGTGTTTCACTGTTTGAGTCGTCCATGCTGGCAGCTTTTCGTGCCAATATTGTCGCATGGGTCACAGATAAACGAAAGCTTGTCGGCGAAAGCGGCATAAAGTTTCCATTTTTTAACGTGTCGCGGGCCACCCAAATTTGTGCCATTTCCAGTACCAAGTAGGTAGAAATAGGGTGTTCTTGGTCGAACATAATAAACATAGAAGGGTAGGTGTTTAAGTTGAACTGATCAGCAAAGCGCTCGTGGTCTCGATCGGTGTCTATGTTTACCTGCACCTTTACATATTCATTGAGAATACGTTTCAGCTCAGGATCATTTAGGTAGTCTTGCTCAAAGGCAATACAGCGCTGACAAGCTTGGCGGCGCAGGTATAAAAATACTGGTTTATTGGTGAGTTTAGATTCACGTATAGCTTGATGATAACCAGCAATATCAAACATCCAACCATCTTTGGCGCTTACCCCACGGCCTTTCACATGGTAAATGAACATATAGCTTAAGGCCGCACCGCCAATGGCTATTAGCACCATGGTGAAGAACGCTTTTTTGAACAACTCAAAACTCATTGCAGGCCTCTTAGGAAATTAACTAAGCATTTGTTTATACAAGCACTTAATTAGCTATCGGCTAGCTAATAGTAAGCTTTAGTGTAGTGGTAGATCAACGCCTGCGATCACAGGGGAATCGCAGAGTTTTAATCGTGTGAGGAAAGGGCAAAAAAAAGCCCCGTAATAAACGGGGCTTTAAGGTGTAGAGCGACAGCTTATTTAACAAATTCCAAAATAGTTAACTGCTCACCTAGGTAGGCGGTATTGTTACCTGGAACTGGGTATAGCTGAGAGCTACGCGAGCTGCCATCATCGTTATCGGCTAGGGCAATGTTCCAATCAATGGTGGTGCCGCCCAAGTCTTTAACAGGCAATTCAATAGCAAATTGCATGATGGTGCCATCGTCATTCCACTTCGCTACACGTTTTCCTGGGAAGCTATTTTTCTGGAAGTCTTGACCCACAATACTGCGGAACTGTACAAACTCTTCACCAACTTTGATAAATATTTCAACGTTGTCTGTTTGCCAATCATCACCACTCGTTACTGTTACATTGTCTTGGCGATGAACCACTCCGTACAAGGTATTTCCAGAGTATGCTACGCGCCATGTGCCGTGAATAATGTCTTGGCTAGGCGGTGTTTGGTCATCTGGAGTGAGTTGGTTAAAGGCAAACGGGTAATGGTAAGCATTTGCCCACTGTGCTAGGTTAAACTCAACGCTTGGGTCTAGGTCTTTTAGTGGCTCAGCTTTAAAGCTAACCACTTGGCCTTTTAGGCCTTCGCTAATTTCGCGGTTTTGCGCGGTAAAGAATACTTCACCAAAGTCGTGCCCTTGCCAACCATTGTTGGTGCCTGGTACTGGGTATAGTTGAGCATGACGACCGGCGTCTGCGCCAGCATCGTTGTCTGCTAAGGCTATATTGAAACCTAAGGTTGCGCCCGCCAGCTCGGTGGTTTGTTTAGGAGAAATAGAAAACTCCATCACTGTACCATCTTCACTCCAGTAGTTTTTAATCTCTGCTTGGAAAGCACTAGGGGCAAACTCTTCACCAACTAAAGCGCGAATCTGGGCAAACTCTTCACCAAAGCCAAGGAATACTTCTACCGAATCATTTTCCCATACTTGAGCTTTATTACTGGTCACGGTTTTATCGTCTTTACGCTCAACACGGCCATACAAAGTATTGTCTTTGTACAACATAGCAAAGCGACCTGAAATATCAGACTCAGCAGGTAAGGTTAAGTCTTTTCCACCTAATTGGTTGTAAGCAAACGGGTAGAATACCGCGTTTTTCCATTTAGCCGCTTGACCATCTAGTTTGAGATGTTGTTCTGCTTCGTTACTAATAAAGGCTTCAAAGCGACGGCCAGTATCAGCTAACGGTGCTGGTGGCTCCCAATCAAAGTTTCCTTGAGCTTTATCGGCAAATACTTTGTTTACCGCCACATAAGCAGGCTTAGCTTTGTATTGCTTATCGAACAACAAGCCGTGATCAAAGCCTTTGAACCAATGTGGTATCCAGCTGTATTTATCGCTAATACCCCAAGTGGTAAAGAAGTTAACGTTATCAAAATAAGCACTTAGTTTGGCTAAATCTTCATACATATTAGCTTGTTGCTGCAATGAGCGATCGCTTGCTTCACCTTGAATTCGAATATCAACTTCAGTGAAGTGGAACTCTAAACCGAGTTCGCTAATGCGTTCAATGTTTGCGGCAATATCAGCTACTCGTGGTGCTACGCCAACTACTAAGTGAGCCTGAGTACCAATGCCATGAATAGGCACCCCTTGTTCTTTTAGTTTTTTTACTAAACGGTAAGCAGCATTGGCTTTAGGGCTTTTACCCTCGGTTGAGTAATCGTTATAAACCAAAATCGCATCAGGATCGGCCTTATGGGCAAATTCAAAGGCTTTAGCAATGTATTCTTCACCAATGGTGTTGTACCAAATAGTTTGGCGCCAACCACCGTTGTCATCTAGGGCTTCGTTGACTACATCCCAGTATTGTACTTTGCCTTTGTAATGGCTCACTACTTCGGTAATGTGCTCTTCCATAATTTTCAGCATTTCTTCTTTGCTGAATTCGCCTTCGTCTAACCAAGCGGGGTTTTGAATATGCCACACTAGCGCATGACCACGTACCGTCATGTTATTTTTCTGGGCAAAGTCAATTAGTTGGTCGGCTTTGTCGAAGGTAAATTTACCGCGCTCTGGCTGCAGGTAACCCCATTTCATTTCGTTCTCTGGAGTGAGTTGGTTAAACTCGCGGGCCAGTGTTTCGGCAAATTGCTTGTCTTGAAGGTGGCGTGTTTCTAGCGCCGCACCAATAAATTGGTCTTGGTCTTTTACTACTTCACGCAATGGAGCTGCGTTTAGTTGTAACGCACAAAAAGCCGCTGCGACGGCAGCCACTTTGAAAAATCCGGTTTTAATTGCATGCTGGTGCATGTGTCATACTCCTTGAACTGTATTCAGCTTGTTGGCTACCTTATCCTCCCTTTTATAAGGTGAGCACTGTGAAAGTTGATAATTGGATTGCGAAAACCCGCTATTGTGAACTGCCTCATGCTTGCATGAACGTTGATGAATCACTTAATAGAATGGAAAAATAGAAGGCTAAAGGTAAGCATAAGCGTGTTGATAGTGAACCGTTTGATAGTAAGCCTCAGAGGGATGTTAGCCGGCTTATTTTTGAAAGGGAGAACGCTGTGGGTGCTAGCGCTTATTCAGCAGGGGCTTCTGCGCTATCGTTAGTCGTTTCGTTGGTTTGTTGTTCTTCCATTGCCGCACGTTCAGCTTTAGAAATATAACGCGGTTTATTGGTTTTCTGATTTTTGGCGTTGGCTTTCTTAGCTCTTTTTTTCAAAGTATCGTTTATTTTCTTTTTGCGGTTCACGTTGTTAGCTCATGGGTGTTGAATGCGACTAATAATAGCAAATTGTTCACTCAACATCTTTAGTTGCGCGGCAAACCACTAAAGATAGTTACTAGCATCCCTGCCAGTAAGTGAAAGGCTAGTATTTAAGCCGCTTGGTCGAGCGCTTGTTGGGCTTGTTTTTGTAGCTGTTCAGCAAGATCAAAGGGCAACCTTAAGGCATACGCCAAGCCATCCAAATGCGCTTGCTCAGCCGAGTTGTCTACGTTTATCGCAATACAAGATACCAAGTAAAGTTCAGATTTCTGCTCAATGCTGTCAACTCCATTGGCTAGCTCCCCAATGGTGATGGTTTGGCGCATCAATTGAAACAAGGTCGCTTTGGCTTCATCACTTAAGGCCATTTGCTCTAAGGCTTCAAATATTCGCTGTTGTTCGGCTTCGTCAATGTGGCCATCTGCTTTGGCGGCGGCGATCATTGCTTTAATCAGTGTTAATTGAAAATCGTCATTTAAGGTGGCAGAAGAGCTAAAGCTTTGTTGATTCACTTTTGACATTTGGGCACTGGTATCTGCGCTGTATTTACTGCCGCTTTGCTTTTTCCAATTGCTAAATGCACTGAAGGCCAAGCCTCCAAGTACCGCTGCGCCACCTACCGTGGCTGCTTTGCCGGCAAATTTTCGTGCAGACTTATTGCTGACTAGCAAGGCCATTAGTCCGCCTGCGGCGGCTCCTCCTGCTAATCCTCCTGGAATATTATTGCTGAGTGAACCCAGCACACCTTGGCTTTGCGGAGCGTTTTGGTTGGCACTGTCGGAGCTACCCATAAATTGGTTAAGTAGATTTTGAATACTCATAATAGTTCCTCATTGGCTGGGTTAATCGTCGCCATTTAAAAAGCCGAGAAGATGTAGCAGGCTGGTGAACAAGTTGAAAATGGCGACAAATAAAGACGTAGTGGCCATGATGTAGTTAGTTTCGCCCCCGCGAATAATGTTACTGGTCTCATACAAAATTAAGCCCGACATTAGTAATACAAACATTGCCGATACACCCAATGACAAGGCCGGAATCGAGAACAATATCGCGCCCAATCCTGCAAGAAAGGCAACGATAATGCCCACCATTAAAAAGCCTCCCATAAAGCTAAAGTCTTTTTTGCTGGTGATGGCGTACACCGATAGCGAGATAAATATCACCGCGGTGGCCACCATGGCTTGAGTCACTATCATGCCGCCGTTAGGTAAGCTCAAATAGGCGGTTAATATGGGACCAAGGGTTAAGCCCATAAAACCGGTTAAGGCAAAAATACTCACTAGCCCCCAGCCACTATTGCGCAACTTTACGGTGGCGAACAGCAACCCAAAGTAACCAACTAAGGTCAGAATTATTCCCGGATGTGGCAGATTTAAGGCCATAGATAGCCCCGCACTTGCGCCACTGAATAACAGTGTCATAGACAGCAGTGCATAGGTATTGCGAATCACTTTATTGCTGGCATAAACCGACTCATTAGCGAGCTCGTTTGGCTGCGAAGGTGTATTGGAGATCATATATTTACTCCTTGATGGGCTGCTGAGTGTTGGGAAGGTCGAGCTGCTGTTGTGGGTCAAAATAAGCGTATTCCTCATTTAGAAATTCATCATCTAGCGGATCGACCTCGTCATCATGCAAGTTATTGTTTTTATCCTGTAAGCCATAATAATCTTCAACACTGATGTGTGGCGCACGTAAGGCTTTGTTGCGCATGCGTGCGACTTTACGCGTAACAGAGCGGCTAGCTCGACTCGCTGCACGGTCTATTGCGACATAAAGCTGAGCTTGAATATCTTCAATTACTACATCGGCTTGGCCGGCAAGTTTAACTAATATTTGGCAGCGTTTACCGGCACTACCTTTGGTGTCTTTGCTATCGGAAAGCCTTACCGCAATGCGCATGATATTGTCGTATTGGGTACCTAAGGCGAAGTTAATACGGCGGCGAATGTAATCTTGTAAAGACTCGCCTAACGGAAAGTGTTGTGAGTGCATATCAATTTTCATGGTGCCCGGCATAGTTTGCTCCTGGATCCCTAAGGATGATTTGAATCACGAAGCTTTACCTTAATGGTCTTTAATACTTAGGTATACTCGAATATACTTTGCTAATTGTTCGTAAAATTCGAAGTGTTTACTGATGATTAACTACAAACATCTGCATTACTTTTGGGTAGCTGCCAAGCAAGGTGGAATTGCTCGAGCCAGTGAGTCACTGCACATCACTCCGCAAACCATTAGTGGCCAAATTAGTTTACTAGAGCAGCACTTTGGTGATGACTTGTTTGTAAAAGTAGGGCGAAATTTAGAACTCA
The DNA here is from genome assembly GCF_030548085.1 of Agarivorans sp. 2_MG-2023. NCBI lineage: Bacteria > Pseudomonadati > Pseudomonadota > Gammaproteobacteria > Alteromonadales > Alteromonadaceae > Agarivorans > Agarivorans sp. 2_MG-2023. The sequence continues at coordinate 172,185 of NZ_JAUORQ010000006.1, forward strand.
CCGAGACAGGCCGATTGGCGCTGAGTTATGCCGATGAGATCTTCTCATTGGGCGATGAATTAGAAGACGCTTTACGCAATGGGCCCACCGAGCGCCCGCAAATACTTAAAGTAGGCATTGCCGAAGTGGTACCTAAAACTATCGCTTATCGCCTGCTTGCCCCGGCATTAAATCTTTCTGATGATGTACGTATGGTGTGCAAAGAAAATACCTTAGAAAGCCTACTCGCCGAGTTAGCCTTGAACCGCTTAGATTTGGTATTGGCTGACGGCCCTGTGCCACCGGGTTTAGGTGTGCGCGGCTTTAATCACCCTTTAGGTGAAAGTGGTATTAGTTTTTTGGCAGTGCCTGAATTGGCCAAACGCTTAACTGCCGATTTCCCTGCAAGTTTAGATGGCGCACCATTGCTGATCCCAAGTGAAATAAACTTAATGCATGTTCGTTTATTGCAGTGGTTTGATAAACAAAACATTCACCCCAAAATTGTTGGTGAGTTTGATGACAGCGCGTTGATGAAAGCCTTTGGACAAGCAGGCACCGGGGTGTTTACTGTACCTACCGCAATTGCCGATGAAGTGGTCAATCAATACAAAGTAGAGGTTATTGGCTGTACTGAGGCAGTACGTGAGCAGTTTTTTGCCATATCTGCCGAACGGCGTGTCAGTAATCCCGCTGTCGTCGCCATTACCGAACAAGCTCGCGAGTGGTTAAAGTAAGCAATGTAGGGGGTTATCTAAGAGGGTTTGTTTGCTTTGTAAACACTTGGCGAATTGGGGCTGGGTTAGACGTCACTTTTAGTCGCTAACACCACTTTTTAAGTAAGTTTATAGATTACACTTAGGTTAACTTCTTTGTTTTAAGGTTTGCTTAATGTCGGCTCACTTTGTTAGCGCTAAAGCGCTTTCCCCTGCGGAATCTTCTACTGTTATCGCTTTAGAGTTTATTCATGACAATGTACTTAAAGTACAAATATCTTTAGATAAAACAGCATTACAAACTAGCCATAATTTGGCTGAACTAGTGGTGTTACCGCAAACCGGTATTGCGCCACAAAGCTGTTCTGAACAGCATATTGCTAGTTCCGCGTTAAGGCTTGAACGGGTAGGAAAAATGCTGGTGCTTAGCACCCTTCAAGGTGAAGAGTTATTAAGCTTGGCCGACTCCATTATTCAACCTCAAGCCGACGGCGAGCAGCATATACAGCAGCAATTTTTAAGTGCTGGTGAGCAAGCATTTTATGGCCTTGGACAGTATCCCGACGGTATTTTTAATTACCACAATCAAGGCCGAGAAATTTGCCAATCTAACAAAGGTATTGCGGCGCCCATGTTGCTGTCTAGCAAAGGCTATGCGGTATTGTGGAATCAGTTGTCTTTTACTGAGTTTGCCAGCCAAGGTGAGGCGTTTAGCTTTAGCAGTGAAGCGGGCGAATGCATTGAGTTTTATCTGATTTATGGCCCTGAGTTTGATCACATTATTCAACATTATCGAGAGTTAACTGGAGCCGCGCCGTTATTTGGTCGTTGGGCTTATGGCTATTGGCAAAGTAAAGAGCGCTACGTAAATGCAGAGGATTTATTAGCGACCGCGCAAACCTACCGTGATAAAAATATCCCCATCGATAACATTGTTCAAGATTGGAAGTACTGGGGGGAGCTCGGTTGGAGTGCCATGCAGTTTGATAAGGCTGCTTTTGGTGACGGCGCTAGCACCATTGCGCGATTGCACGACATGAACTTCAAGTTAATGGTGTCTATTTGGCCGATAGTGGGCAAAGACAGCCCAGTATTTAATGAGCTGCTAGAGCAAGGCTACTTATTTGAAACTGAGCACTGGGCCAACGGCCATGTTTACGATGCGTATAGCCAGCAAGGCCGAGACATATACTGGAAACATGTAAAACAAGGCTTAATGGATCTCGGGGGAGACGCTCTGTGGATGGACGGCACCGAGCCAGAATTTATCTCCACTCAGCAGCCTAAAGATGGCGTGGAATTTTGTTATCAACAGCGAGATACCGCATTAGGCTCTTGGAAAAAAGTGCTAAATGGGTACTCGTTAATGACCACCCGTGGTGTTTATGAAGCGCAACGCCAACAAATTAGCCAAGGAGCTGAAGATAAGCGGGTATTTACGCTTAGCCGTTCCAGTTACCTAGGCCAGCAGCGTTATGCCGCGGCCTGTTGGTCGGGCGATATCAGCGCCACATGGCAGGTACTGCGGCAACAAATACCCGCTGGACTTAATTTGTGTGCGGCCGGTTTACCCTATTGGACTACCGACATTGGCGGATTTTTTACCAGTGGTTTTGGTGCTAACTTCCCCGAAGGTGTCGATGATGATGCTTACAAAGAATTGTATGTTCGTTGGTTCCAATATGGCGCTTTTTGCCCGCTATTCCGCTCGCATGGTGCAAATACCCCCAGAGAAATTTATCAGTTTGGCGAGCCTGGTGATTGGGCCTTTGATGCTCTGCTTAAGTTTGACAAATTACGTTATCGCTTATTGCCTTACATCTATTCACAAGCATGGCGGGTGACTCAGCAAGGTGGCACCATGATGCGTTTGCTGGCGTTTGATTTTAGGCAGCAAAATCAGTTACATGATATTAGTGACCAGTTTATGTTTGGCGATAGCTTAATGGTGTGCCCGGTGACTCAAGCAATGTTTCATCAGCAAAACTTGCAGCAACAGCTGATTGCTCCAGAGCAGTTAACCACAACCAGTGGCCATATCGGAGTGATCGAGCAGCACTTTAGCGATGATGCTTTCAAGCATTTTGTGAGCGAAAAAACCAGTGAAACGCTAGATGGAAATTGGGCGGGTGGGCCACCAGCAGGTTTACCTTTGAGTGGTTATAGTGTGCGCTGGTTAGGCTTGTTAACCGCGCCTGTAGACGGTGAGTATGATTGGTTGATTCACGCCAATGACGGTGTGCGTTTTTATCTAGATGATCAATTAATTATTGATAGTTGGCAGTCGCAAGCGCAAGTAAATCACAAAGCCAAAAGCCAGCTTCAAGCAGGGAGACAATATTCACTGCGGGTAGAGTACGCGCATTGGCAAGGGTCATCTAAGTGCAGTTTAAGTTGGGCGCACAGTGGTTTAAGCCAGCAATCTACAGAGCTGTTTCCTGCCGAGAGAGATGTGGTGTTGCCTGCGGGCGTAGCTTGGTACAACTACTGGAACAAACATTGTTATCAAGGTGGCCAAACCTTAGCAATGGGCACACCTATCGATATAATGCCTTTACTGGTAAAAGCTGGGGCAATTATTCCTCATGGTCCAGATGTTCAATATCATGATGAGCTACCGTGCGATCCGCTCACTATTGAAGTCTATGCTGGAGCTGATGGGCAGTTCACGCTGTATGAAGACGAGGGTGATAGCTATCGTTACGAGCAAGGAGAATACTCAGAAATTGATTACATTTGGCATGACTCAGTTGCGAGTTTAGAAGTGGGTGAGCGGCGTGGCAGCTTTGCTGGCATGTTAGCTAAGCGCACCTTGGTCATCAGGTTTGTATCAGCCCATTCTGTTCAACAACAAACGGTTTCTTACGATGGTCAGTCTCTGAGCATCCAATGTTAACCCCCAATATTTAATTACCCTGTACAGGCTATTGATGCGCTGGGTGTTTACTTTCGTTTTTACATTATGTTCCGGCAATTGTTTATTTTAATAAATTAAACAATTGCTTGGCATATTCTCTATACTCATTGAAGCAGGCTAAATCACAGGGTTGTAGGTTTAGTTAGGATGCGTAACTTCACTTAGAGAACATGGATATGTTGGATCAAAAAGGATTTGAACGCGGTGCAGTAGAAGCCGCGATTAAGATTGGTTTATTGTTTGTATTAGCCGCGTGGTGTTTCGATATTGTGCGACCATTTGTTACCCCGGTAGTATGGGCAATGATTTTGGCGGTAGCTTTAAACCCGCTTTATCTCAAACTGAAAAAACTAGTGGGCAAGGGCGGAGTAGCTGCCAGTATTATGGTATTGATTGCCCTGGCGATTATCCTCATACCTGGGGTGAAAATAACCACAGCGGCGATAGACAGCGTAGCAGCACTCGGTAAGCAGATTCAGCAAGGTTCTTTTGAAATCCCTCCTCCTTCAAACGCCATCAAAAATTGGCCATTAGTGGGCGAAACCTTGCATGCTCAGTGGTCTTTAGCTGCCAGCGATTTACAGCGTTATTTAACCACTTATGCCAGCGAGGTCGGAGATATTGCAGGTAAAGTTATTGGTGTTGCTGGTGGCTTAATGGGCGGGTTATTAATGTTTTGTTTCTCGGTCATCATTGCGGGTGTATTCATGGCCAATGGTGAAAAGTCGGTGCATGGTGCTACCTTGTTAGCTAAAGCACTGGCCGGTAAAAATGGCCCTTATCTTACTAATTTGGCCAGCAATACCATTCAAAGCGTTGCTAAAGGCGTATTAGGCGTGGCGGTTATTCAGGCGACGTTATTATCGATTGGTTTCTTTGCGGTAGGTGTACCAGGCGCGGCTGTTTGGTCGGTATTGGTATTAGTATTAGCTATTGCACAGTTGCCTCCGGTACTCGTGGTATTGCCGTTGGTGGTGTATGTGTTTAATAACGAATCTACCTTGGTGGCAAGCTTGTTTGCTGTTTGGAGCATATTAGCAGGTTTTAGTGAGAATGTACTGAAGCCATTATTGCTGGGCCGAGGCGTAGATGTTCCGATGTTGGTGATTTTACTGGGCTCTCTAGGCGGTATGATTATGTCTGGTTTTGTGGGCTTGTTCTTAGGTGCTGTTATTCTTGCGGTAAGTTATCGCTTGTTGATGGCTTGGCTTGAGTTAAACAGTGAAGTAGAACCAACAGAGTAACTGCATATTATTGGCTAGCTTAGGCTAGCTAATTTTTTCCTGTTAGATGTAAGAGAAACAAGATGTCGGAAGAAAATCCAGTAGAAACAAACCCTCCAGTTAACCCTTTGCGTAAAAGCTCATTAGTTGTTTTGCTGCTATGTATTTTAGTTTTTATTATTTACGTGGTGGGAGACCGAGTGACACCCACCACCGACAATGCGCGAGTATTTGGTTTTGTGGTGCCAGTGGCTGCCTCGGTATCGGGCAAGTTGGTGAACGTGAGTGTGACCAACAATCAGTTGGTTAAAAAAGGCCAACCTTTGGCTAAGGTGGCTGAAGAAGAATATGTACTTGCGGTACAACAAGCAGAGGCTGCTCTAGAGCTTGCTGGGCAAGAAATAGGTGCTGGTACTGCGGGTGTTTCTGCCGCGCAAGCCCGCTTATTAGAAGCCAATACATCTTATCAATCGATTCTTACCGATGCCAATCGTTTGTTTGCGGTAGAAGATAAAAATGTGGTTCCTCAGCAAAATATTGACCGCGCTAGAAACGATGTGGCAAAAGCCAAAGCAACCGTAGCGAAGGCGACCGCTGAACTAGAACAAGCCAAACAAAGCTTAGGGGTAAGTGGCGACGACAACCCTAAATTGCAGTCTGCCTTAGCTAAGCTAGGCAAAGCGCGCTTAGATTTAAGTAAAACGGTGATTTTGGCACCCAGTGATGGCGGGGTAACAAACCTGCAACTAGAAGCCGGATATTACGCCAACAAAGGTCAGCCGATTATGACTTTTGTGACCACCAAAGATGTGTGGGTTGAGGCCTACATGCGTGAAAACAATATCGCTAATGTAAAAAATGGTGACCCCGTTGAAATTGCCTTAGATGTTGCCCCTGGCAAGATCTTTAAAGGAGAAGTGGTATCGATTGGCTTTGCAGTTAACTTTGGTCAGTCTAATAATCTGGGGGTGTTACCGTCTATTCCGCAAACCGCAGGTTGGTTGCGTGACCCGCAACGTTTCCCGGTAATCATCAAGTTTAGTGATGATTCAGCCTATGGCTTACGCCGAATTGGCGCGCAAGCTGATGTGACGATTCACACCGAAGGCACCACACTTATGAAGGTTTTAGCTAAAATCTCTCTGCGGGTGAAAAGCTGGCTGTCTTATGTCTACTAGTGAGGCCACTTTGCTTACCCCAAGCGCTTCGTTAAAGCGGCATATGCTGCGTTTTAGCCTCGTTAGTAGCTTGATGTTTGTACTCGCTGTGACACTAGAATGGGGCATGTCTTATGTGACCGCACTATTTGTTGTTCAGCTGTTGTTGCCGGGCAAACCACCGCTTAATTTAAAGATGGTAAAAACCTTAGCCTTGGCGGTACTCAGTTGTTTTGCTGTGGGCTTAGGCGTAGTACTCATTGCTCAGCCTTATCCTTTATTGCTATTCATTATTTTAGCTTGGTGTTTGTTCTTTGTGTTTTATCGCGCCAACACTGGAATGAACGAGTTAGTGGTGCTGTTCCTGTTGGTGGCCTTGATTGCGTTGCCGATGCTTGCCAGTGTGAGTAGAGCTGCTGCATCAGGCTTTGTATTCGACTTTATGGTGGCGTTTGTATTAGCTTTATTGATTGTGGTCTTGGTGCATTGGTTGATTCCGTCTGATGATGATTTTCACCAAAAGCCTCCAGTGCCACCGGTCACAGAGTTAAGCCAACAATTCGCTATTCGTAAAGCAATAGTCAGTACTGTGGTGCTCTTGCCGTTACTGGTGTACTTTTTTGCTTTTCACAAATTATCTGATTTATTGGTGGTGATTTTTGTCGCTATTTTGGCGCAGAATCCGGAGCTAACCAAGGGGGCAAAAGCCAGCTTAGGTATTGTATTTACCAATATCGTTGGCGGTTTAATTGCTTTGCTGGCATTTAATCTATTAGAAGCGGTGCCGCACTTATTATTTTTAAGCTTGCTGATAACCCTTATTTTCATGCTTATTGCCCAAGCCATTTATTTGCACCCTAAAGGCGCCATTGTAGCGGCAGGCTTGTCGGCTTTTATCATAGTATTAGCCAGCACCATTGGCACCGATGGTGGATTAGCGAGCACTAAGTTTTATGGGAGGATCTTTCAACTGTCTATGGTGGGTTTGTATGTGGTGGGCAGCTTCTATATTGTGCATAAATTGGATTGGCTAAAACTTAGCGAACAAAAATAGTTGATCACGACAATTCTAGTTGGCAACTGAATTCGGACTAAAATGACGAAAGCGAGCGCAACGAAAGTGGGCTCGCTTTTTTGTTTGGTAACACGTTTCTGCCCCATTACGTGTTGTAGCAGCAACAGGAATAAACCTATTCACCCTTCGCTTTTCTCTTTCTGTGCAAAACACTTACTTTGTTGCATCATTTACAGTGGCTGTTAGATCACGTGGCTTCGTTATCTTGTGCCAACTCGTCTCCAGCCTACGCCTAATATGATGCTCTTGTTCAGCTCGCAGAGCTGCTAGCGGCTTCCTTCAGACATGTCCTTGGGGTAACGTTCTTGCCATACGCTAGAAGTTAGCGTTTAATAATCAAAATGTTATTAGGTGGTGACCTTTCTACAGAGGACTTTCACCTCATTAGTTCATGCCCATGCAGGGCGTACACAAGAATTTTCGAGCAGACAATTTCCCATCGTTTCGCGATTTTAGACAACCGTAAATCGCAGCTTAAAACAGCGTTAGGCTTCGGATGATAAAGAACAAAGTCAGTATTAAATGTTGGCCGCAAAGGCAGTTCAAGCAAGACCTCAAAACTCTCAAGCCATCCTCTGGGTTGGATTGGTTTAGAACGTTGTTTACTAGTGAGAAACGCTATAAGCGACAGCTGGTTATAGATGGTATTCACACCTCTGAGCTGGAAGTATTTTGGTCACTAGAGAGCCGCGCGTCCATCCTAGTGATTAGTAAAGGCGATGTTGTAGCCAGAGTGGGTTATAGATATATAGATTTCGGTAGTATGCGAATCGAGTGCAAGCGAAAAAGGTGGGAGTTCCTAGGGGACATTACACTAGATATAGGGTTTGAGTTTCATAAGAAAAAGTTATATCTAGATAATGTAGTCGTTGGCGAGCTGACATCTGATAGTTCGTGTGTTCAACTCGATTACGATGAGGCAGTAATCGATGAAGTTTTGGCTCTGTGTATTCTCTCTTCGAAAATACTTGAGTCGGAAATGACAACCATGTAGAAAAGCAGGTATTTGATTGTGGTAAGGCCTAGCCCATTCTATGGTAAAAGATTGTCCAATCCGAGCAATTCCGTCTTGTTACTGACTATTATCACTAACAAACTTTTGTCCAGGAAAGCGTTTCGTTGTTAATCCGAGTTTCCAACTAGAATTGTCGTGATCAGTAGTTAGTTTTTGCTCACCTAACATTTCAGCTTTGAGGACTAATTGCTGCTAAGAAACCTAAAGGTTGGCGCATTCTTTCAAATATCATTTCTCTAAATGCTGTTACTCGACTTGGCACCAGTTTGCGGTCTGCCCATACAATGTAGGTAGTGCCACCTTGGCACTCCGCTTCACTTAATAACAGCTCAAGCTTTCCTTGCTCAATAAACTGGGATGCAGTGGTACTGGGTATCAAACAAATGCCCACGCCAGAACACGCAGCTTGAATAGTTAGCCTTAAGCTATTAATGGAATACTTAGGATTGAGCGGGATCTGCTGGGTTTTACCATCTTGTTTAAATTCCCAATGTTTCATTGTATTGCCAGCTAATAAGTTGTGCTGCAATAAATCTTCAACCGAGCTTGGGTGGCCGTGTTTCGCTAAGTAATTTGGGGACGCTAACAAGCAGAGCTGGGAATCAAATAGCTTTCGCTGCACTAAATCAGAGGCTGTCGCGGGCAGGGTGGTTACCGCTAAATCAATCTGGTCATCAAAAAAACGCTCGGTATCGGAAGCAAACTTAATGTGAATGTTTACACCGGGATGCGTGCTCATAAACTCGATGGCAATCTGTTGCAAAAAGTAATCGGCAAAGGGTTCTGGGCAAGATACTAAGATATCGCCGGTTAAACTGGTTTGGCTATTCGATAGTTGCAGCCATTGCTCGTCTAATTGTTTAAAGAGTGGAGCAAAACGTTGATAGTATTCGTTGCCGGAAGTGGTTAACTGAAACAGCTTGGCGTTACGGTGCAATAGCTTTTCACCTAATTGCGCTTCTAGCTGCGCAACCGCGCGTGACAGTGTGGGTGCTGATACCTTGTGCTGTAAACTTGCCGCGGCAAAACCGCCGTATTCTACCGATTGACAAAACCAATACAGATTCGACATGTCTTTAGCTTTCATATTTGCACGCTTAGCTTTTAATGTTGGTTGTTTTTGTATGCTAGTGATGAGAGTAAGCTAGCACCATTATTGAGTCAAACAGAGAACCACCATGAAAAAAATCCCTCACAAATACACCTTGCCAGTAATGTTCGCGTTTATGTTGCCAACCATGTTGTTGGGCATGCCTGCGGTGCTGTTGTTGGCTACTTTGCCTGAAGGCGCAGCCTTCTATGAGGTTTGGATTAAGTCTGTGAAAACCAGTGTACCGCTAGCCATTCCCTTTATCTTGGTGGCGGTAAGCACTATTCGCCTGTTGGTTACCAAGTTGCTGGTGGCGCCTAAACCTGCTCAAGCGTAATGGCACATGACTAATAAAGGTGTGAATGATGAATCCACAATTACTCACTGAGTTACTGTTTATTTCAGCGGTACTGGTATTAACCGTTCTAGGATTTAGTCAGCTTCGTGGCGCTAGATTAACCGGCGCGGAAAAGTCTGAAAAAGTATTAACTGGCTTTCTAGGTGGCTTTTTACTGATGGGCGGAACGGTGAAATTCTTCGAACCATTCACCAGCATGTTTGCCAGCCAAATAGCCCTTAGTGAATTACCTTTTCCTGAGTTGTCAAAATGGGCTGGGCAGTTGGGCGAAATTTCGGTGGGCTTGAGCTTGTTAGTTCTGCTTATTGCTGGGCGTAAGGTACCCCAATGGTTTGCTGAAAAGCTCTTTTACTTAGCAAATCTAGCCATTGTGGTAATCATGCTAGTGGCGGTATATGTTCATTTGCATCCGATGGTGCCAGCAGAAGTGCTGCCTTTGGCTTCTAAACCGCCTAGCTTAACCTTGGTTATTTTGTTTTTGTCACTATTGAATGTTTATTTACATCGCAACAATATGGCTAGTGCTCAGGTGTAGTAAAGCAAGCTTTGAGGCTCACGATGACAACGTGAGCCTAGTCTTGGGTTTCGTCAACCATACTAAAGCTGCAGGGCGGTGTTGCAATGACCAGTTCGCTTAAGTGTTTGGGTTGAGGAATATCATGCTCAGCTATCTCTAGCTGACTGGCTAGCAAGCGACTGAACATTTGCCAACTTTTTAGCTGGCAATACTCATCGGTTTTACCAGGGTAAGGCTTGGCGAGTATTGGTGCAAGCGTTGCGGAGGAAGTGGCAAAAACAGTCAGCAACCATTTTAGTTCGCCAATATTGAAATGGATTAAATAACCTTGCTGATGGCACTCTTTAACCAAGTTATCAATGATATCGCGAACTTGGGCTTCTTCTTCTAAAAAATATTCAAACAGCTCTTGCTCATTGTTCACTGCATCGTGCAGCAAACGAATGGGTCTGGAATCTACTTGTAGCTTCGCTAACAAACGAATAAGTAGATCAAACAACTTATGACGACTTGATAAATCCTTGGCTTGTTCTGCAACAAGTTGATTAGTGTAGTCTTGAAAATGCTGGTGCATACAATCACATATATGCTGCCAAATTTGTAACTTTGAGCCAAAGTGATGACGAATAAGGGTATGAGATACACCTGCTTGTTCGCTAATGGCTCGCAAAGAAACAGCAGCGTAACCCTTGTCACTGAATAGATCTGCGGCGGCAACTAAAATTTCTTGGCGGGTTTCTTCAGCCGCTTTTGCTGTTTGTCTACCTGTGCGTTTTTCAATCATCTTCTACAATTACTTCATTCAAGTTAATCAGTCTGCACTGAACTAGGGCGTAGTCTAACATGATTTTTACTTTCCAGGTGGAAAGTAAAACTTGCTAGAACAAGAATTGCCCAATATACTTTCCGCCTGGAAAGCATAGTTGACTGTTTGTTCAATTGGAGTAATTAATGAGAACGTGTTTAAGCCACCGAGTCGTATGGCAACGCCTTGGTCTAGTCAGTATTTTTATGATGTTTTTACAAGCCTGCGAGCCGGCCTATTCGGAGCCTGTTACCGAGCTTGTGAAACCGGTAAAGTTGCTGGTTGTGCCAGAAACATTTAACTCAGTTGACTACAACTTTGTCGCTCAAGTGCAAGCCACTAACCGAGCCCAGCTTGCTTTCCAAGTATCGGGCGAAATTGACCAGCTTAATGTTCGCATGGGCGAGTTTGTTGAAAAAGGCGACTTGTTGGCGAGCTTGGATCCGCATGATTTTCAGCTAGCGGTAGATGCACGCCAAGCCCAATTTGAATTACAGAAAGCTAGACGCAATCGTTCTGAGCAGTTGTTCGAAAAAAAGCTTATCTCTGAAGATAACTACGATCAGGTGCAAACGGCTTACACTGAAGCCGAAGCTAACCTAGACCAAGCCGTCACAGATTTAGCCTACAGCAAATTACACGCACCTTTCTCAGGCGTAGTATCACTGACCTACGCCAAGCAATACCAATATGTAGGCGCTAAACAAGCGGTGCTGAGCCTATTGGGAACAGAGCAATTAGATTTAGTATTTAATCTCCCGGTGACCATTACTGAGCGTTTAGATTTAGCCCAATTACGCGAAGCAAAATTGTGGGTCACTTTAGGCAACTTTAAAGGTGTAGAGCTTCCTGCTCGCTTTAAAGAAATTTCAACTCAGCCAGATCCTGATACCAACAGTTATTCGGTCACCTTAACTATTCTTCGCCCCGAGCACCTGAACATACTGCCGGGTATGTCGGGCGCGGTTTATGTGCGTAATGAATCAGAATCAGATAACGGTTTAGCCTTACCTAAAGGTGCATTTTTCAATATAGAGGAACAACAGGCACAGGTTTGGCGTGTATCGCCAGACAATATGCGTGTAGAGGCTGTTACTGTGGAACTAAATTTACAAGGCTTAGTCATTGATGGACTTAGCGCTGGAGACAGTATTGTAGCGGCTGGGGCAAAGTCCTTAACTGCCGGGCAAATTATTAGACCGTGGCAGCGCGAGGGAGGAATTTAATGATGAATACTACTGTTAAAACCTTAGCGTTGGGTAGTTCTTTGTTGCTGCTGGTTGCCTGTAGCGAGCCTCAAGAAGTGCAAACTATTCCAAGCTTAAACGTTATTACTATCACCATTAGTGAGTCTGCCGCTCAGCCAGAGCGCGAGTTTAACGCACGTGTAGAGCCTGCGGAGCTAACGCCTTTGTCGTTTCGAGTTGCCGGCGAGCTTACCGCTATGTCGATTAAACCTGGGCAAAAGGTGAACAAAGGCCAATTGTTAGCACAGTTAGACGATCGCAAAATCAAACAACAAGTCAATGATGCTAAAGCCACTTTTAGTTTGGCCGAACGTCAGTTAAACCGGGCCCAAGGCTTAGTGGGTAAAAGCTTATTGTCTCAAGAAGAGTACGACGAGCTAGAAGCAAACTTTAAATTGGCCGGCATTGACTACCAGTTGGCGCAGTCACAACTTAACTACACCCAGTTACGGGCGCCCTTTAGTGGTTTAGTGGCCGAGGTGCCTAAGCAATCGTTTGAAAATGTGGCCCCGGGGGAAACTGCGATATCGATTTACCAAGATGATTTAGTCTACGTGCGTTTGCAGCTGCCCGATAACTTATTAGCGCAAATTGACCCCACTGAACGTAACTATACCTATCAACCAAAGGCAAGGTTTGCAGGTACTAACGAATTACACACCCTAACGTTTTTGGAGCATACCTCTGAACCAAACCCAGAAACCCAAGCGTTTGAAGTATGGATGAGAATGAAACAAGTTTCGCCCGCCATATTGCCGGGTACTGCAGTAACCATGTTTGTAGATTTAGACGCTGCAGGTTTAGTGGGCAAAAGTGGTTACCTTTTACCGATGACAGCCATAGATCCTGGCAGCAGCGACCAGCAGTTTTATGTATGGAAAGTGATAGAAGGTCTCGCTCAGAAAGTGGAAGTACAAGTGGCACAAATTCATACCGAAGGTGTATTGGTTAGCGAAGGCTTAGCTCAAGGTGATCAAATCATAGTATCTAGCCTCGCTCGCTTAAGAAATGGCCGAGCAGTTAACAGTAATTTGCAGGAGCAGTAAGCGTGACCATTGCTGAGTATTCAATAAAAAATAAAGTCATTAGCTGGATGTTTTTGGTCATTCTTGCTGTCGGTGGCGTAGTGTCGTTTGGCGAACTAGGCCGCTTGGAAGATCCACCGTTTACCGTAAAAGATGCCATGGTGATTACCTCTTATCCGGGTGCTACGTCTACTGAAGTGGAAGAGGAGTTAACTTATCCTTTAGAAAAGGCGATTAGGCAGCTTCCTTATATCGACAAGATCACCTCTACCTCTTCTGCAGGCTTATCGCAGATTATGGTGAGCATGAAGATGGACTACGGTTCTGATGAATTGCCTCAAATCTGGGATGAATTGCGCCGTAAAGTGAACGACTTGGAGCCGTCGTTGCCACCGGGGGTTAATCCCGTTCAAGTGATGGATGATTTTGGTGACGTTTACGGTGTGATGTTAATGATCACCGGAGACAACTACTCGTATGTTGAGCTAAAACGTTATGTCGATTACCTGACTCGCGAGTTAGAGCTGGTTGAAGGTATTGGTAAAATTAGTTTAGCAGGTGACCAAAATGAGCAGTTATATGTAGAGATGTCGCTAAAGCGTGTTTCAGCCCTTAACCTCGACATGACCACCATAGCGGGCTTATTGACTCAGCAGAATGCGGTGATTAGTGCGGGTGAAGTTACCTTAAATTCACAAACTCTAAAACTACGCCCAAGTGGCGAACTTAACTCAATCGAAACCTTTGAAAACCTGATTATTCATGGTCGTGATACCGGTAATTTAATCCGTTTAAAAGACGTGGCTACCGTTTCTAGAGACGTGCAAGAAGTGCCAAGTAATTTGCTGAATTACAACGGTCAACCAGCCCTAAACTTAGGGATTGCCTTTTCAAAAGGGGTAAACGTAGTAAAAGTAGGCGAAGCCCTGGATGTGCGCTTAGCCGAACTAGAAAACATTAAGCCAGCAGGTGTGCAAATTCACACCCTATATAACCAAGCAAAAGAAGTTGATCAGTCGGTAAGTGGCTTTGTATTAAGCTTGGCGCAAGCGGTTGGCATTGTGATTGTGGTGCTGCTGTTTACTATGGGATTACGCAGCGGTGTCATTATAGGCGCGGTGTTGTTGCTCACGGTATTAGGTACCTTTATCTTGATGAGCATTTACGATGTGGAATTACATCGTATTTCTTTGGGCGCGTTAATTATTGCCCTAGGGATGCTGGTGGATAATGCCATTGTGGTGGTCGAGGGCATATTGGTTGGCTTGCAACGTGGCCGTACTAAAGTGCAGGCAGCAGTTGATATTGTAGAGCAAACTAAGTGGCCATTATTGGGTGCTACGGTTATCGCCATCATCGCTTTTGCCCCCATTGGTTTGTCGCCAGACGCTACTGGTGAGTTTATGGGTTCACTTTTCTGGGTTTTATGTTTCTCACTATTTTTAAGTTGGGTCACTGCCATTACCCTTACGCCGTTCTTGGCAAACTTGCTGCTTTCGTCAAAAACAGGCGAGCAAGAGCAAAGCAACGAAGACCCCTACAAAGGGTTGTTGTTTGTGGTGTTTGGCCGCCTGTTAAAATTCTGTTTACGTTTTAGAATGTTAACCATTGTGCTGATGTTGGCCATGTTAGCGGGGGCATTCTACGGCTTTAGCTTAGTGAAGAACTCATTCTTCCCGCCGTCAAATACCCCTATGTTTTACGTAGACATGTGGATGCCAGAAGGCACTGACATTCGTGAAACCTATAAAGAAGTACAACAAGTTGAAGGCTACCTATTAGAGAAAGACCAAGTGGAGTTTGTTACTTCAACGACTGGCCAAGGTTTGCAGCGTTTTAGCCTTACTTACAGCCCTGAAAAAAGCTATGAAGCCTTTGCGCAGTTGCAAGTTAGGGTAAATGATCGCGAGCAGATGCTAGATCTAATGCGCGATTTAGACGTGAGTTTACGGGATAAGTTTAAAAGAGTGAGCTTCCAGTTCCGCTTGATGGATATTGGGCCTTCACCCGCCTCAAAAATTGAAGCTAGAATTATTGGTCCCGATCCGCAGGTATTGCGTGATTTAGCTGTTCAGGTTGAAGATATTATAGGTGCGGATCCTGGTGCCAGAAATATTCGCCACGATTGGCGAGAGCGTACCAAAGATTTGCTCCCTCAATTTAACGAGTCACAAGCACGCCGTTTAGGTATTTCCAAGCAAGATTTAGCCGATACGCTGCAAATGGCCTTTGGTGGCAGCGCGATTGGCTTGTTTAGAGACGGCACCGAAATGCTGCCTATTGTGGTTCGCTTACCGGTTGATGAACGGGTTGATTTTTCTACCGTACAAAACCTTAAGTTGTGGAGCCCCGCACTACAAACGTATGTGCCTATTCAGCAAGTGGTAGACGATATTTCGCTAGATTGGGTTGAACCATTAATCCAGCGCCAAGATCGTAAACGAACGCTAACAGTATTGGCTGACCACGATATTTTGGGTGATGAAACAGCAGCTAGCTTGTTTGGGAGAGTGAGACCAAAAGTAGAAGCTATAGACTTACCGGTTGGTTACTCTTTGGAGTGGGGCGGCGAGTATGAGTCATCTAAAGACGCACAAGAGTCTTTGTTTAGCTCACTGCCAATGGGTTACTTGTTCATGTTCATCATTACGGTGTTTTTGTTCAACTCCATTCGTCAGCCTATTGTTATTTGGTTAACGGTACCGCTAGCGGTGATTGGTGTAGCGGTTGGCTTACTCTCAACTAATTCTGCCTTCAGCTTTACTGCTTTGTTGGGGGTATTGAGTTTGAGCGGTATGGTGCTTAAAAATGGCATTGTATTGATGGATCAAATCAACTTAGAAACCCATTCAGGCAAAGACCCTTATCAAGCAGTGGTAGACAGTGCCATTAGTCGGGTAAGGCCAGTAAGTATGGCCGCCTTAACCACTATTTTGGGTATGATTCCGCTCGTGTTTGACGCCTTCTTCGGCTCAATGGCTGTCACCATTATGTTTGGCTTAGGCTTTGCGACTGTGCTTACCCTGGTGATTGTTCCGGTATTGTATGCTTTGTTTTATCGTATCAAACCGAGTGTAAATCCAGCCTAGTAACGGGTGTGTTGGGATTAAAAAAAGGCGCTGATTAGCGCCTTTTTTATTGGATTTGGCTCGCTCACTTAAGGCGTCGGGCTACTAATCCAAACACCGCCAAACCAAACAAGGCAATGCTGCCGGGCTCAGGCACCGAAAACTTAATGTTGTCGATGGCACCAGAACCGTTTAGGTGAATACGCAAAGAGCTCACCTCGGCCACATCAAAGTTCAATCTATCCCAAGTATTATCACCGCCGGTATGCGGGGTGTAAAAATCAGCAGGGAAAATCTCGTTATTTTGAGCATCAAACAAGTGAATGGCGTTTTGTGGTGTATAACCGTTCTCTGCGAGTTCAATATCAAAAAAGTCGATGCTTTCTAACAATACCGCGCTAGAGAAATTAATGGTGAAGTAACCGGCAGGGCGGCGACCTTCATCATCTGGGTTGCTACAAATAAGGCCATTACATGAGTTTGGATTCTCATGAATAATCAGCACATTACCAGGGTTAGCAATACCTAAAGAGGGCTGATTAATATTGCTAAAAGGTGATTCTAAGTCTGGGTCTTGGGTATTGATTAAGCTGGTATCAAAAGCGACAGCCAAATTGTTTTGCCCCAAACGTAGATTAGTGGCATCAATGCTCACGCCATGGCTTAGCTGGTATTGGCCATTAACTATTTCGCCGTTAGCGAGTTCATTAAAATCAATAATAGTGGCATGGCTAACAAACGATAACAGTAAGCCACTAAGGGTGGATAAAACTTGCTTGCGGTTCAATTCGATCTTCCTTGATGTAAATGGTTCGACCAGTGATAGGCAAGTACTATACCAAAATTGCTCAGCCCTTAGCCAGTATGACTTTATTTATTGAGTTTATTGATAATAATTGCTAACTGTAAAGAATATTGACGGGGATTATTCTTATTTTTGCTTAGTCGATGGCGTGAAATTCTATTAGGCCTTTCTCGATACTGATATCGTTTTTTCTATGTGTTTATTGGGTTTCCTCGTTAGTTACTATTAGCCCTTAATAAGTGAGTTATATCTGTTAGTTTTTTCTTTCTATATACCTTTTAACGCCACCAACAAAACCGCTGATTGTTTATCAAAGCTAGATCGGCGAAAATACCCGCCAATTACGATTAACTAAACGCTGGGTGATTGTGCTGTTTCGGCCATTATTGCCGCTTTGCTGCATCCTTGCGTTGCCAAATTAGAAGAATCAACTCGATGTCTAACGCTTCACTCTTGCAAGATATTGCCAGCAGAAGAACCTTTGCGATTATCTCTCACCCGGATGCGGGTAAAACCACCATTACTGAAAAAGTACTGTTGTTCGGAAACGCCATCCAAAAAGCCGGTACTGTTAAAGGTCGTGGTAATGCTACCCATGCAAAATCAGACTGGATGGAAATGGAGAAAGAGCGTGGCATCTCGGTAACGACCTCAGTGATGCAGTTCCCGTTTAACGATTGCATGGTAAACCTGTTAGATACTCCCGGACACGAAGACTTCTCGGAAGATACCTACCGTACATTAACCGCCGTTGACTCTTGTTTGATGGTGATCGACGCCGCCAAGGGTGTAGAAGATCGTACTCGTAAGCTGATGGAAGTAACGCGTTTACGTGATACTCCCATTGTGACTTTTATGAACAAATTGGACCGCGATATTCGTGACCCAATGGAAGTAATGGACGAAGTTGAAAGCGAGCTAAACATACTTTGTGCGCCAATTACGTGGCCGATTGGCTGTGGTAAGTTGTTTAAAGGTGTTTACCATTTGCTTAAAGACGAAGTGATTTTGTACCAAACTGGTCATGGTCATACCATTCAAGAGCAGAAAATTATTAAGGGCTTAGATAACCCTGAAGTAGAAGCCGCCATTGGAGACGAGCTAACCGAGCAACTTCGTGAAGAGTTAGAGCTGGTTATGGGGGCATCTAACGAGTTTGACCAAGAGCTATTTTTAAGTGGCGAACTCACGCCGGTGTACTTTGGTACTGCATTGGGTAACTTTGGTGTAGACCATATGTTAGAAGGTCTAACTAACTGGGCACCCGCGCCTAAACCGCGTGCTACCGATATTGGCGAAGTAAGCGCTACAGACGATAGTTTCTCAGGCTTTGTATTTAAAATTCAAGCCAACATGGACCCTAAACACCGTGACCGTATCGCATTTATGCGTATCGTATCGGGTGAATACAACAAGGGCATGAAAATGCGCCATGTTCGCTTAGGTAAAGATGTTAGCATTTCTGATGCTGTTACCTTTATGGCGGGTGACCGTTCGGCTGCCGAGCAAGCGATTGCCGGTGATATTATTGGTTTGCATAACCACGGAACTATTCAAATTGGTGATACCTTCACTCAAGGTCAGGCCATGAAGTTTACCGGTATTCCAAACTTTGCCCCTGAGATGTTCCGCCGTATTCGCCTAAAAGATCCTTTGAAGCAAAAGCAATTGCTTAAGGGTTTGATTCAGTTGTCCGAAGAGGGCGCGGTGCAGTTATTCCGCCCTATGCGTAACAATGATTTAATCGTTGGTGCGGTAGGTGTGTTGCAGTTTGATGTGGTTGTGCATCGCCTGCGTACTGAATACAAGGTAGAAGCGGTATACGAAGGTATTAGCATTGCCACTGCGCGTTGGTGTGGCGGTAACGATATTAAGAAGTTTGAAGAGTTTAAAAAGAAAGCGCACGACAACCTAGCCTTAGATGGCGGCGATAACTTAACTTATTTAGCCCCCACTATGGTTAATCTAAACTTAGCGACAGAGCGTTACCCAGACGTTAAGTTTATGCAGACTCGCGAGCACTAAACTTGTTGGCAGCGAGCTGCAAGGTTCGCTGCTTTTAGCCGGAGATAGATTATGTTTAACAGAATTTGGCGTAAAATGTCTCAATACCTGGCGGCTTACGACAAGTGGCTAGCGGCCAATGGATTAGATAAGCCCTGCCGCAGTTGTATCCCTCGCGAACATACTAAACCCGAGCAAGATTAACATGGCTTGGTTTGATACCCATTGTCACCTTGATTTCCCTCCCTTTAAAGATGATTTAGCTGCGCATTTAGCACGTTTTGCTCAAGCGAATGTCAGCCACTGTATGGTGCCTGCAGTTGCCCCTAATAATTGGCAAACGGTGTTAGATTTAAGTGTTATACCTTCGCTATTTGTAGCCTTGGGCTATCATCCGTGTTTTCTAAATGAACAAGCCTTAACACAGCATCCTGATGCCTTGTTAGGCGAGCTAAATAGATTGCAGACCTTAGTTAAACAAGCGGGTGATAAAGTACAAGCGTGGGGCGAATGCGGCTTAGACGGACGGTTCTCGGATACTATGGCTCACCAAGAGTTTGCTTTTGATTGGCAAATACAGGCAGCCCAGCAACAACAGTTACCATTACTGATCCATTCGGTGCGTTTACACGACCGAGTGGCACAGTTGCTAAAGCAGCAACAATTCAGCCAAGGCGGCATTATTCATGGCTTTAGTGGCAGCTACGTGCAGGCCAGTCGTTTTGTGGATTTAGGGTTTAAAATTGGCGTGGGTGGCACCATCACATGGCCACGTTCTGAGAAAACCCGTAAGGCTTTAAAGCGGCTGCCGCTTGATGCTCTGGTATTAGAAACTGACGCCCCCGATATGCCGCTATTTGAGATGAAACAAGCTCACAATACTCCGCTTAATTTATCTATTATCTTTGAACAACTCATTGCGTTGCGTAGCGAACCAGCAGAGCAGTTAGAGCAAGCGTTGTGGGATAACAGCCTTCAGGCTCTGCATCTACCAATGTAACCCTTCTGCAGGTTGTTTAGCTTGCTCTTAGAGCGAGCACGAAGCTACTGCAGCTCAATACTCCATCAAGTTAATCAAGGGCAGCCTTTAGGCTTTAAACTTATCAATATGGTCTGCGTTCACCGCGGCTACTGCGGCAGTAACTAAGGCGGTTCCACTTAAGGGGGAATCACTGCAACCCAAGCGCATGGCGGGTGTTTGCTCGTTATCGTCACAAATCACATAGTTAAATAGTGCTCGGTTTATTTCAAATAGCGCATCTACCGAGCTGGCACTTTTTAGCTGCTTGGACATGTTTTGTTCAAGGTGCTCAAAGAACAAATGGCAGGCTAGCGGCCTTGGTAATTCGATAGGTGCTGGCACTTGTTGGCCGGAAGTAATACCACAAAAAGCGCCAAAATCAGCGGGAAACCAACGGTCATTCCACCAACCTACTTTGTTACCGGCAGAGCCCATATCAGATTGGGTACGAGGGTGGCGGTAAATGTAATATACCTCAGCTGTTTTATGTTTAATCTCGTCTACACAGCTCATTAACGCAGCGCCACGAATACTACTTTCGTGCTCAATATAGTGATGGCAGCTGTCGCTTTGTTGAGTAAAACCGTACAGCAACTGGAAATGTGCATAGGCACATACCGATGGTTGAATGATTTGGGTACCACGCAAATGCGAGGTGGGTCCATAGTGTAAATCTTCAAAATGATAGCGATTCAAAGTGAGCTGATAACGGCGTTTTAATGCGTCCACGATAGGGCTATCGCTAAGGCTTGGCAGCATGGTGGAAGCTTGCTGTTGATAGTACACAGAGTTGTTGAGCTGCAATTGGGTTTGATTATGAGTATGCAGCAAGACATAGCCAGATTCTGCTTCGCTAGAACAAAGCGCCCATACGCGCTTTTGTTCAGAAAATTCATGCACATTACTCTCGGTGTGTATCGCAATAAATTTGCGTGTTAGCACCGCGACCTCTTGCTGGCGTGAATAAAAGCGTAAGCAGTGAAACAGTCGCTGTAATAATTGGTAGTAAATTTTTGGTGCAATGCTTAACTGCTGCATAATTTTTTGCGGGCTGTGGCCTAAACTCAAAAAATTAAATAGTCGGCATAGTTGCTCGGTGCCTTTAACGTGAACTTGAGTAAAAACACTTTGGCATTGTCGGCATTGGTAGCGCTGGCTATTCGCCCCTGTTTTACCGTAGCGCTTAACTCCAGCTGTGGGGCCTAAGAAAAAGCCCGGTTCACAATGGCTACAGCCGCAAGGGGCTTTGCTTAAATGTAATTTGGCGCGCTCTTCTACAATTAAATTCACGCTATGGCTGTCTACCAAAGGGGGGTAACTGCCACACGCTTTGCAATGCAGAGCAGGGTAGCCAAGCTGATGACTTTCGGCTAAATAGTCTGAGCTCTCGGTTAAACCAAAATTAGGGCAGCGACAGTTCTTACAGCAGTTAAACTGTTGTCTAAAGGTCACTTTTTCCTCATTCTTGCTCACCATAACATCAACCACTCAACGCTCCCTTTCAACATATTTAGTAACTAACTTCATTTTGACTAATCTTTGACTATTATCCCGTGATGCACCTCACGATTTTTAACAACTTAGAAACTTAAACTGCTTCCCATGAACTGAGGGAAAAAACAGCAATAGCGCTGTGTCTTGTGTAAGTTCCTCTGTATTTAAAGGACGAAAAAAATGTACGAAGTTATTATTGCTCTAATTACTGGCGCTGTTGTTGGCATAGTATTTAGTGCTATTAAGTTGCCTTTACCGGCTCCTCCGGTGTTGTCGGGCATTATTGGTATTTTGGGTATTTATTTGGGCGGTATGGCCTACCAAAATGTACTCGAGCGTTTTTTTTCGTAACAAATTCGTTAAACATTCTAGTTAAGTGCTTGGGAAATAAATTAGAAATTTCCTATAGTTTGCTTAACAAGATTGTGAATAGTCAGGCATCTTAGGGAAATTGTGAAAAATCATCAACACATTTGGTTAACAAGTTGATGGCAAGCGCTCAGAAGTGGATTAGATTTGATCTAGTTATCATTTGGGCTAAAAACCCAAGGTATGATCGCCGGCAGTAGAAGTCATTACACCTCGGTCGGCACTAAAGGTAGTTACCTGAACAGATACCTGAGTGTAATGGAATACTAAATAAACGCGTTGTAGATGGCTTCTTTTGCATGTGGCAGGAAGATGGAAGCGATGTGAGTTTCACTAAAAAAGACAATTAAACAATAGGGACACGTATGAACAGTACAGTAATGAGCTTGGTTGGCGTACTTGCGCTGCTAGGGATAGCATTCTTGCTCTCCGACAACAAAAAACGAATTAACAAACGTACCGTACTTGGAGCTTTTGCTATCCAAGCTGGTTTTGGTGCATTTGTACTTTACCTTCCATTTGGCCAAGACGTGCTTGCTGCTGTTTCTGGTGGTGTTCAATCGGTTATTGATAGCGCGCAAGCGGGTATCAACTTTTTGTTTGGTGGCTTAGGCACTAACGCAATGTTTTCTAACGGTGTTGGCTTTGTATTCGCGATTCGCGTATTGCCAATCATCGTGTTCTTCTCATCACTCATTGCAGTGCTTTACTACTTAGGCATTATGCAGAAGATCATTTTGGTTATTGGTGGTGCACTGCAAAAAGCGCTTGGTACAAGTCGCCCAGAGTCAATGTCTGCGACAGCAAACATCTTTGTTGGCCAAACTGAAGCGCCAATTGTGGTTAAGCCTTTCATTCCTAAAATGAGCGAGTCTGAATTATTCGCCATTATGGTAGGTGGTTTAGCCTCTGTTGCGGGTTCTGTTTTAGCCGGTTACGCAGGTTTGGGCGTAGAGCTTAAATACCTTATTGCCGCTTCATTCATGGCAGCGCCGGGTGGCCTATTAATGGCCAAGATTATCAAGCCTGAAACCAATGCTTCAGAGCAAGATATGGACGCTACTTTAGCTGAAGAAGATCGCCCTGCAAACGTAATTGACGCTGCCGCAAGCGGTGCATCAACGGGTTTGCACCTTGCCCTTAACGTAGGTGCAATGCTACTTGCCTTTATTGGTTTGATTGCTTTGCTAAACGGTATGGTTGGCGGCATTGGCGGTTGGTTTGGCGTTGAAGGCCTAACCATTGAACTTATTCTTGGTTACATCTTCGCACCGGTTGCGTGGATTATTGGTGTGCCATGGGCAGAAGCTGTTCAAGCGGGTAGCTTTATTGGTCAAAAGCTAGTTGTTAACGAATTTGTTGCTTACATTAACTTTGTTGAAATCCGTGAAACACTATCTGAGCATACTCAAGTAATTATTACTTTTGCGCTATGTGGTTTCGCTAACCTTTCATCAATTGCAATTTTACTAGGTGGCTTAGGTAGCATGGCGCCAACACGCCGTTCTGACATTGCTCGCTTAGGTCTTAAAGCTGTAGCGGCTGCATCATTAGCTAACTTAATGAGTGCTGCACTTGCTGGTTTCTTCTTCAGCCTGCTATAAGCTAATAAGGCTTCTCGGCAACCTGTCGAGAAGCCTCTAATTCAGCTCAATCGATTGCTGCTCTGGCAATCGGTTTAATCTTAAAATTTTGAGGAATAATTATGTCTCAGTCTCTTACTGCTGTGGCGCGTCAAGCCCTTTCTTTAATGGACCTTACCACGCTAAATGATGATGATACTCGCGAAAGCGTAGCGGCATTGTGTGCTCAAGCTAAATCAGCTGAAGGCCAAGTGGCGGCAATTTGTATTTATCCTCGATTCATTCCTTTCGCCCGCAAAGTGCTAGCCGAACACGGCGCTAGTGAGGTGAAAATTGCTACCGTAACCAACTTCCCACTGGGTGAAGATGACGTTGCGCTAGCTGTTGCAGAAACCAAAGCAGCAGTAGCCTACGGAGCAGACGAAGTAGATGTAGTGTTCCCATGGCGCGCACTAATGGCTGGCAACGAAGAGGTAGGTTTTGAGCTGGTTAAGCAGTGTAAAGCAGCCTGCGGCCAGATTAAATTAAAGGTAATTATCGAAAGTGGCGAGTTAAAAACGCCAGCCCTGATCGCTAAAGCCAGTGAGTTGTCGATTAAAGCCGGTGCTGATTTCATCAAAACCTCTACCGGTAAAGTGCCTGTAAACGCTACACCAGAGGCGGCTGAGATTATGCTTAAGGCGATTGCCGAGTTTAATCCTGCCTGTGGTTTCAAAGCAGCTGGTGGCGTTAAAAGTGCCGAACAGGCTAAAGTTTACCTAGATATTGCGACTAACGCGCTAGGTAGCGATTGGTTGGGCGAGGCTCACTTCCGTTTTGGCGCATCAAGCTTATTAGCAGCGCTTCAAGCCACCATTTCTGGTGACGAAAACGCGCAAGCAGGCGCGGGTTACTAAGGTCTAGCCTTTCTAAGGAATGCTTATGTTGTTACCTCAAGAAATCATTCGACGTAAACGCGATGGCAATGCGCTATCGCTAGAAGAAATCCAATTCATGGTGGATGGCATTACTAATGGCCAACTGAGTGATAGCCAAATTGGCGCATTTGCCATGGCGGTGTATTTCAACAGTATGAATGGCAGTGAATCCACCGCCTTAACTTGCGCCATGCGAGACTCTGGTCAGGTACTCAATTGGGATCACCTTAACTTGCCTGGTCCAGTGGTAGATAAACATTCTACTGGCGGTGTAGGGGATTTAACGTCGTTGATCTTGGGGCCAATGGTGGCGGCTTGTGGTGGGCACGTGCCAATGATTTCGGGACGCGGCTTGGGCCACACTGGCGGTACCTTAGATAAGTTAGAAGCGATCCCTGGGTATTCCATTAGCCCAAACTCGCAACAATTTGAAAGCATTGTAAAAGACGTAGGCATTGCAATTATCGGCCAAACCGGTGAATTGGCGCCGGCCGATAAGCGCCTTTATGGCATTCGCGATGTGACGGCGACAGTGGAGTCTATTCCATTGATTACGGCCTCGATTTTAAGTAAAAAGTTAGCCTCTGGCTTACAAGCTTTAGTCATGGATGTAAAAGTGGGCAGCGGGGCATTCATGCCTGATTTCGCCCAATCTAAAGCCTTGGCTGAAAGCATTGTTGAAGTGTCTAACGCTGCTGGTGTGAAATGCTGCGCTTTACTCACCGACATGAACCAGCCTTTGGCACCAAGTGCCGGTAATGCGGTCGAAATAGCAGAGACTTTACGTTACTTAAAAGGTGACAGGTCTGCGCATCGGCTACATCAAGTCACTACTGCATTAGCCGCAGAAATGTTGCTATCAAGTGGCCTAGCCAACAGTAAGCAACAAGCGGAGCAAAAGTTGGCCGACAGTATTAGCTCGGGCGCAGCCTTAGAGCGTTTTGCCAAAATGGTCAGTGCCTTAGGCGGGCCAACTGACTTTGTAGAACGCAGTGATCACTACTTACCAAAAGCTAAAGTGATTAAGCCGGTATTGGCAAAACACAGTGGCATGATTAAACAACTCGATTGCCGTGAGTTAGGTATGGCAGTGGTGAGTTTAGGTGGCGGTAGAAGTGTGCCTGGTGCTGCGATTGATCACAGTGTTGGCATTAGCGAACTCGTAGAATTAGGTGACTTGGTAGATAAAGGCCAAAACCTTCTGATGCTACATGCTGATGATGAGGACGCTTGGCAAGCCGCCGCAAAACAAATTCAACAGGCCATCAAACTTGATGAGCCTAGTGCAGTGCAGGCCGATGTAAACCCTGTTTATCAGCGTATTGGTCCGCAGTAAGGAGATCCTATGAAACGTGCAATTATTTTAATGCTGGATTCTTTTGGTATTGGTGCCAGCGACGACGCCGACAAGTTTGGTGATGTAGGCGCAAATACGATGCTGCACATTGCCGAGCAATGTGCTTTAGGCAAAGCGGATGTTGGCCGCTCTGGCCCGTTAAACATTCCTAACTTAAACCGTTTAGGTTTAGGTAAAGCCTGTGGCGAAAGTGGTGGGGTATTTCCTCCTGGCCTAGATGCCGAAGTAACACCGACTGGCCATTATGGCTATGCGGCAGAAATGTCGAGCGGTAAAGACACTCCAAGTGGCCATTGGGAAATTGCTGGCGTACCGGTGTTATTTGACTGGGGTTACTTTAGCGACTTAGAAAACAGCTTCCCGCAAAGCTTATTAGATGAATTAGTGGAGCGTGCTGAGCTGCCGGGTTACTTAGGTAATTGTCATGCATCGGGCACCGAAGTGTTAGAACGCTTGGGCGAAGAGCACATGGCCACAGGTAAGCCGATCTTTTACACCTCGGCAGACAGCGTATTCCAAATTGCCGCTCATGAAGAAACCTTTGGTGTTGAGCGTTTGCTTAAGTTGTGTGAGTTAGCCCGAGAGTTGGTAGATAAATACAATATTGGTCGAGTGATTGCGCGGCCATTTGTGGGCGCGAATGCCCAAGAATTTGCCCGCACGGGTAATCGCCGTGATTTATCGGTGCTGCCGCCTGCACCTACTTTGTTAGATCGCATGGCAGATGCCGGTGGAGAGGTGGTAAGCATTGGTAAAATTGCCGATATTTACGCTCAACAAGGCATCACTCGCAAGGTAAAAGCCACCGGTTTAGAAGGCCTATTTGACTTAACTTTGAGTGAAATGGATCGACAAGTTGATAACAGTATTATCTTCACCAACTTTGTCGATTTTGATTCGTCGTACGGCCACCGTCGCGACGTTGCAGGTTACGCAGCAGCTTTAGAGTACTTTGATAAACGCTTGCCTGAGTTACTCGCCCAGTTAAGTGATGACGACATTGTGATCCTTACTGCTGATCATGGCTGTGACCCTACTTGGCCGGGCAGCGATCATACACGTGAACATATCCCAGTGATTTTTTACGGTAAAAACTTAGGTGCAAAAAATGTTGGTAAACGCGATACCTTTGCTGACATTGGACAAACCATTGCCGATTACATGAAATTGCCAGCCTTAGAATACGGCAGCAGTTTTTTACAAAAATAATAACTGAGGGTGGTCGCTAATCTGCCGCCACCTCGAACTAACTTTATTTAGGAGTTTATATGGCTACCCCACATATCAATGCTAACCCTGGTGATTTCGCAGAAACGGTATTAATGCCTGGCGATCCGCTGCGTGCTAAACACATTGCTGAAACCTTTTTGGAAGACGTTGTAGAAGTAACCGGTGTGCGTAACATGCTAGGTTACACGGGCACATACAAAGGCAAACGTGTTTCTGTAATGGGTTCTGGCATGGGTATTCCAAGCTGTTCTATTTACGCTCACGAGCTATACACTCAGTACGGTGTTGAAAACATTATTCGCGTAGGCAGTGCCGGTGCAGTAAGTAACGACATTCAGTTGCGTGATGTGGTTATTGCCATGGGCGCGTGTACCGATTCAAAAGTAAACCGTAGCCGTTTTAAGGGCCATGACTTTGCGGCTATTGCTAACTACGAGCTATTACGTGCTGCCGTAGACAGCGCTAAAGCACAAGGCATTGATGCAAAAGTAGGTAACATTTTCTCTGCAGATTTATTCTATTCACCAGAACCAGATATGTTCGATGTGATGGAAAAACATAATGTATATGCAGTAGAAATGGAAGCAGCTGGTCTTTATGGCGTAGCGGCTGAATGCGGTAAAGCGGCTTTATGTGTTGTGACTATTTCAGACCATATTCGCAGTGGTGAGCAAACTACCGCAGAAGAGCGTCAAACTACGTTTAACGACATGATTACCCTAACCCTTGAGTCTTTACTTTAGCCTTTAGCGGTATCACTTCTAGCGGCGATGTCCGCTAGAAGTTTCTTCGCTTTCTTCGCTTCTTTACGTTGGGCGCGTTTGTTTATATTAAACAAAGTGGCCAAATGGCGTTTCCTCGACAATACCCGCGTTAACAAAAATCCAATGCTAATCGACATCAAAAACATAATCATGATTTTTGATTGGCCATTAGTGATGTAAGTATTTGCTTCGGCCAGTAAGGTTGTATGCTCTAGAGTTATTCGTAAAAAACCTAAGGTTTCTCCTTTTTCTCCTCGAACTTCTGCAATATAAGGGCGCCTGCCTAAACCTTCTAACGGTAAATGGCTATTGCCTGCCAAAGGCAGCAATTGCGAGAGCGGTAAGGCCAGATGAGAAGCGGCTAAGCGAAGCCCTTGATGGTCATAGATGGTGGCATCTTTTACAAAATGTTCTTTGACTAAAGAGTTCACCAACTCGGTTAAATCTTGTTGATTGTCTTCTTCGATGTAGCCTGCTGCATTTAACGCGGCTAAAGAGGTTAACGAGCGCGCCAGTTTTTCGGTTTGGTTCTCGATTAACTGTTCACCGCTGTGTTTTAAATCAACGTAGTAATAAAGTACCCAAACACAACATACAATGGCTAACACCAATTGAGTGAATTGAATAATTCGATAGCGTCTAACTGCAGATTTGGCCACACGAACCTCTTTTTTATGCTTAAAGCCATTGTAGGTGCTTGCCAAACCAAAAAGCAATACGCTATCTTGATGCGCCGCAATTTTTAGAAACAAGGATCTCGTTTTGCAATCACCACATAGTCTTGAAAGCTTACCGCAGTCATTAAGCCAGTGGTCTTTGGCCCTAAAGCAATTTCCATATCGGGTATGTCCTGATGAAGGGCTCTTAGAAACCAGTGGTGCTCTGACTGGTGCGTATATTTTGGTATGGGCAAAAGAATTGTTGATTCCAGACTTTGCCGTTTTGCGTCCACTGGTCGACGACTCTACCGCGTTAAACTTCTGCGGCGTAATGCCGGAAGCGGGAAATATTTGCGTATTGTTGCAAAGTGAAGCGGATACTCAGTGGTGTAAAGATAAACTCGCGGGTATTGAGTTTAACTTTGATTTGGCTGTGTTAGATAGCTTGCCAGATCTTAGTCAGCCAGGTGTGGTGTTGATGGACATGGATTCCACCACCATCCAAATTGAGTGTATTGATGAAATAGCTGTGTTAGCCAACATCGGCGAGCAAGTGAGCGCGGTAACTGCCGCCGCTATGCGCGGAGAGTTAGACTTTGAGCAAAGCTTACGTAGCCGCGTAGCACTGCTAAAAGATGCGCCTCAAAGTATTCTCAAGCAAGTTGCCGATAACATGCCGTTAATGCCGGGCTTAAAATGTTTGATAGAGACAATTCATGATGCTGGCTGGAAGGTGGCGATAGCCTCAGGTGGCTTCACCTATTTTGCCGAGCGCTTACAGCAAGATTTAGGTTTTGACCATGTACAAGCCAATGTACTAGAAATAGAAAATGATACGCTGACTGGCGAGGTATTGGGTCCGGTGGTGGATGCACAAGCTAAAGCCGATATTCTGTTACAGCTTAAGCAGCAGTATGCCGCTCAGCAAACAATGGCGATTGGTGATGGAGCTAATGACCTTAAGATGTTGGCAGCGGCTGATTTTGGGGTTGCGATTCATGCTAAACCTTTGGTGCAGCAACAAGCACAACTTACCATTAAACACAGTGATTTAGACGGCGCAGTGTGTATTTTACGCGCCGCTAAAATGTTAGCTGCTTAGTTTGAGCTGTTGAGGTGCAGCGCTTAAGTTAAAGCGCTGCATCAGTTCTTCGGTGACATCGGTCACTTCAATCACTCCCGCCACACTCCATAGCTCATCTTCTAATTGCTTAGCGCGATGAATTGCGTAATGGCTAATGTAGTCTAGTTCGCGTTGAATATACTCAGTATCTGGGCGACCTACTCGAGACAATTGTAAACAAAAAGCGTTGACTTGGCCTCGGCTCGAACTCAAGTTAACAAACTCGCGTAACTGCGCTACCGAAGTAAAATTGTCGCTACAACGTACCGACAACAGCTTGCTGTTATCTTTAGTACTCACCGTGATCACTTCAATACGTTCAGGGTTGTCACTGGGCGTATGGCTACGTAATTGGGTGGCGAGAAAAGATGCTAAGTTTTCGCTGGCAAGGAACTTGGTTAAATCGGCTTGGTGCGAACTGCTATCAATATTCAACCAATTATCACTGGCCTGTGGAATAGAGCCGTAAGTCACACAACCTACATCAAGTGCGCCCGGTACTTTATGAATAAACATCGCACGGCAAAATAGTGGTGCGCATACTATTTGGCGTAGTGCGTCAGACAAACCGGCGATGGTTTTGCCTTCTGGCAGCATTGGCAGTTTGTCTAAGTTGTTATCGATGAGCTGTTTGAAAAAGCTAACACCTTGGTGCGAGTGTCCCTTTACTTCAATCACTTTTAAGTTGTATATGGTGTGGCTGTTATTGCAATTGGTTACTTCGTAAGCCAAGTGCTTAAGCTCAAAGCTTTTCACCAGTTTCTGAAACTGCGGCAGGGCAATGTGTACGGTATCGCCAACGGTATAATCCAGCGGTGTCTCTACTTCAATCTTCATTCCGCTGATTGAAAAATCACTAATCCAACCCGATTCGTTAGCACCTTGATGTTCAACCTCTACTAATGAGCGGTATTTGTAGCGATTCTCTTTGCGTAGCTGCAGATACTTATAGTTTACCTGCTCAAAGTGCTTGCTGGGCTGTTTGCTTTGATTAAACAGCGCAAGCTTGTTGGGGTTGCCGTCAAGCGGGTAGGCTAATTGGTAGCTTTGCTCAATATGTAGGTTGGTAACGTCGCTTAACAAACCTACCATGCTTAGGTTGCCTAAGGCTTTAGCCACTCGCTCACGCTCAATTTGCGAGTCCTTTTTAGGAAGAGGGGAGCTTACCTCGGCATCGCTGGCCTGAGCGGGGTGATATTGAAACTTGAATACTTTCCAGCTGGGTTTGCGGCAGCCAAAAGCAAAATACAACTCTCGAAGCTCTGGGTGCTCGGCCAGTTCTTCACTAGAAGCAGAATAGAAAAACAACTTGTTGTTGGCAGTGTGAGTAAAGCAATAAATTAAACTCTCGCCTTGGCCCTGCTGCTGATAACGCATCATTCTTGGCGGGTGAAACAACTGCGACAAATGGCTGTTATTGGTTTCATCTCGCCAATAAGACAGCAGTTCTAGATTATTTTGTGTGGCTAACACATAGTTGAGTTGCGCGGGTGTTTCACCGGAAAAATACAACGGCACACTGCTCAAGCGCGGCATTAAATATTGCTCATAACCTTTAGTGATAACCGCTGCGGTGATGTTATCTACGTCTACTTTATAGCGCCCACGATAAGAGCGTAAAAAGTTTTTGAAGAAGTTATTAAACTCCTCCCCTGGATCGACCACAATTAAGCGTACCCATTGCTGGCTGCCTTTACGGTCGATGCCTACTACTTGGTATTCCGTGCCTGCGCTCAGCACGCGGTTAACAAATTCTTTTTCTAGGCCGCTAAAGTAAATGAAGTAATGCTCGCCAACGACAAATTCTCGCTGCGAGTCGACCTTAGCTCTAAGTCCCGAAACCGACATGTTGGAAGTACGAGCATCAAACAATACGCCGTTTACGCCTGCCATTTTTAATGGCGCGGTAAGGTGCATGCGCTCTTCACTGCGCCCAATGTAATGGCCTAAACGTACTGCGCGAGCGACGATGTTTTTGGGGCGACGGGCGGCCGCTTCTTGTGGGCTGATATTGTTCTTCTGCATTACCTTGAAGTTATTCTCGGTAGTTTGCAGTTTTTCAAATATGCCTAAGGTGTACTGGTTGTTATAGAGTTTTAGCTGCTGTTTAAAGACCTTGATGGCAAGGTCGTCTAGATAGTGGGTTTTACCGTGATAGTGAAACTCTTCACATTCGCCATCTACTTTAGTTCTTAGATCAACCAAGCGCTGGCAAGGAGCCGATAAGCGGTTCATTTCCATTTTTAATAAGAAGCGTTCATTATTAGACAGCTCTTGGGTGGCGCGACTAAATACTTGGTTAAAGTCACTGCTTCCCATTAGTGGTAATAAACGTTCAATTATTGCGTAGTGCTTGGTGTCCGCCATATTGCTGGGTATTATTCCTTAAACGGTTGTTTTGCTGTCAAAACTCTGTCTCAGTCTTTACAATCTTAGATAATAAGCAAAGATTGTGCCTTGTGACTCGGCTAAGGCAAGCATTATTAACAGTATTTTAGCATTATGTGACCGCCCGGAGTGAAAATGGCAAAAGTGAAAACGGCCTATGTGTGTAACGATTGCGGAGCCGATTTCCCTCGTTGGCAGGGGCAATGTGGAGAGTGTAAAGCCTGGAATACCATTAGCGAAGTACGCTTAAGTGCGGCGCCAGCGCGTAACGACCGTTTTACCGGCTACGCTGGCAACGCCACTGGTAAGGTGCAAACGCTTGAGAGTATCGATTTAGCCGAATTGCCGCGATTTTCTACCGGTTTTACTGAGTTTGATCGCGTGCTGGGTGGCGGTGTAGTGCCGGGCAGCGCTATTTTAATTGGCGGAAGCCCTGGCGCGGGTAAAAGTACCTTGTTGCTGCAAACCATGTGTGGCTTAGCGCAAACCATGGATACCTTGTACGTTACTGGTGAAGAATCTTTGCAGCAAATTGCCTTGCGTGCTCAGCGTTTAGGTTTGCCTAAAGACAAACTAAAACTGTTAGCCGAAACCAGTGTTGAGCAAATTGGCCAAGTTGCTTTGGAAGTTAAACCAAAGATGATGGTGATTGACTCGATTCAGGTGATGCACATGGCTGATATTCAGTCGGCACCGGGTGGTGTAAGCCAAGTTCGCGAAAGTGCCGCTTGGTTAACGCGCTTTGCCAAGCAGCACAATATTGCCATGTTTATGGTGGGGCACGTAACTAAAGACGGATCGCTGGCAGGCCCTAAAGTATTAGAGCACTGTATTGATTGCTCGATTATGCTGGAAGGGGATGCCGACGGCCGTTTTCGCACCTTACGTGGCAACAAAAACCGCTTTGGAGCAATTAACGAGCTCGGCGTGTTTGCGATGACAGAGCAAGGCATGCGTGAAGTGTCGAACCCATCGGCGATATTCTTATCGCGTGGCCAAGAAGCCGCACCTGGCTCGGTGGTCATGGTGGTGTGGGAAGGCACACGCCCTTTGTTAGTAGAAATTCAAGCCTTGGTCGATTACAGCCAAATGGCTAATCCACGCCGAGTAGCAGTAGGTTTAGAACAAAATCGATTAGCCATGTTGTTAGCGGTTATGCATCGGCATGCAGGCGTGCAAATGTCTGACCAAGATGTATTCACCAATGTTGTAGGCGGAGTACGAGTAGCTGAAACAGGGGCTGATTTAGCGCTATTGGTTGCCATGGTATCGAGCTTTAGAAATCAAGTATTACCGCAAGATTTAGTGGTATTTGGTGAAGTAGGATTATCGGGAGAGATTCGCCCGGTGAGTAATGGGCAAGAGCGTTTAAACGAAGCATCTAAACATGGTTTTAAACGAGCGATTGTACCTTTAGGCAATCGGCCAAAACAGCCGATTGCAGGTTTAGAAGTGATAGCGGTAAGTAAACTCGCAGAGGCGCTAGAAGCGGTTTAGTCTTGTTGCTGCTTTTGATCAACCAAGTGCTCTAACTCACGATGCAGTAAATCGTCGTCACCTAAGTTTAATTCGATTAGGCGCTTGAGGTGGCTGGCACTTTCAATGTCAATGTGAACACAGCGCAAACCAAGTTGCTGGTTACGTTCGTGTTTTACTTCAACATCCATGGTAATACTTAGCTCATCTATTGCTACATCACTTAAACTAAAGCTTAAGGTGAGTTGAGTAAGCGTGCTATCCCAGTCATTAGGCAAGGTGACTAATGCTCCTTGCAACGATAAATCCAACAGTTGGCATGACCAAGATTGCTCCCCATGATTCAAGTAAGCGGGGCGATCAAATAGAACTCGCAAAAATTGGCGGCGCTCGTGCATACTGGGTTTCCTATTTCTCTTATAATCTAAGCTTAAGCCTAGCTTAATTACAGCAAAGTTGCAGCTAAGCCATCGCTATTTAACGTAAACTTAAGTTAACTGATTATTGAGCCCGCAAGACAACAATAAAGCGCTGCTTTTTAAGGGCTTATTGTGAAGCGCTGCTAACGAACAATAAACGTCGATAGTAGAGTATCGATTCGCCTAATTGGGCGCTCGCAATATGTGTCTAAATGAATGGAGTGGATAAAACGAGTGTTAATGAGATGAGGCCTTGGATTAAAACAACATTGTTGCTAATGGCTGCAAGTTTTTTGATTGCGGCTAAACCCAACTTGGGAGGTTTTAAACCCGAACAAGTATGCCAAGCTGCAATCGCTAGTGTGCAAGGCGTTAAGCCTCACTTGGTTCGCCAGTACCGACGTGACGGTGACACTATGCAACTTCGTTTGAGCCAAGGTGGCAACACGCATAGCTTTTATTGTGAACTGCAAGCCGACAATGTGCTGTGGCGGCGATCTGCAGATAGTGTGTGGCAGCAAAGTCCCAGTGTAGGTTTCTCTTATAACTCTAGCGGTAAAAAGCTGGTGATTAAGCACACTTTAGGTTCGGCGCAGCTAGCGGAGTTTAGCTTTCGTGGTGAAGATTTTTAAACCAACCTCCAATCTGCTCGCTGTAACACTAGGGCTAAAGTGAGTTAAATCTCGCGCCTACTGGTGAAACTGTGTCGCATAATTTGCAGTTTATGGTTCAAGATGTTGCTTATTTGGCTTTTAGTAGTTCATAAATCTTGATTGATTGGCTTGTTGCTTGTATTCTTTCGCGAAAATTTATTCACCTTTAGTGAATACAACTACTAGATTTACATATTCGAGTGATTTTGTATGCGTGAAGCGGAGACGGCACCTATGCCAACAGCTAGCTCAACTAGCCCCCAAAAAAATGTAGCAGCCTGGAAATTTGTTATACCTTCGCTGCTAGGTATCTTCCTATTTATGCTACCGCTGCCTTACGATGGTTCTTACACGATACCGGTGGCCATTTTAGCCAAAGCGTTAGTGGCGGTTTTGGGTGACAGTGCGCTATGGGTATTGGTGGGTTTGATTAGCATTAGCGCAGTAATGTCGACTTATACGTTACTGGCTAAACCCGCTTTTCTAGGTAAGAACGCCTTGCTAACCTCTTTGTTTCAAGTGTCAAAGGCGTGGTACACAGTAAGAATGCTCGGTTGGTTATTGGTGCTAGTTTGTGCTTTTAAAATTGGCCCTGAAGCCCTGTGGTCTGGTGACACCGGCGGTCTAATTTTAGGTGACTTGCTGCCAACGTTATTAAGCGTGTTTATTTTTGCTGGCCTATTGCTGCCACTATTACTCAACTTTGGTTTACTTGAATTCATTGGCACTTTGCTAACTAAAGTGATGCGCCCGGTATTTGGTTTGCCAGGGCGCAGCGCCGTTGATTCAATGGCATCTTGGCTGGGTGATGGTAGTGTGGGAATACTGTTGACCAATAAGCAGTATGAAGACAAACACTACACTCAACGTGAAGGAGTAGTGATTGCCACTACATTCTCAGCAGTGTCTATTACCTTTAGCTTAGTGGTTTTGGCACAGGTAAACCTTGAGCATATGTTTGCCCCATTTTACCTAACTGTTTGTGTTGCGGGTCTTGCTGCCGCAGTGATTGTTCCACGCTTACCGCCTTTGTCTGGCTTTAAAGATCAGTTTATTGATGGCAGTAAACGCCAGCAAGATGATGAAATGATCCCCAGTGGCTACAACAGTTTTACTTGGGGTTGGCAGCAAGCTTTAACCCAAGCTGGTCGCGCTAGCCATCCGAAGCAACTGGTTAAACAAGGCATGCACAACGTACTAGATATGGTGCTTGGTGTGCTGCCAGTGATTATGGCGGTGGGTACTGTTGCCTTAGTTGTGGCTGAGTACACGCCTATATTTAGCTATTTGGGTAAGCCCTTTATTCCGCTGTTAGAACTGCTGCAATTGCCGGAAGCTGCGCGTGCCTCTGAGACGCTAGTGGTGGGGTTTGCTGATATGTTCATCCCATCCATTCTAGCGGCCTCTATTGAAGCCGATATCACTCGCTTTGTTATCGCTGCAGTATCGGTCACTCAGTTGATTTACTTATCTGAAGTGGGGGCGCTTATTATGGGCAGCCAATTACCGGTTAAGTTGTGGCAGCTATTCGCTATTTTCTTAATTCGTACGCTGGTGACGTTACCCATTATCAGCTTAATGGCGCATTTGTTCTTTTAAACCCGTTTGCTCGCTAGGCTACTGGCGAGCAGTTTTTACCTAGCCTATTGGAGATTGTAATGACTTATCGTGCTGCGGTATTTGATATGGACGGTTTGTTACTCGACAGTGAGCGTCTTGCTTATGATACCTTTGCTGCAGCCTGTGGCGATCTAGGTTTAGAGTTTAAAGAGCAAGTTTACCTTGGCATTATTGGTTCTAATGCTGAGAAGATAAAACAGATCATCTGTGCTGGTTATGGTGAACATTTAGCTTACGATGAGTTGCGCGCTTGCTGGTTGGAAAAATACCATGCGGTTATTTTACATAAACCGGTACCGGTTAAAGCCGGCGCTGTTGCGCTACTTAAGTGGTTGCGCTCACAGTCGATCCCCTTGGCTGTAGCAACCTCATCGAATCGCCACGCTGCTGAAACTAAATTAGCAAACGCAGGCTTAATCGACTTCTTTGACAGCATTTCTTCAGGCTGCGAAGTGACTTATAGCAAACCTCACCCTGAAATATTTTTAACGGCGGCCAATGCCTTAGATATTCAAGCCGAAGATTGTTTAGCCTTTGAAGATTCAGACAATGGTGTAAGAGCCGCTGTAGCAGCGGGTATGCGGGTTTATCAAATTCCAGACCTGATACCACCTAGCGAGCAGCTTAAACAGTTAGGTCATCAAATTCGGCCTTCTTTGCATGAAGTATTAAGCGAATTACGTTAGCAGCGTTTTTTTGACGCCAAGCGCTGGCATTGTTTTTGCTCATTAGTGATTATTAGGATCAGTGATGAGCAATTTATGATAGAAATTCAAATTAGTAACAATGTGCAAGCAAGCTTGCCACGAGAGTTACCTTCCCTAGAGAATGCCTCCGTTCGCCATAGCTGGAGTGCTCATTCTTTTGCTGTTGGCTCGCATGAATGTTTAGCAGTGTTAGAGCGTACCAGCGGTTACGTGATGTTGTTTTTTGATTTACACCAAGATGATTACCAAAACTTCTCTCGTGTATGGCAGTTACGAGTATTAACTGAAGCCATCGCCGTTGCTGATTTACAAGACGAAGAAGTGGACGCCTTAAAACAAAATATGTTGGCTGACTTTCAGAATGTATTGGTAACCGATGGGGTAAATCACCCGGTAGCGCCGCAATTAGAAAAAGTTAAGGCTTTAGTACTGGCCATGGCTAAACGAGAAGCCAAGGTGCCTAACCAACAAATGGAAGAGTTTCGTTGGGGAGTCATTTTAAACGATTACGCCCAGCGCCAAGCTGGCATTAGCCCATATCAAAAAATGCAGCAACAATGGCAAGCAATGGCGGCTTCGGCTCAGCTTAGCCAACTGACTGCTGCGCCAGCACTTAGCCCAGTATTACACTAGTTAAAAATTAGTCAAAATACTTGCGACGAGTCGTTATTTACTGCTTAATCAGTTCTTTAGCCGAATGATTGAGCAGTAAATTGGCCTTACCTTCCTCACCAAATTCTCAGCTCTATGTGGGCCTGTTAAGCTCGGTAGCCGCCTCCTGCATGTTTGCTTTTTTACCTTGGTATATCCATCAATTTCCCTTAGAGCCAAATAGCGGTAACTGGTTAGCAGCGCAACGTATTGTATGGAGTTGTTTATTGATGCTGATTGGCTTAGGCCTAATGAAGCAACTTCCTCTGATCGTAAGCCAATTGGTTAATGTTAAAGCTTGGCCACGATTGATGGCCGCCTCAATATTAGTAGGTTTGCAGTTCTGGCTATTTATTTGGGCCCCAGCCAACGGGCAAACATTGCCAGTTGCATTGGGCTACTTTTCTTTGCCATTGGTATTGGTGTTGGTAGGGCGATTTGTTTACCAAGAGCGACTCAGCCGCGTTCAGTGGGTGGCCGTATGTGTAGCAGGGTTAGGGGTTGCTTATGCTTACCTAATGGCTGATGGCTTATCATGGGTGGTGTTACTGGTAGCATTTGGATACCCCTTATATTTTATGTTGCGACGTAAGTATCCGCTGCCAAGCCATATCGCATTCACCGTAGACAACTTATTGTTGTTGCCACTGGCGATTGTGTATCTATTGCTCAATGACGGTGTAAGCGTTGAACAAAGCCAAATAGTCAGCTTTTATAATCACTCCCCTTGGCTCTATTATTTTGGTTTAGGTATTGCTGGCACGGTGCCTATGCTGTTGTTTTTGTTAGCATCTAACCACTTGCCGCTTAGCTTGTTTGGTTTAATGGGCTATTTAGAGCCAGTTTTGGTGTTTAGTGTAGGCTGGTTATTGGGAGAGCGTTTATCTGCCGAGCAATGGCCAACCTATATACTGATAGTGCTGGCCTTACTGTTATTGGCAATTGATGGCAGTAGGAGAGGCTTCAAACGTAAAGCTAATGCAAGTTTAAACTAACCGTAATAGGGCGGTGATCTCCGCCCATTGACTCCAATACCATTGCTCGAGTTACTTCAAAATGTTCCGAGGCCAATAGATGGTCGATTCTTGCGCCATGCCATGAGGTATATTTGGTGTAATTGACGCCGCTACCGGCAATATCAATCGCATTGTTTAACTCTGCTAAATGGCGCTGATAGATATTTTCATAGGTGGTCATATTAAAATCACCAGCGGCGATAAAGTTAGCCTGTTGCTTGGCCCATGATGCCAACAATGAAGCTTGCATGTTGCGGGCAAAGTGCAGATTAGCAAATTCTTCAGCGGCGACACTCCGGTGTATCAAGGCATTAATCGTAGGGCGTGGGGTATCCATGTGGATGTTGGCAAGTTGCAGTGTGGTATCGCCAATTTGAGTTTGGTAAAACACCGCAAATTTTCCCCAACCGCCAAAGGTCTCACGTGACAAACTCCCCTGATGCTCAATTGGGGTTCTACTCACTGTACACAGGTGATCACAATGGCTAAACCAGCTGTCATCAAAGATTTGCCCAACGCGTTCCGGTTTTGACTCCTGCATAAACACAACATCTGGTTGCAGCTTGGCCACCAATGTTCGAATCTGTTCTGAACTGGCTCCATTACCGTTGTTTAAGGACAACACGGTAAATTCGCCAGTGCTTTGATTAGGCAGTGCGAGCTGAACATCTTGAAACTGAACAAAAATTACCGCGCAAAGTGCCCAAGACAAATATTGCCACTTGGTCATTATGCTTAAGAACACTATTGGACTTAACAACACTAAAATCGCCCACCAGCGGGGTGAAAACAACATTAAGTAACTGAGCGAGATACCCCAAGTGGTATCGGGTAAATATTCCAAAATGAGGATCAGTGCTGCTAACAGCAAACTGATAAGAGAAAGTATAAGGGATGATGCTTTTAGCAGTTTATTCATGGGCTTACAGAGACTGTCCTTAGTCGTTCGAGATGCTGTAATTATTGTTGCACGAGGAAAGTCAAAATATAGCAAAAACACGTCGTTTAAGCGTAATAAAACTCGATTAGTATTATCAACCACTAAAACGTAAACAATATGTAACAGTTAGTGAAGAGCCTTTTTGCTGTTATTGGCATATTTGTTAAAAACTAGGTTGATTTAAAATGGTATCTAAGCAAGGATCTGTAGCGGAAATAGAGTTCGATATTAAGAACTTAAGCTTAAAAAAAACCAAGGTGGGTGTTTTGCTTCAACTGTTGTTGATTTTGTTTGGTGCGGTGGTGCTGTTTTTTAGTCGGCGTGATAACAACGAGCGCACATGGCTACGCTTGCCAACACTAAAAGATTACCAACAGCGCTACCCTGAAAAGGTGGAGAGCGAAGCCGCTATTCGTTGTATTCATTGTAATAGCAACCAAACTTGGGAGTACGGCTTAGAAAGCTTAATGGATTACCGTCGAGAATGTGTTTGTTTAGAGTGTGGCCACCGGTTGTGGCGTACTGAACAAGAGAGCCTAGCCGTACAACAAACCAAGTGTGTTAGTGCTTCTTAAAACCTGCCGCGTCAACCGAGCGGTATAGGTTTACCGCATTACCCATTTCTTAGTATGCGCAAAATATTGGTGAATTGAGCGAGCATTGCCACTCTATTCGACAGTTCAAATATTTATATAGCTGCCTTGGTACTTAATCCCTAGTTGCCCACTTTCACTCAATGGTGACTTCAGCAGAGGTAAATTGACTCGGCCAGGTTTGATTACGGCCAGCTTGTTTAGCTTGATACAAGGCCATATCTGCACGTTGAATCCAGTCGTCGATGCTTTCACCATCTTTTATTACCGAAATTCCGGCACTAAAACTAACGCTTAATTGCTCTGGCGCTTTTATCTTGGCGATGGTACTCACCAGCTTCTCGCTGGTTTTGTAAGCCATGTCAAAGTCAGCATCGTGAAAAAGAATTAAAAACTCTTCCCCGCCATAACGAAATACTCGGTCGTTGACTCGAGTATTCTGCTGCAGAAAATGAGCAAACCACACCAGTACTTGATCCCCTACAT
This sequence comes from Agarivorans sp. 2_MG-2023, assembly GCF_030548085.1. Taxonomy (NCBI): domain Bacteria; kingdom Pseudomonadati; phylum Pseudomonadota; class Gammaproteobacteria; order Alteromonadales; family Alteromonadaceae; genus Agarivorans; species Agarivorans sp. 2_MG-2023. The sequence goes on from NZ_JAUORQ010000006.1 coordinate 212,652, forward strand.
TGTGCCCTAGTTGATCATTCACTTGTTTAAAGTGGTCTAAATCTAATAAAACAATCGCTGCTTTAATGCCGCTGCGCTTATCTTGCTGTTTTGCCTTTAATAGTTCATCGAATAGGGCTCTGCGGTTGTAGCAGCGAGTGAGCGAATCTTTAAAGGCGAGATCTTTTAGCTCGTTATGTTGTTTAACCAACACCCTTGCTAAGCCCCAAGCGAATATGTGGGTAGCAACAATCCCGATGCCAAAACGTATGCCTTGATGAATACCCAGATGGTTAACCCCAAGTACAACCGCCACAATACTCACTGCTAACACTAGGCGCTCTGCCACTTTTAACGGTAGGTGGATAAAACAAGCAAGAATTAACGGCGGGACGAAGAATTCACCATGCATATCGTGGCGGGTTAGTGCTAATAACACTGGCGGAATTGCTAGCAGCAAAAACCACACATCGGCTATTTTGTAACTCTGTGAGTCTGGTTGAGTGAATAATAAAAACAATGAAACCAAAATGGCAAATGTGCAGGGAAGAACCACTAAGCCATACCAAAAAACGCCACCAAAAAGATGAACGTAAGAGAAATAAATACAAGGAATTAAACCGGCCAAGTGCATAACAAGGCTCATTTTTCTTTCTGTAAATTCTGCTGGAGACCAGTCAGACACCATAGGGCGAAACCTTTGCCAAACTGCAAATTGATGAGAAGGGAACAACTTAACTTATGTTATTAAAAGTAAACTCTTTTTGTGCGTTTCGTCAAATAATTAGTGAGGATTATTGCGGTTTAGCGCGCAGGGTTCTGGTGCCTTTTAGTTGGCTAAAGGCTTGCTCTAGAATGAGAGAAATAAACGCTTGTAAGGGAGTGCTGGTTCGCAGGTTAGTTGAGTAAGCAGCGTACATAGGTCGCCATAGTGCTTGTTTAAACGATCGTAGGCTAATGAATTGCTGGGCCGCATAATGCTCCACAGCCCAATAAGGCATGGCTGCCACCCCCATTCCTGCTGCAACCATTTGTAACAGCATGGCGGGGTTGTCGGCATGTTTCCATTGCCTAGGTTCAATGTTGGCGGGCGCGAGTATGTGTTGGTGCAGGTCTAATCGTTGCAGCGCTACTGGGTAGCTAATAACCGTTTCACCGGCTAAGTCTGCAGCTTGAATGCTTTGGCGCTGACTTAAACGATGCAGCGGAGGGCAAATTAATACCATTTCATATTCAAATAAGGCCTGATAATGAATCTGCTGATCTACTTTCACATTGGAGGTGAGGAGTAAATCTGCTTCACCACTTTGCAACAGCGGTAACCCGTTGTAGTCCTTATCTTGGCAAAAGCTACTGCTAACCTGCGGCCAGGTGTGTTGAAATTGCTGCAAGCTAGGCAGTAACCACTGAAAGCAAGCGTGACAATCTACACTAATGTTCAATCGACTCTGTTGCTGATGAGAGTGTAAGAGTGTTTGCTCCGCTTTTTCTATTAGCGGCAATACTTGTGTGGCAAGGGATAACAATTGGCAGCCTTGCTCGGTAAGAGCCAAAGGTTGCTGTTTTCTTACGACTAAGCTGGCTCCAATGCGCTGCTCAATATCTTTTAACTGATGAGATAATGCAGAATCAGTAATAAACAGCTTAGCGGCCGCTGCTTTTAGTGAAGAACTATTGGCGATAGCTTTAATACTGCGTAAGTGTTTTAACTCTAACATGTGTGCCTTGCCCTCCATTTCTTAACACTAAGTTGCCAGCTTAAGCATGGCTACTCAGCTTGTATAGCGTGAGGCTTAATTACTTAGTTAATCATGAATAATATTCAATTTTGCAAATAAGTTGTTCGCTTTCAAGCCTTGCTAATTTGGGTATGAGACTGATGGTGTTGAATAAACTTCAATTTCACTTGATAGCTTTTCAATTGTATTGCTTGGTTCGACTAGTCACTATGGATTTATATACATCTAGACGGCTAAAAGGATTATTGAAATGAGCATTACACACGTATTGGGTTATCCGCGAATAGGTAAGCAGCGAGAGCTAAAGTTTGCCTTAGAAAGTTACTGGCGTGGTGAGTCATCGCAGCAGCAACTACTTGAAGTAGGCAAAACAATTCGCCAACAAAATTGGCAAGCCCAGCAAGACAGTGGTCAGGCTTGGGTAACGGTAGGTGACTTTGCTTGGTACGACCAAGTGCTGAATACTTCACTGCTATTAGGCAATGTGCCGAAGCGTCATCAGTCAGATGAGATTACCTTAGATAGCACATTCGCAGTGGCTCGTGGCCAGCAAGGTTGTGGTTGTAACCATGCTGCGTCTGACATGAGTAAATGGTTTAACACTAACTACCACTACATTGTTCCTGAGTTTTCTGAAAAGACTGAATTTAGCTTACAGTGGCAACAATTGTTTGATGAAATTAAAGAAGCACTAGCTTTAGGGCACGAAGTTAAACCGGTTATTCTTGGCCCTGTATCGTATTTGTACCTAGGTAAAAATGATGATGCAGCAGAAGACGGCTTTCAACGTATCTCTTTGCTTCCACAATTGCTTACCGTTTATCGCGAGATTTTCCAAAAAATCGCGGATTTAGGCATTGAGTGGGTGCAAGTTGACGAACCAGTGCTTGGTTTGGAGCTAGAGCCGCAGTGGCAAGCAGCCTTGCTAGACGCCTACAGCACGCGCATAAGCTCTAGTAAGTTACTTCTTACCAGCTACTTTGCCGATGTGCTTTATAACGCTGAAGTGATTAAACAGTTGGCCGTAGACGGTTTACACCTTGATTTAAGTGCTGCACCAGAGCAATTGGAGCAAGTGCTTACTTGGCTGCCAGAGCATTGGGTGCTGTCGGCTGGCGTGGTTAATGGTCGCAATGTATGGCGCGCTAACTTACCACAACTTATTGAGCAATATAGTTCACTGAAAGTGCGCTTAGGTGAACGTTTGTGGTTTGCTTCATCATGTTCGTTGCTGCACAGCCCACTTGATTTAGAAAGTGAAACAGATTTAGGCGATGCAAAATTCCGCTTAGCCTTTGCAGAGCAAAAACTAACAGAGCTACAAATATTAGATGATGCCTTAAATGGCGACGCTGATGCCTTACGTTTATCGCGCCAATACAGCGCTGCTTTGCAATCGCTTAGTAATCAGAAAAATACAGAACTACAGCAGCGTATAGAACAGCTGGCGCCGGAACAGCGCGAGCGTAAGTTAGCGTTTACTCAGCGCCAAGCTATTCAGCAACAAAGCTTACAATTGCCACCACTGCCAACTACTACGATTGGTTCGTTTCCGCAAACCAATGAAATTCGCCGTCAACGTCGTGAATACAAAGCTGGTGAGTTAAGCCAAGTGGATTACGATGCCGCGTTAGCGAAGCACATTGCCGATGCTATTGAGCGCCAAGAGAAGCTAGGCCTAGATGTATTAGTGCATGGCGAAGCTGAGCGAAATGACATGGTGGAATACTTTGCCGAGTTATTAGATGGCTTTATCGCTAGCCGTTTTGGCTGGGTGCAAAGCTACGGTTCACGCTGCGTGAAACCGGCTATCATTGTCGATGATATCGAGCGTTCTAAACCATTAACGCTTGAGTGGACCAACTACGCACAGTCACTCACCAACAAGCCAGTAAAAGGCATGCTTACAGGACCGGTAACCATTCTTACTTGGAGCTTTGCTCGTGAAGACATTAGCCGAGCAGAAATTGCCGAACAAATAGCTTTGGCTTTGAATGATGAAGTGGCTGAGCTGCAACAAGCAGGTATTCAGGTTATTCAAATTGATGAGCCTGCTATTCGCGAAGGTATGCCGCTTAAGCGCAGCGAATGGCAGCACTATTTAGATTGGGCTGTGTCAGCCTTTAAATTGTCTGCAGCCAGTGCTCAACCTGAAACACAGATCCATACGCATATGTGTTACAGCGAGTTTAACGACATTATGCCCTCCGTTGCAGCGCTAGATGCCGATGTATTAACCATTGAAACCTCACGTTCGGCAATGAGCTTGCTACAGGCTTTTGAGCACTTTGAGTACCCCAATGAAATTGGTCCAGGCGTTTACGATATTCACTCGCCAAACATTCCAAGCATTGCTGATATAAAAGGCTTAATCGATAAAGCCGCCGAGTGGATCCCTCATCAGCGTCTATGGGTAAATCCAGATTGTGGCCTTAAAACCCGTAACTGGGAAGAAACCGAAGCAGCCCTTAAAAACATGGTGTTAGCGACTAAAGAGTTGCGCGCTAGCTTAGTATAATTTTAGCGTTGCAGAGCAATAGCCCCTTTAAATAAGGGGCTATTCTGCCCATGACTCAACACCAGTTTGCGCCTACACTAGAAACTATCCAATCGTGTTGCGAGTTTCTATGCCAAAGGCCAAGTTTGTTTCCGGTGATATTTTTCGCCACATAGTGGTGATGTCTTCAACCAATGCTATTGGTTTAACTGCTCTTTTTCTCGTTGATTTGGCCGATCTATTTTTCATCAGTTTACTGGGTGAAGCAGAGCTGGCTGCCGCGGTAGGTTACGCTGGAACTATCGCATTTTTTACTACCTCTATTTCCATTGGTTTATCCATTGCTATGACCGCGCTGGTCTCTAAGGCCATTGGCCAGCAAGACAAAGCTAGAGCTAGGCAACTGGTCACCAATATTCTGTTTACTGGCTTTATCATTAGCGCATCCTTTGCCGCTTTAGTGTGGTATTTCGCCCCTGAATTATTAAGCCTTATTGGTGCTAAAGCGCGTACCCATGAGCTGGCGGTAACTTATATTCGTATTTTGCTGCCTTCATTGCCGATACTGGGTTTAGCCATGAGTGCTGGCGCAGCATTGCGCTCGGTGGGCGATGCCAAGCGAGCCATGTGGTCTACTTTGGCTGGGGGAGGGGTGAATGCTGTTCTTGACCCTATTTTCATTTTTGCCCTTGGTTTAGGTTTGCCAGGAGCGGCTATTGCGTCTGTTATCGCTCGTTTTGTGGTGGCTGGTGTCGCGCTATACGGCGTGGTGTACGAGCATAACCTGTTTGCTCGATTCAGTGGGCAAAGGTTGCTGGAAGATTTACGCGGTATTTTAAAAGTAGCTGGCCCTGCGATGATGACCAATGTAGCAACGCCGCTCGGAAATGCTTATGTTACTGCCGCGATTGCGGTTTTTGGCGATGCTTACGTTGCTGGTTGGGCTGTGGTTGGACGGATTATGCCGGTGGCCTTTGGGATGATTTTCTCCTTATCTGGTGCTATTGGCCCGATAGTCGGACAAAACTTTGGTGCCCATTATTACGATCGCGTTCGTGAAGCATTGAGCAAGGCTTTGTGGTTTAACGGTGGCTTTGTGGTCGTGGTATCTCTGCTTATGTTACTGGGCCAAAACCATATCATTAAGGTGTTTGGAGTGGGCGGGGAAGCCGCCACGGTGATCGCCTTCTTCTGTACGTGGATTAGCTTTAGTTTTGTATTTAACGGCGCCATGTTTGTGGCCAACGCCGCCTTTAATAATCTAGGTTATCCCAGCACATCTACCATGCTTAATTTTGGTAAAGCAACTTTAGGCACCATGCCGTTTGTATATTTAGGTGGGGAGTGGTTTGGCCCATTAGGAGTGCTGGGAGGGCAAGCCTTAGGCACCGTTGTGTTTGGCTTGTTGGCCTTAAGAATGGCGTTTTATGTGGTAGGTAAAGTGACCGATAAACATCAATCTCACCTTACAGAGCAAGAGCAAGCAATGGAGCCAAGTGTGCCGCTTACCCCATTTTGCTCCAGCCGCGCCTACATGTGCGCCGAAGCGGAAGTGGACAACATAAGCAACGGCGAAGCTGAACCTGCGCAAGCCAAGTCTTAAGCTGCCGAGGCGGGTCGCCCATCAAAGCGATCACCCAATAGGTTTAGCAATTCAGCATGGCCTTCAATAACCGCCACAATGATTTTCCCTTGCTTGTATTTAGCGCTGATCATTACCCGGCCTTGCTGGGTTTTTACTTGATCTTTAAGCACCAGTGATTGTAGCTGATAGGGCTTATCTTCGGGGTAAAATAGCAGGGTAACTTCACTTAAGCTGACTGATGGAGTGTTCATCTCTAGGCCCTTTAATATGTTACTCATACAAATAACGGTAGCAGGCTACTGATAGATCACTGCATTTTGTTGTCAGGCTTAATATGCAGCCTGTAAACAATCGTTGACTTCTAAAGCTAGCTCGCTAATCTGGCTGAAAAAAGGGGAAACGAATGACGTCTCAAACCTCAGCAAGCATGCTGTTATTCGATTTAGACGATACCTTGGTTGATGATGCCATCGCCACTGAAACTGCGGCTAAAGTGCTGTTTACACACTACCAACCAGAGCTCGAAGCTGAAGCAATGAGCCATTGGCGTCGCGCGCTTAAACAACATTACCCTGCTTTTTTGCAAGGCCAGTTAAGTGCTGCAGAAATGCGCCAAGCACGGGCACGCGAAGCTTTACAAAAACCTGAATTAAGCAATAAGCAAGCTGAAGATGCTTTTGAGTACTTTATGCAACAATACATAGCTGCCACTCAGCTGTACCCCGATACTTTAGTTTGTTTAGACAAATTACGTCAGCAAGGGTGGCGATTAGCATTGGTCTCGAACGGCCCAGAAGATATGCAGCAGCGTAAGGTTAGAGCGGCTGGTCTTGCTCACTATTTTGAGTTTGTATTAACTGCCGAAGCGGCCGGTTCCGCTAAACCTGATCCCGCCATTTTTGATAAAGCGCTCGCCATGGCCAAGCTTTCGGCTAAAGATTGCTGTTATGTGGGAGATAACTTTAAAAATGACGCTCAAGGGGCTGAAGCAGCGGGCCTAACTAGTGTATGGTTACAGCGCCAGGTCGCTGGTGAAGTAGTTGCTCAACCTTTTGATAATGTGACTTGGCAAATTTCGGGTCTTTCTCAATTATTGGAATGTGTTCGCTTGGTGTAGCGCTGGCGCAAACAGGTTTAAGAGGTGGTTTTGTATTTAACGCAAGGGAAATGGCTAAAGGAGTACCATGGCAGTTAGTGGTTTGTGGGATTGGTTAGCCGACAGTGTTCATTTCTACCGTCGGCACTTTATGGCTATTGCCTTAATGGTGTTGCCTTTTGCAATCCCCTTTGCGGCAATTCAAAGTATGTATGTACAGAACTTACCCGAAGAATCGGCGGTTAATTATTGGATGTTTGTTGGCTTGGGTTTGTTAATGCAGCCAATCTACCAAGGCGCAATCATTCTTTATATGCGCAGCCACATTAAGCAACAGGCGTGGTCGATTAGTCGTTGCTTTGAAGCAGCCTTGAGCATCTGGCCCAGTTTATTTCTGGTGATTGCCATGACTTTTAGCTTAGTGATGTTAGGGCTGAGTTTTTTTGTTTTGCCGGGCATTGTTATCGCCAGCCGTTTAATTGTGGCCGATTTGCACTGCGTATTACATCGAACTACACCGCTACAAGCGATTAGCGCCAGTTGGAAACAAACCGAAGAATATAAGTGGCCACTATTAGCTGGTGTGATTATTGTGGCTGGGGTCACTATGATTCCTGTATGGGGTGTTCATCGTTGGTTGTTGGCGCAGCAAGCCAGTGAAGTACTGGTGTTTAGTAACCGAGTGCTAGGACAAATACTTGAAGCATTCTTTCTAGTATTTGCTTATCGGGCTTATAGTGCGATGAACAGTGAGAGTGAGGCCAGCTAACATCAGCATTCAGCCTTTAACACTAGCGACTTACCCAGAACCTGTGCTCAAACAAGTGGCAGGCCTTGTGCGCTTTCCTTTAAATGAGCAAGAACTCGCATGGATAGAACGTTTACGTTTTACTATGTTAGAAGCTCAAGGTGTAGGTATAGCCGCGCCGCAAGCAGGAAAGTCGTGGCAGTTAATGATTGTGGCCAGTAAGGCAAATCAGCGTTATCCCGATGCCCCAAATTTACCAGCTTTTGAAATTTGTAACCCTAAGATTGTCGCGTATAGCGAACAGCAAGAGCTTGGTTGGGAGGGATGCTTAAGTGTGCCAGGTAAGCGAGCGAAGATTGCTCGGGCTAGCGAAATTATGCTGCGTTATCAAAACGTGCAAGGCGAGTATTTAGAAGCGCGCTATAGTGGTTTTGTTGCTAGGATCATTCAACACGAGTATGACCACTTACAAGGTATTTGTATTGTTGAACGGGTACCTGATGCGGCGTGCCTTATCTCTGAACAAGACTACCAGCAACAGTTTATGCCGCAGTAAATTGCTGGTTTGCTTGTAAGGTATAACCTGCAAGTGCCAAGCGCTGTACTAACTGGTTTTGGTTGAGCTCGTAAAAATGGCATAACTCTTCAAAGCTCGAAAAGTCATTTCTCACCTGCATGTTAATAATGCTCAGTAAGATATTAATATCCATTGTTTGTACACGGTTTTGGTCTAACATTTATCCGCTCCTTAATGCTGAGGAGTAGGGCTTAAACCCCATTTTACCCAAGCTTTTTCATGGAAGAAGTAGGCCACGCTGTTCACTGCTGGCTCTACAATAGCCACTAAACCACCAATCATAATATCGCCAGTTAATAACCAAGTGACCAAAAAAGCGATGCTAAAGTGCATGCTGGCAAAAGTCATTGTTTTAATCATTTGTCTGTCCTCTCTTTAATCCATATCTAAATGATAATCATTATCATTTAGATATTCAAGTAGTTTTTGATGTTTTTTTAATCTTTGTTGAAACGCTACTGTGGTGAAGTGTAAAGCCAGGCTAAAAATTCATGAGTTGATGTATACTTAAGGCATTGTAAGTAGCGTAAGATGTCGCGCTAACTTTATCAGGGAAGAGCTATGTTTCGACGTTTTAGTGTTTTTTGGCTCCTGCTGTTAATTGCAGGCTGTTCTACCATTATTGTTAATCAATTCGACCAGCGCTTTGGCGAAGCCTCTGTGCAACCCCGCGTGTTTTCTGAAAATTATCCTCCAGCCGCTGAGTTTTTGAGTGAGGTTAAACCGATCCTCGATCAACGCTGCGTGATGTGCCATGCCTGTTACGACGCGCCCTGCCAATTAAAACTTACCTCTGCTGCTGGCATCGACCGGGGTGTTACTACTGCTCGCGTTTATCATGGAAGCCGGGTTACTGCTGCGCCAACAACACGTTTATATACCGATGCTAAATCTACTCAAATGTGGCGTCAAAAAGGGTTTAATCCGGTATTAAATGAACGGGTTCAAACTGAAGAGGCAAACCTTGAAGCGGGCGTAATGTATCAAGCGTTAAAACAAAAGCGCAGCTATGTAGATCCCGGTGACGAGATCCTCGATCCCGAAGCGTTTGACTTCGCATTGGATAGAGCCCAGCAATGTGTAGGCATTGAAGGTTACGCTAAGGTGCAAGCATCTCATCCTGAGTGGGGCATGCCTTACGGCTTGCCCGAGATAAGCGATGAGGAGTTCGATACACTCACCGCTTGGTTAGCTAGTGGTGCTCCCATGGCTGATGATTTAAGCGCCCATAACAAACTAATGGATAAGGTTGAACAATGGGAAGCCTTGTTAAATGGCGATTCAAAAAAACAACGCCTGATGGCTCGTTATATTTACGAGCATTTGTTTATTACCCACCTTTATTTTGCTGACGATCCAAATACTCGTCCGGCCTTTTTTAAGCTAGTTCGCTCGCGTACCGCGCCGGGCAATCCTATTGATCAAATTGCTACTCGCAGACCTTATGATGATCCAAAAGTTGAGCGAGTTTATTACCGCCTTGCGCCAGAACGTGAAAGCATAGTGGTAAAAACGCATATTCCTTACCGTTTAGATCAGGCTCGCGCCGAGCGTTGGAAAAACTGGTTTTTGGGGGATGATACGGTCGTGAATGAGCTGCCAGGTTATGAACCTAAAGTGGCTGGCAACCCATTTGTGGCCTTTCAGGATCTCACCGTTAATGGCCGTTACCGCTTTATGTTAGACGATGCGGAAACCTTCATTATGGGCTTTATGAAAGGCCCGGTATGTAGAGGGCAAGTCGCGCTCAATGTGATTCAAGATCATTTTTGGGTGTACTTTGCTAATCCAGATAATCGCTATGAACAGCAACAAGCAAAGTTTTTGGTAGAGCAGAGTGAACACTTGCGCATGCCTTCTGTAGAGCAAAGTAATGTACTGCCAATTAGTACTTGGATTAGCTATTCCAAACGTCACCGTAAATACATTGAGGCCAGTATTGAGGAAGCGAAAAACTGGTTAAATAAAGACGATAGCCTATTGAACTTAGATTTACTTTGGGATGGTGATGGTGACAACCCCAACGCGGCATTAACTATATTTCGTCATTTTGACAGTGCCAGCGTACTTAAAGGCACTGTGGGTAAACAACCTAAAACAGCATGGGTAATTGATTATTCCTTATTTGAGCGTATTCATTATTTATTGGTGGCTGGCTTTGACCCTTATGGCAATTTAGGTCATCAGTTAGTTACGCGCTTGTATATGGACTTTTTACGTATGGAAGGCGAGGGTAGCTTTACTTCCTTGTTACCCGCCGAAGTGCGTTACGACGAACTACGCAGCTGGTATGTGGGAGCCGATAAACAAATTGTTGATTTTGTAGAGTCTCGTCCACAAGAAGCATTTTTTAAAAGCGCAGTTGAATACCAAGATGACTTACCCTATAAACAGCAACTGTTTGATATGCTGGATGAAAAGCTAGCACCGGCATTACCTAAGAAACATGATATTACCTTCCCTAAGTTTTCTCGTGAAATCAGCGACTTTGCGCTTCAGATAGATGCTTGGAAAGGAGGGGCGGTTAAACTGTTACCGCAGGTGGTGTTTATTCAAGTGGATGAACCAAGTAAAACTGAACCCGAGTATTTCACCTTATTGCGACACAATGCGCATACCAACATCTCTAGTTTATTCCTAGAAGATGATAATCGTATCCCAGACCAAGATCATGTTTCTTTGTTACCCGGTTTAGTGGGGGCTTATCCTGGCGCATTTTGGCAGGTACAGAAATCTGAACTTAAACGCTTGCAGCAGCAACTTGTGCATGTGAATGACGAAGCTTCATATCAAGCCTTTATGAAGCGCTATGGTATTCGCAGAACAAGCCAAGAGTTCTGGCCATTTAGCGACCGTTTGCATCAAGCATACCTACAAGCAGAGCCGCTTGAGTCTGGAATATTGGATTACAGCCGTTTAGAAAATCGCTAAGCCAGACGTGCGATAGAAACAGAAAAAGCCCAAGCAACTTTGCTTGGGCTTTTTTGTATTAGAGAGTGACTAACTAGTTTTAAAGCGTGAGACCATTTCCTGTAGGCTACCGGCCAGGGAGTTTAAGGTGGTCGCGCTATCTTCAAGCTCTTGTGATACTTGATTAGCTTGACTAGAGCCGTCGTGAATATCAGTGATGTTACGATTAATTTCCTCGGCGACTAAATGCTGCTCTTCTGCCGAAGCTGCAATCTGGGTAGCCATATCCCGTATAGTGAGTACCGACTGCAAAATAGCCTCAAATACCGTACTGGTTTGATTAGTGGCCGTAACTGAAGTTGATGAATGCTCAATGCTGCTCGACAGCTTAGAGGCAACATTAGCGGTTTGTTGGCGTAGGTTACTTAGTAGTTTATCGATTTCTTCGGTGGACTCAGCGGTACGTCCAGCTAAAGTACGAACTTCATCGGCGACTACAGCAAAGCCACGGCCTTGTTCACCAGCACGCGCCGCTTCAATAGCTGCGTTGAGCGCCAGTAAGTTGGTTTGTTCAGCTATCCCGCGAATGGTATCCAGAATGACCGTAATATTGGCCGATTCTTGTGACAGTTCATCCATAGCCTGATTTGATTCGTTTAAGGTTGTTTCGAGCTGCCCAACGGCCAATACCGTATCTTGAATCAACTGATGACCTTCTTCCACTTGATGTTGGCTATCATCGGCGCTGGTGGCGGCTTGGCTGCAGTTTGAGGCCACTTCGTTAGAAGTGGCCACCATTTCATGAAAAGCAGTGGATACTTGCTCTACAGCAGCCAATTGTCCTTCGGCAATTTGTTTCATGGTGCTAGACAGCTCGCTGGCATGAGCCGCTGAATTATCTACTTGCTCACTATTGCCTTTGATACTTGCCACTAAGGCATTTATTGACTCAACAAAGCGGTTAAAGGCATCGGCCATCTGTCCCGATTCATCATTGGAGTGGATATTAAGGCGCTGGGTTAAGTCGCCTTCACCTGAGGCTATACCTTCTAGGCCTTCGGTAATGGTTATCATTGGTTTAGTGATGACATTCATCAAGGTGAATCCAATCGCAATAAAGACCAGCACCATCAAAATAGCCACGCCCATAATTAAGGTAATTAAGGAGTTGGCTTGTTGGTAAACCTCGCTAGCGGGCATAAAGCCAATAAAGCGCCAATTGAGGTCGGGGGATAAATACACGTTGGCTAACCAAGTTTCACCATCTTTTTCAATAGTGTGCAAACCGGGAGGCGAGTCTTTAATGGCTTGGTAGCTGGTTACATCGTTAATGTCTTGGAATAGATTATCTTCGCTGGAGGGGTCGGCCAATATGGTATTGGAGTCCTCAATCATGATGATGTAGCCCTGTTCGCCAAATTTAATCTTCTTAATTAAGTCGGTGAGTTTGTTTAGTGTCACGTCTACACCAATGGTACCAAAGGCGCCATTTTGCCCTTCAAAACGTACCATGTAGTCAACTAAAGGTGTTTTGCTGACTAGGTCTTGATAAGCAGGAATACGAACCGGCGTAGTAGAGTTGATGGAAAGCGGATACCAAGGGCGTACACGAGGATCATAGTCAGCAGAGTTTTTGCCGAGTGGCCATTGGATATAACCACCGTGGTCCATGGCTAAATATACGTAGGCTAAGTCTGGGCGAGCTTCACCAAACTCGCGCATGAAATGAAACGCTGTTTGTTCAACGCCACCGCTTTTATCGGGGGTCATGGGTTTACTTGCTTTGCCCATATAAGTGGTAACAGAGTGATCTAACTGACGGATGGTATAGGAGTTGGCAAGAAACTTAGCATCTTCGGCCAAGCCATTGAGGTAGATAGAAAAGGTGGTGTCGATATGCCCTAGTTCCGCGGTACTTCGTTGTTCAAAACTGAGTTCGGCATTACTTCTAACGTTCCATACAGTAATGATTGAGATGACTAAAACCGGAAAAACTACACCAGCGAGTAACAGCAACAAAAACTTTGTTCTTATTTTCATTTGTTAATCCATTAATCGAGTTTGTATAGATAAATATAGTTAAATTAAACGGCATTACTAAATGAGGATTGTGCTTTGTTTAAATGGCACGGGAGTTTAGAAGACTAAGCATTGGCTTAAGCTGCAGGTAATACCCAGAATAATGTTAAGGGAATAAAAAACAGGCTGGCGATGTTTCCTAACATCACAATAGAGGCCACGCGTTGTGGCTCTACCTGATATTGCTCAGCAACAATAAAGTTGAGTACTGCTGGTGGCAGCGCAGAAAACAAAATCAAACAAGACTGTTGTAGCGGTGTTAGCGGCAATATCATTATGGCAATACCCGCACATATCAAGCCACTAAGCGGGCAAGCTACAGCGCCCAATAAGCCAATTTTCCAGTCTTTCAAATCCACGTCAATCAATCTTACACCTAGGGTAAACAACATAAGTGGTACCGATATTTGACCGAGCAGGTCGATTGGAGTAGCAATTATGGTGGGCAAGGATAGCTCCAAGCCGCCCCAAATGAGGCCTGCTATAGCAGCAATAATCACCGGGATTTTTAGGGTAGAAAGCAGCTTGGCTTGGGAGTCGATAAAATACAGCCCCACCGAGAAGTGCAATACCATTTCTACCACAAACAGGATCACTGCAATGGGCATGGCGGCTTCACCAAAGGCCAAAATAATCAGCGGTAGCCCGAGGTTACCGGCATTGTTGAACATCATTGGTGGTAGAAAGGTGCGCGCTTTAAGTTTAAAAACTTTGATTAACGGCCACAAAATAAGCCCAGAACCTAATACCACCCAAATGGATGCCAGCAGTAACTCACTGTAATCGCTTAGTTCGAGTTGAGTATTCGCCAATACCGAAAAGATTAATGCAGGGCAGAATATTTCCATATTCATGCGATTTGCAGCACTAATGTCGGGGCGATGTTTGCGCCCGTAAAGCAGTCCTAGTACCACAATAATTACAAGTGGAGCAACAATACTTAATATTTGCCAAGCCACGGCGTTTACCCCGAATAAAAAAACTAGCTTAGCAGAAACGCATTGATAAGCTCATTAGCAAATAGTGGCAGAGGGCGATTTAAGCTTGCTTCTCCGCCTCGGCAGCGACTAAGCTCAAAACAGTTTATTTGCCGAAGAGCGAGTTATGCAAAGTCGATTAACAGTGCTTACCTTATTTAGCCTAATGTGTATAGCTGGCAATACTCAGCTAGCAGCTGAAGATGAGTTTGATATGGACATGGAGATGGAGATGGAGATGGATTTTCCCGAGCCGGACTTTCCTGAACCTGAACCATTGCCAGCCCCCGAGCCAGACTTACCTGTGGCGGAGGTATTGCCCGAAATAGATGACCCTGAAGTCGAGCTTCCGATTGCTCCACCGCCTGAAGAGGTGATTCCACCGGAAGAAATATTGCCGCCGATCATTGTGCTACCGCCACCTATTTATTGGCTAGACGACCCGTGGGACTATTGGTATCCACATGATTACCCGCGTCACTATTACCGCCCTGCGTCAATCAGTGTAAGGGTAAATGGCGAGGTAAAAATACGCGTTGTAGACAGTGAAAAATACACCTTAGTGGATGCTACTCTAAAAGAGGGAGCCTATCAGCAGTGGCAAGGGCAAGCGCCGTTTGCGGTCACAGTAAGCGACCCGACTCAAATTCGAATGACTTACCAGGGGAAAGATGTTGACTTGAACGCTTACCAAGCAGCAAAAAGTGCTTATTTTCAAGTGCCGCCGAATAGCAAATAATCCATGTAAAAAAACAGAGCCAAGGCTCTGTTTTTTAATGCGGTATTAGCATGGGCTATTTGCTTGGCGGGGTGTAGCCTTCAATGTCTACTTCGCCGTCTTCAAATAAGTATTTCACCATTTCAGCTTGAAGCAACTCACGATCGTCTTGATTCATCAAGTTGAGCTTTTTTTCGTTAATGAACATGGTTTGTTTCTTTTGCCACTCAGTCCACGCTTCTTTGCTGATGTTATCAAACACGCGCTTACCTACGTCACCAGGAATCAGTTGGAAATCTAAGCCATCGGCGTCTTTCTTTAAACGTTGGCAAAATACTGTTCTAGCCATAATTATCCCTTATTACATGCGCTGCTGTGTTGTACAGCAGGCTTAAATTTAAAGTGCGTGTTGCGCTATTTTTAGCAGCTTTTCGGTTACGGCCGCTAAGCCAACTTTTGGCGGGTTTTGCATGTTATACCAAAGTTGTTGGTTGTCTGCCATGACTTGTAGTGGCGGCGCTTCACTTAGCTCAACCAATGCTGGCTGAATATCCAAATGGTAGTGGCTAAAGGTGTGGCGAAGTGGTTCTAGCTCGTAAATCGCATCGGCACTTAATTGCTGTGCCTCTAACCATTGACTAATGCTGTCTTCTAGCGCTATTTCTGGAAAGCAGTACAAACCGCCCCATAAACCCTGCATGGGGCGTTGAAACAGCAAGTATTCATGTTGCCAGTGTAGTATTAACATTTGCACTGGCTTTTCTGGCAGTACCTTTTTAGGTTTTTTCCCTGGAAAGTCGCCTTGGCGCTGAGTGGCTAGTGCCACACAGTCTTCTGCCACAGGGCAAAGCTCGCATTTGGGTTTTGAGCGAGTACAAATCATCGCGCCTAAATCCATCATTGCTTGGTTGTAAGCAGTGGTTTGCTGAGCAGGAGTGTTTGCTTCAGCAAGTTCCCAAAGTTGGTTTTCTACGGGCTTTTTACCGGGCCAGCCAGCGATGGCCTGATGACGGGCTAATACCCGCTTTACATTGCCATCGAGTATGGCGTGGTGCTGACCAAGAGAAAGTGACAACACCGCACCTGCGGTAGAGCGGCCAATACCTGGCAGCGCTATGACTTGCTCAATGTCTTCTGGAAACTGCCCCTGGTATTGCTCGGCAATCACTTTGGCTGCTTTATGTAGGTTACGGGCGCGAGCGTAATAACCTAAGCCTGTCCAAAGGTGCAGCACTTCATCGGTTTCCGCTGCTGCTAAGTGAGTGACATTAGGAAAGCGCTGCATAAAGCGTTCGAAATAAGGTATTACCGTAGCCACTTGGGTTTGCTGCAACATAATTTCCGACAGCCACACTTTGTAAGGTGTTTTGTCTTGTTGCCAAGGCAGATGTTTACGGCCAGCGCGGTGGTACCAGTCCACCACTCGAGTGGGAAATGCTTGAATTGTATTACTCATATACGTCGGGCTAGCTTAAATAATGTGTGGGCAAAGAAGTGGTGGATTTCATGACTTCCATTGAAAAGGCAGAGCTGACATCGGTAAAGGCTAAACGCTCAATCAGTTGTTTATACACTTTGTCGTAGTCGTTAATGCTGGGCACTACGACTTGAAGCAAATAGTCGATGCTGCCACTCATGCGATGGGCTTCAATGATTTCAGGAATGTCTTGTACCGCTTGGTTAAACTGCGCTAACCAAGAGGGATCGTGCTGCGAAGTGCGAACACTAACAAACACCGTGACACCTAGATTGAGCTTGTTTCTGTCGAGTAGAGCCACTTTATGGCGAATAAACCCAGCTTGCTCTAGTTTTTGCACGCGGCGCCAGCAAGGTGTGGCCGATAAACCTACACGCTCGGCAATCTCGTTGAGCGCAATACTCACGTCTCGTTGCAGCAAATCGAGTATTAACTTGTCTTTACTATCGAGTTTCATTTTTTAACGATTGCCCAAATCAAGAAAAGTGATTCTATTTTTACGTGCTTTACGCCAATTAACAACCGCTATCTTTGTGTGGCTACTTGTCACCGAATAAGGCTAGTTCCAACCACAGCGCTTTGCTGGCATCAAAACCCCCTTGCTCAAGAAAATCGGCGTGAGAGATGTTACCCCTAAATTGTTCAATCATCTTTTGGCTGGAGCGTTGATTAGCCTCAATCCAGCAGTCTTGTGGGCTATATTCACCTTGGTTTTGTGCTTGTTGATTCAGCATTACCGGCGAAAATCGCCAAGGTTTACCTGGTACATATTCGCCGTTCAGCGATAAGCTATCCTGACCAATAGTGATGTCTATTTGATGAAAAATGCCAGCAGGTCCACCTAAGCTAAAATCCACATCGATGAGGTGTTTACCAGCTTGTAGTTGTAATTTCAGCCTTTGGCCGTCCACTGTTTTTCTCTGTTGAGAAGGTTTACCAAAACGGTGTAATAGCCAAGATAAAGGATGGCTAGTGGTTTCTAAAAACCACTGCTCTAAGGTAAAGTTGAGGGGCAGGTTAACCTGTGAGTTCAAGCACACATGGGCTGGCTGAGAATAGCCACTAAGCAATGAATCAAGCAGCTTAGCGCTGGCCAGTTGGCTAAAGGCATAATTCACCCAAAGCCGCTGCGGCCAAATAAAGTTGTTATCTACTTGGCTTAAACCCAGTAGTGGTTTTTCACAAATAATCGCACTGTCTTTAAAGTGTTTAATAACCTGTTGGTGGCTTAGCGCTGGTGTGGCAATAAGCACCAAATCTACAGCAGGAACGTGCTGAATGTGGTTGCAGGCATGTGCAATATTGTGTTGCGGGGCAACTCGCTGAGCTTTTGCCAGATCCAAATCGACAAGGCTAACGACTTTTAGGCCACTTTGTTTGAGTGCATCAACATGCACCATACCCCAGTTACTGCCAATTATTGCCGCGGTGTTAATGGTGTTGTTTAGCGGGTTTTTTAACACAGTAATATGCTCTAGACGCTGACTTTAGCGGCAACAACAATAAAGCGAGCACCATCTTCACCGGCTTGCACAAAATGGCTTTGGCCTGGGTGAATGCAGTGTGAGTCACCAGCCTTTAAGTGTTGGGTTTGCTGTTGCTCCCCGTCGACTACAGTGATCTGAAGTTCGCCACTCAGCAGGTAATACAGTTCTTCGGTGTGTGTATGCTGATGTAGCCCGATGCTAGCGTTTGCTTCTAAGCTTGAGTCCATCACCAGTTCAATCCCGCTAGCCAGAATACCTTCGGCTTTATCAGGCTCTTCGCTATAAATCCAAGTGCCGTCTAATCGGCCTTTACCCTGCATGCCTTGTGGTGCGTTGTGGTTTAAATGAGCGGGTTGGTAAACCACGGTGGCCATGTGTTCTGCTTGCTTAAAACTGTGTCCGTTGCCGAGATAAAGTGGGTCGTCGCCACCATGAAATTGCTGTTCTTTAAACAAGCGCGCTGTTGGCTTCGATTTCATGATGTGTCCTTTAATGTATTCAAGCTTAGTGTAATAGATATCTGTGGGATGATGAAGCTGCGGTTTGCTTTAACAATCACTGGTTTTTACCGTTACGCTAGGTCCGCTACCATTTTCTTGATTGGTATAAAGCACATGACAATTAAAGAACACACTCTTACTCGCTAAGTCTTCAGAAAAGAAAATATAGATATGATTAAACGCGGTGGATTTATCTATAAAAAAGGGGGCAGCATCGTTGTTAGCGGTAATGGTGGTTAGTGCTACAGAGTCGATGCTTAGCCAAGCCTGTATTTGTCGATTCAGCTCTTCAAAGCTGTCTGTTCCCTCTACGGCAGGATGACCATTGTAAATAGGTAAAGGCGTGCCAAGGTAGTTGATTTGCTGATTACCAATGGCTTTATTTTCCAGTGCTGCCTCTGTGTAAACCAGTCTCAGGCCTTCTTGCATAGAGCCGCCGATGGTGTTGAGTACTGCAGCTTTGCCATCGGTTTTAAGGTTGATAAGTTTAGGCACTGCCACCACCGCAATAATGGCAAGAATCACAATCACCATTACTAGTTCAATCAGGGTGAAGCCAAATTGCTGTTGCCTAAAGCTTGCCATCAATAGTGTTGTATCCAATATGTTTATAAAGCCGTTTCTTGTTCTATTATAGATACTCAATAACGAATAGGAGTGACTATGCTGGAATTACGTCCGTGCTGTGAGTGTTGTGAAGTACCATTACCTGCCGATGCTAGCAACGCAATGATTTGCTCTTTTGAGTGCACTTTTTGTGTGGAATGCGTGGAGACCCACTTAGATAATGTTTGCCCTAATTGCGGCGGTGGTTTTACTGCGCGGCCTATTCGGCCTAAGCACGATTGGGTAAACGGCAATAGTGTCACCAATTATCCCGCTAGCACAGAGCGGGTCGTTAAGCCGGTAGACCCGCTGATTCAGCAGGCATTAGTCACGCGCTTGGCGGGTAGATTACCTGAACAACGCTAGAACAAATCTTAAGGACTCGCGCGTGCAAAGCTTGCACAACTGCGAGATCTTTGGATAATGCCAGCCCTGTTCTACATTTAGAATGTCACTGTAATATCTAGTCTGGAAATATCATGAGCGAGCAAGACCAAAATCCAACTCCTGAGGCACCTCAAGAGCAAGTAGAAGACAAACGTTTACGTAAGATTCGTAGTTTTGTTAAACGCGAAGGCCGTTTAACCAAACGCCAAGAGAATGCGCTAAGCGAATTTTGGCCTATGTTAGGCTTGGATCATCAGGCAAGCAACTATTCGCTTGAGGCGGTATTTGGTCGCAACGCTAAAACGGTACTAGAAATTGGCTTTGGTATGGGCGCATCGTTGGTTGAAATGGCTAAAAACGCACCAGACACCAACTTTATTGGCATTGAAGTGCACCGCCCTGGCGTAGGCGCTTGTATGGCTGATGCCATTGACGCTGAGATTAAAAACCTGCGTGTATTTGAACACGACGCCGTAGAAATCTTGAATGATAGTATTGCTGATAACAGCCTAGATACTGTGCAATTGTTCTTCCCTGATCCGTGGCATAAATCTCGCCATCATAAACGCCGTATTGTGCAATTAGAGTTTGTAGAAGTGCTGCGCAAAAAGCTAAAAGTTGGCGGTGTGTTCCACATGGCGACCGATTGGGAAAACTATGCAGAGCATATGTTGGAAGTGATGCAAGCGGCTCCAGGTTATAAAAACACCTCAGAAACCAATGATTACGTGCCACGCCCAGAATGGCGCCCATTAACCAAGTTTGAAAACCGCGGCCACCGTTTAGGCCACGGCGTGTGGGATTTAATCTTCGCTAGAGAAGCCTAAGCCTATCCTTAATCGGTAAAGCAATTAAGAAGGTCGTTTAGAAATAAACGGCCTTTTTTTGTCACTATCCAATAGTGCTCATTTTCTTCCAATAAGCTTTGCTGCTTGGCATCGCTTAATGAAGATTCAAGCGTATCCAGCCCTAAGCCCGTTAGGTTTTCAAATTCGGCCTTAGGAATATCTTCAAACAAACGTAAACGATTTAGAAAGTACTCAAAGGCTAAGTCGCCAGGTTCCACAGCCCATTGCTTAAACAAAAAATCGCGGTCGTGTTCCAGGTAGCCTTTAGGGTGTTTTACTTTTTCGGTTCTAAGCAAACGCTGGCCAGTTAAGTCACTTAGTTTGCCATGAGCGCCACAGCCTATACCAAGGTAATCGCCAAAGCGCCAGTAATTGAGGTTGTGTTGCGAGCGATCATCATCGCGGCAATACGCCGATACTTCGTATTGATTAAAACCCGCTTGCTGTAATTGCTGGTGGCCTTGTTCATAAATATCCCAGAGTAAATCTTCGTTAGGCAATTTAGGCGGGCGTGAAGCAAAAGCGGTGTTGGCTTCAATGGTTAGTTGATACCAAGACAAATGGCTTGGGCCAAGGGCAAAAGCTTGCTGTAGGTCTTGCATGGCTTGCTCAAGCGTTTGATTAGGTAAGCCATGCATTAAATCTAGGTTAATCCGTTTAAAGCCCGCTTGCTGGGCAAACTCAAAGGCACGAATCGCTTCATCACCGTTATGGATGCGGCCTAGTTTGTCTAAGTGTTGTTGCTGAAAACTTTGTACACCAATTGATAAGCGATTGACGCCAGCTTGAAAATAGCCAGCAAAACGATCGGCTTCTGCAGTGCCTGGGTTGGCTTCCATGGTGACTTCAGTGTTAGGGCTGAGGACTAAGCGCTGCTTTACACCATTAAGTAAATCACTAATCGCTTGAGCGGAAAGCAAACTAGGAGTGCCACCGCCAATAAAAATACTGTGTAATTCTCGCCCTTGCATGGCAGGGAAGCGTTGTAAATCTTGGTCTAAATCAGCCAGCAAGGCTTGAATGTACTCTTTCTCGGGCAGGTTTTGCTTTAAGCCGTGGGAATTAAAATCGCAATAGGGGCATTTTTGCACGCACCAAGGCACGTGCACATACAAACTTAGCGCAGGGCTTAGCATGCTTCTATTTCCATTTGCGTAAGCAACTGGCGTAATGCCTTGCCGCGATGGCTTAAGGCATTTTTATCGGCTTTACTAATTTGCGCAGAAGTTGCTTGGTGTTGCTCAACCCAAAACACAGGGTCATAGCCAAACCCGCCAGCACCATGAATATCTGTGGTAATTGTGCCACGCCACTTGCCATGACAAATTAGCGGGGCAGGGTCTTCGGCATGGCGTAGATACACCAATACACAATGAAACTCAGCGCCGCGTTGGTTGCTGGGCACATCTTTCAATGCTTCAAGCAGTTTAAGTACATTGTCGTGGTCGTTTGCATTCGCGCCAGCATAGCGAGATGAGTACAAGCCTGGCGCACCATTTAGATAATCTACGGCTAACCCTGAGTCATCAGCAATGGCTGCAAGGCCAGTGATTTTGGCAGCATGACGGGCTTTGATGATGGCATTTTCTACAAAGGTAGTGCCGGTTTCGTCTGCGTCTTCAACTGCAAATTCACTTTGGGCAATAATCTGTTTTTGCAGCGGTTTGAGTAGCTCAGAGAGCTCGGCAACTTTGCCGGGGTTACCGGTGGCCAGTACAACTTTTTGCATGAAGGTTCCTATAAAGTAGCGATGCTTGAAGAATGGAGATAGTGGCTTAAAATCTTTCGCCCTAATGATGACTTTAGGGCGAAACCTAGCCAGAAAAACGTTTAGTCAACGTAAAACTTTTGCTGAAACTCGAGGGTTTGCTGGCGTTTTCCATCATCTACAATCACTTTAAAGCGAAAGGTTTCTTCATTACTGTGGCGCAATTCGGCGATGTAATACACCGATTCACCTTCGCGAATTTCTTTAAATTCTAGATTGGTTTGATTGCCAATTAAGTTGCGCGCTGTGCCTGATATTTTCACGGCGACTGGCTTTTTATCAGCCGATTTACCATCCAATACCGTAATGTTGATTAGGCCGTTATAGCGGCTGCGTTGCAGGCCATATACTTTGGCGACTTCTGCGGGAATAAAAGTAGAATTAAATGCCACGTAATGGACTTCGTAATCACCCAATACTACCTTTTGTTCCGCGCGGCTAGGCAGGGTAAACAACATCAAACTTGAGATTAAGCTTATTAATAAAAACTTACTCATAATGGCGACCTTTTAAACAAATATGGTTTTAGTATAGAAAGAATGTAGCTAACAAAAGTTACATCAACTTGGCAATTATCTCGGGAATAATAGTGGGGTTGCTTACGCTCACCGTTTTATGTCTCCCCAGTTCGCCCCGTATAATGCTCACTTGAGACTTAGCCACTTTGCATTGCTTGGCTAAATACTTGGCGAGGTGCTGATTAGCTTTACCATCAATGGGTGGGGCGGTAATGGCAATTTTTAACTCTTCGCCATGTAAACCTACAATGGCATCTCGGCTGGCCTTGGGTTGCACGTAAACCTGCAAAAGCAGGCTTACGTCATCATAACTAACCGGGCTGGCCAATTATAGAGAGCTCCAAAACGGTACCCAACCAGCAATTAGCAAGTTAAGAAAGTTAAGCCCAATAAACAACACTAATACTGATAAATCTAAACCACCAATCGATGGAAGTATTCGGCGAATTGGCGACAGTAGCGGTTCGGTTAACTGGCCTAATACATATTCAACCGGGCTTCTACCTTGGCTTACCCAGCTTAAAATAGCACGCAGTAACAATACCCAGAATAGCAGCATACCAGCTTCTTTTAAGGTGCTGAACAACGCTAGAATGGCTACTGCAGTGATTTCAAATCCACCGCGAAGTTGCATCAAAATCGCCCATTTAGCAAAAGAGATCACTAAGGCTAAAAATACTGCTGCCCAATCTACTCCGGCAAAACCGGGAATGATTCGACGCAATGGCACTACCACAGGGTTAGTAACTTTAACCACAAATTGGCTGAGTGGGTTGTAGAAATCGGCACGAGCCAATTGCAGCCATACACGTAACAACACCACCATTAAGTAGAGGTTGAATACAACTTCAATTAAGTAACTAGACGCTTGCATAGGATCCTCTGATTAAATTAAAACAAACTTTCCATTTCACGACCGCGTTCTACCGCAGCGTTCATGGCGTTGGCAACCACTTCTCGTAAACCTTGTTCTTCAAAAATTCGAACCGCCTCGGCAGTGGTACCACCTTTAGAAGTAACATTGGCCCGAAGTGTCGCTAAATCAAGGTCTGGGTTTGCTGCAACCAGTTCGGCACTACCTAAGGCTGATTGTTGCACTAAGCTTCTGGCTTGCTCTGGGCTAAAGCCAAGTTGCTCAGCATGCTGTTGCATGGCTTCCATAAACATGAAGAAATAGGCTGGAGCACTACCTGCCGCAGCAATAATGTGGTTAATGTCGTCTTCTTGCTTCACCCAGCAGGTTTCGCCTACTGCTTGCATTAGCTGTTCTGCAGCGGCGATTTGCTCGGCACTTACGTCGCTAGGGGCGTATAAACCGGTCATGCCGCGGCCAACTAAAGCGGGAGTATTAGGCATGGTGCGAACAACGGCTACCTGCTCACCTAACAAACCTTTTAAGCGTTGTACGCTAATACCAGCGGCAATTGATACAAACAGCTTACTGCTCAGGTCTATACCTAAGTCGGCGATAGCCTGACAAACAACCGCCATAAGCTGCGGTTTAACGGCTAACACAATAACATCACTTTGGTTTATGGCTTGGCCATTATCACCGGTAACATTTACAGAAAACTGCTGCTGAAGCTTTTGCTGTTGTTCAACATTGGGATCGCTAGCGGTAATGTCGCCAGCATTTGCGCCGTTGGCAATTAGGCCGCCAATTAAACTGCTGGCCATGTTACCGCCACCAATAAACGCAATTCGAGCTGTCATGTTGTATTCCTTTATTCGTAAAAGTTAGCTTCGTTGGCCAAAGATAGCACTGCCGACCCGCACCATGGTGCTGCCGTTATTGATGGCTAGCTGCATATCGCCGCTCATCCCCATGGAAAGGGTATCGACACTAGCATACTGGCTTTGCAATTCAGCATATTTTTTGGCCATTGCGGCAAATTGTTGCGCAAGCTCTTGGCCTTGATTCAAATTTTGTGGAATGGCCATTAAACCGCGCAAACACAGCTGTGGCTGTTGCGATATGTGTGCAGCCAAATGATTAACATCTTCTAGACTCACTCCTGATTTGGCTTGCTCTCCGCTAATATTAACTTGAATACATACTTGTAGCGGTGCCATGTTGCTAGGGCGTTGAGCGGCTAGGCGGTCGGCGATTTTGGCGCGATCTAGTGTTTGCATCCAATCGAAATGTTCTGCGACCAAGCGGGTTTTATTGGATTGTAAGGGACCAATAAAATGCCATTCAATGGGATCGTTTAGCCACGCTTGTTGCTGGCTAAGGTTTATTTTGTCCACGCCTTCTTGAACGTAGTTCTCGCCAAACTTGCGCTGGCCAGCTTGATAAGCGGCAGCAATGTCACTCAAAGGCTTGGTTTTACTAACGGCTAATAAATCAACAGCATCACTGGGGCGATGTGCTTGAGCTAACGCTTGCTGAATTTCGTGGTTAACAAATTGAAGTGCTTGGGTAATACTGCTCATAGTCTCACATTGAGGAAACAATTAAATGGATGTTACTGAATTACTGGCCTTTAGTGTAAAACATAACGCGTCGGATCTACACCTATCTGCTGAATTACCACCAATGATTCGAGTTGATGGCGAAGTGCGTAAAATTAATATGCCAGCATTAGAGCATAAACAAGTACACAGCTTGATTTATGACATTATGAACGACAAGCAGCGTAAAGAGTACGAAGAAAACTTAGAGATCGATTTCTCGTTTGAAGTGCCAAGTGTTGCTCGCTTCAGGGTAAATGCTTTTCAACAAAGCCGCGGTGCAGCAGCAGTGTTTCGTACCATTCCCTCGGAAGTATTGAATTTAGACCAATTGGGCGCGCCTGCTATCTTTCGCCAAATTGCAGATCACCCTCGTGGTTTAGTTTTGGTCACCGGCCCTACTGGTTCGGGTAAATCAACGACCTTGGCGGCGATGATTGATTATGTGAATGAGCAACGCCACGAGCATATTTTGACGATTGAAGACCCTATCGAATTTGTACACAAAAACAAAAACTGTTTGATTAACCAGCGTGAAGTTCACCGTGATACGCACAGCTTTAACAACGCCTTACGTTCGGCGCTGCGTGAAGATCCCGATATTATTCTGGTGGGTGAATTACGTGATTTGGAAACCATTCGCTTAGCGCTTACCGCGGCCGAAACCGGTCACTTAGTATTTGGCACCTTGCACACTACCTCGGCGGCTAAAACCATTGACCGTGTGATTGATGTATTCCCAGCGGCTGAAAAAGACATGGTTCGTTCAATGTTGTCTGAATCATTACGTGCAGTAATTGCGCAAACCCTGCTTAAAAAACTAGGTGGCGGCCGTGTTGCAGCCCATGAAATTATGATTGGTATACCAGCCATTCGTAACTTGATTCGAGAAGATAAAGTGGCGCAAATGTACTCGGTAATTCAAACCGGTATGGCACATGGCATGCAAACCCTTGATCAAAATCTTAAAGAGTTAGTGAACCAAGGCATGGTGTCATATGAAGACGCTAAGCTTAAAGCAGCTGACGCAAATAACTTTTAGGAGTCACCATGTTTATTGATGAACTACTGAGTGATATGTCGGAGCGTAAAGCCTCCGATTTATACTTATCGGTTGGCGTTCCTCCTAGCGCAAAAGTGAGTGGTCGCTTAACACCGTTAAGCGAGCATAAGCTCATGCCTGAAAATGTTATGGAAATGCTGGCGACCATTCGCACGCCTGCTCAAATTGAGGCATTCGAAAGCGGACGAGAGGCTAACTTTGCTATCGCCCGTAAAGGTTTGGGCCGTTATCGTGTGAGCGCATTTTTTCAGCGCGAACAGCCAAGCATGGTGATTCGTAGAATTGAAACCGATATTCCTAGCTTTGAGCAGCTTCAACTGCCACAAATTCTTAAAGAAGTGGGAATGTCTAAACGTGGTTTGATTCTGTTTGTAGGGGCAACTGGTGCCGGTAAATCGACTACTCAGGCGAGCATGATTGATTACCGCAACCACAATTCTAGTGGGCATATTCTTACCATTGAAGACCCAGTGGAATTCATGCACAAACATGCTGGTTGTATTGTTAATCAGCGAGAAGTGGGCATTGATACGCCGTCGTTTGAAGAAGCGTTGAAAAACTCGTTGCGCCAAGCGCCTGACGTTATTCTTATTGGTGAGATCCGTACTCGTGAAACCATGGAATTTGCCCTGCAGTTCTCTGAAACCGGCCATTTATGTATGGCGACCTTGCACGCCAACAACGCCAACCAAGCTTTAGACCGGATTATGCACCTTGTGCCTGAAGAGCGTCATCGCCAGTTGTGTTTTGATTTGTCTTTTAACTTGCGAGCAATTGTGGCGCAGCAGTTAGTGCCAACCAAAGATGGTAATGGGCGCCGTGGTGTATTTGAGATCCTGCTTAACACCCCATTGGCTGCAGATTTAATTCGTAAAGGCGACATGCATAAACTGAAAGAGCTCATGACTAAGTCGCGTGAACAGGGCATGTTAACCTTTGACCAAAGCTTGTTTGAACTCTATGAATCGGGTGTGATTGGCTATGCCGAGTCAATTGCGCACGCAGATTCGCCAAACGATTTACGCTTGATGATTAAATTGCATGGCTCTGAAAAATCGAATAACTTAGATGGCGGAATGTTAGATGGGGTAACCATCGATTTTTAAGGTCATTAAAGGAGCATTATGTTAGCCGTTATTTCACCCGCTAAAACCTTAGATTTTAGTTCAGAGTTAGCCAAGCAATCGCATACTCGCCCGGAGTTGTTAGAGCATAGTGCTGAGCTAATTGATGTGGCTAGGCAGTTAAGCCCGGCTGACATCTCTAGCTTGATGAAAATTAGCGATAAACTTGCGGGGTTAAATGCGGCTCGATTTGCTGAATGGAGCACTGAGCTACCGCAAGACTTGGCTCGCCAGGCTATTTTTGCGTTTAAAGGCGACGTTTATACTGGGTTAGATGCTGCCAGCTTAAGTGGCAAACAGCTGGATTATGCTCAGCAGCATTTACGTATATTGTCGGGTTTATATGGTTTGTTACGCCCGCTTGATTTGATGATGGCTTATCGCTTAGAAATGGGCATAAAGCTGGCCAATGCTCGCGGTACTAATTTGTATCAGTTTTGGGGTGACATTATCACCAACAAGTTAAACCAGGCTTTAGCTGAACAAGGTGACAATGTGCTGGTGAACTTGGCGTCAAATGAGTACTTTAAGGCAGTAAAAACCAAGCAACTTGATGGCACGGTGATTACGCCGGTCTTTAAAGATCAAAAAAACGGCCAATACAAAATCATCAGCTTTTACGCGAAAAAAGCGCGTGGTTTAATGGCTCGCTACATGTTCGATAAGCAGGTGACTAGCTTGGAACAATTGAGTGATTTTGATTACCAGGGTTACTACTTTGATGAAGCGAGCTCTGATGCCAGCACTCTCGTGTTCCTGCGCGATGAAGCCCAGCAATAGTCATTCTCTTTTTTAGATGATAAAGCCTCATTTCGATGGGGCTTTTTTATACGTAAATCTTTACGGCGCCTCGCGAACATAGGTGAACTGTTTACACT
The DNA here is from genome assembly GCF_030548085.1 of Agarivorans sp. 2_MG-2023. NCBI lineage: Bacteria > Pseudomonadati > Pseudomonadota > Gammaproteobacteria > Alteromonadales > Alteromonadaceae > Agarivorans > Agarivorans sp. 2_MG-2023. Next base: position 240,667 of record NZ_JAUORQ010000006.1, read on the forward strand.
AAGGTTCAGTTTAACCAAGCTCGCGCCTATTGTTTGTAGTGTTCTCCAGTCCATAATTTTCTCTGAAGCCCTATCTGCAAATTAGACAAACTCGTTATTCGTTATTCGTTATTCGCCATAAGGTAGTTATGCGTGGTATTAGGTGGGGCTACATTTTCGCGCTAATTTGTAAACCGGTGATAGTACTTAGCTAGATGTAGGGCTGCGTTAGTTGGCGGGGATTACACGGTAGAAGAATGCTTCAGCAAGGTGTCGCCAACCCCTTTTAGATATTAATGAATTGTTATTTGCTTACTGTTGTTTTGACTTCGCTTATGATCTACGCAGCCGCTCTGCTACTGTTGTAAGCCCTGATGGCGAGTCGCTAAAGACCTCTGTTGGAGTTAGTTTATCGACTTAACAAAACCACCTTATTGATTTTAACCTTAAATTCACTTGAGCTTTTACTCCAGCCCTGCCAATATCAAAAGTAGCGGCCGGAGAGCAGCTTTTTTTGGTAAATAACTGACTTATTTTTTACTCAAGGTAATCGACAAGAATCGTCGAGCAAGGCCATATGGAGATAATATGAAAAATAAGATTGCAGTGATATTGGCGCTAGTTGGCGCAACCACCTTGGCAGGGTGTTCAAGTCCTCCTGAAGGAGATGTTAGAGTATTGTGCCCCATTATTGGCGGCGCGTTTGGTTCTGTTGCTGGCGGGGGAGGCATGGTTGGTGGTGTTATCGCCGGTGCCTTAATATGTTCAAACCCTGATTTAGACGGCGACGGCGTGGCCAACAGTATTGATGAGTGTCCAGACACGCCTGCTGGTGCAAAAGTTGATGAACGTGGCTGTGAAATTGTAGAAGAAGTTATCGTTGAAGAAATTGTTGTTGAGGAAGTCGTCATTGAAGAAGTCGCGGTAGTGGCTGTTGCAGCAGCGGTTTTAATCCCCGAATCTTGTGAGCAATATGTGTTGATTGAAGACAATAAAATAATGAGCTTTGAACACATTTTGTTTGGCTTTAATAAAGATGAATATCATCACGACGAGCAACATAAAGTTGAGTGTATTGCTAAAACCGTGATTGCCAATGACCTCAAAATTGATGCGGTTGGCTATACCGATAACATTGGTGACCCAGGTTACAATATAGAATTAAGTAATCGCCGTGCTCATAACGTGGGTGTAGCGTTATTGGCTGCCGGTGTCACTAGGGATGCTGCCGTTGAAGAGGGTAAAGGTATTGCCGCTCCCATTGCTAGTAATGCAACTGAAGAAGGACGCGCGCATAACCGAAGAGTGGAAGTACGCGTATACCATTAACATTACTGCTCTCTTAAATACAAAAAGCCACGCATAGCGTGGCTTTTTTAGTGGCTGGCTAAGGCTTACTTTTTGGCTTTTTTGGCCAGCTTTTTAGCTCGTCCCTTGGCCTTCTTCTTAGCCGCTTTTTTAGCCTCTACTGTTTTTGGCTTTTTCTTCTTGGCTGGCGGCGCTGCAACACGATGTGTCGGGCGCAAGCTGTCAATCACGCGGCGTTTAATCGGTTCATCGGTATAGCGCTCTGCTTTGGCTAACGCACCCATATCATGCGCTTCGATTAGGTTTACAGCCATGCCTTTACGACCTGCGCGAGCGGTACGGCCAATGCGGTGTACATATACGTCTGGTGTGCGAGGCATGTCGTAGTTAAATACGTGGCTAATCTCTGGCACATCTAAGCCGCGGGCTGCAACATCAGTGGCAATAAGGATCTTCACTTCGCCATCACGGAAGGCTTGCATCGCTTGGTTACGTTTGTCTTGAGCCATTTCACCGCGTAAGTAAGAGGCTTTAATGTCGTCACTTTGTAGTTGCTCCGCTAGCGCATATAGGCGGTCACGGGTTTTTACAAAAACCACACAACGCTCGATTTCTTCGTTGAGTAGGTAATGACTTAATAATTGGTATTTGTGGGCGGCATCATCGCAAAAGTGCAATATTTGATGAATTTTAGCGCGTTCTCGACGCGGTGAATCTACTTCAATTTGCTCAGGGTCTTCCATTACTTTTTCAGCAAAACGTAACAAACCTGAACCTTCTAACGTGGCAGAGAATAGCGCGGTTTGGCCTCGTTCACTGGTTGCATCACTAATGGTTTCCATGTCTTTAATGAAGCCCATATCGAGCATGCGGTCGGCTTCATCAAGAATGAGAACTTCAATGGCTTGGGTATCAAACACCTTGTAGGTGATGTACTCCATTAACCGGCCCGGCGTGGCAATAACGATATCAATGTTGCCTTTAAGCTGCTCGGCGTGTACATCGTATTTCACTCCACCGGTAATATCGATGGTAGTCAGATTGGTGTGAGCAGTGGCTAAACGCGCCTGCTCGGCAACCTGCATAGCAAGTTCGCGAGTAGGGGTTAAAATCAGTACTCGTCCTGGGCCTGCTTTACGGCGCGGGTAATCGAGCAAGTGCTGAATAGCCGGCAGTAAAAATGCCAAGGTTTTACCTGTGCCTGTAGGGGCGCTAGCCAATACATCTCGACCATCAAGCATAGCTGGGATCGTTTGCTGTTGGACCATCGTCGCTTTTTGCAAGCCCATGTCGCTTACAGCGGCTAATATTTGTGAGTCTAGGTCGAGGTCTTCAAAGGTCATAAATCTACCAAGTTGTCAGGCGCCATCGACTTGAACCAAAAGCGCGGGTCATTTACATTCGCGGCATAGTATAGCGCCAAACAGGGGCAAGCAAGAAGTGATCGAACACAATCAACGACTAGGTTTTACTTTTAAGCAGTTTCACGTGGCTCATGATCAAACCGCAATGAAGGTGGGAACCGATGGGATCCTGTTAGCTGCTTGGTCGCCTCTGCATAATATTAAGCGTGTTTTAGATGTAGGAACGGGCACTGGGCTGATTAGTTTAATCTTGGCCCAGCGATTGGCTGGTGAGGTGGTTATTGATGCCATCGATATCGAAGCCGATGCTTGTTCTCAAGCCCAACAAAACGTAGCACATAGTCCTTGGCCCTTGGTGGTTAATGTTCAATTACAAAGTATGCAAAATCATCAGAGCGCGCAGAGCTACGATTTGGTTATTTCTAACCCACCATATTTTTCGGCTGGGCAAGTGTTTGAAGAAAAACGCCAACAAGCTAGGCATAGCGGTAGTTTAAATGCGCAAGCGTTTTTTGCTGCGCTAGCAAAATTAGCCCATCAACACACTCAACTGGCGGTGATCCTACCTTGTGACGTGGCCGAGCAATGGCTGCGTTTAGCTGAATTGGATGATTGGCATTTAGCGAGGCGTGCTCAAGTTCATTCTTTCGCCAATAAGCCAGCTATTCGCAGTATGTTGTTGCTTACTAAATCACCGGTTTCGTGTTGCCAGCAAGAGCAAATTCTTATCTATCAACAAGATAAAAGCTACTCTACTCAGTTCGTTAATCTCTGTAGGTATTTGTACCTTAAAATGTGATTTTTGTTGGTGTTGAGTTGGATCAAATATCATTAATGTAGTTCGATATACTGGTTTTATGTTTAAAAGCCATGCTATATACTTCTCCGCTTAAAATTATAAATGATTGCAATCTACAACGAGGAATACACGTGACCAAAGCACTTGGATCATGGAACACAATTAGTTTAGGGATGATGGTATTTGCCTTCTTTTTAGGCGCGGGTAACTTAATTTTTCCACCTATGGCGGGCATGTTAGCAGGCGATAACTTGCTGTTATCAATGCTTGGCTTTTTAGTGACAGCGGTAGGTTTGCCATTGCTAGGCTTGTTGGCAATTGCCAAAGCTGGCGGTGGCATTGTTCATCTAGGTCGTTATTTGCCAAGTAAAGTGGCCAATGCTATCGCACTGGCTATTTATTTAGTGTTAGTGCCAATGTTTGGTATTCCTCGTACCTGTTTAGTGGCCTATGAGCTAGGTTTTGTACCTTTGGTAGAAAGCGCTAGCCAGCTAACCTTAATTGGCTACTCTCTGTTTTACTTTATTGCAGCACTATTCTTTATTTTACGTCGTGGCGGGCTGATCGACACCGTAGGTAAAATTATTACGCCGCTGTTGGTTATTTGTATCGCAGTGATTGGTGTGAGTGTATTTAGTGCTCCGTTTGCCGAAATCGCCTCGGCTCAACAAAACTTTGCTGACATGCCATTTGGTCAAGGCTTTATCGATGGTTACAACACCATGGATGCCTTGGCTGCCCTAATGTTTGGTGTATTGATGATTGATGCGCTAAATGGCAAAGGTGTATCGGGTAAGTCTGAGCAATTTGGTTACTTGGTTAAAGCCAGTTTAATTGCCGCGGTGGGTCTCACTCTATTTTATGTTGTGCTGTTCTACTTAGGCGCAACCGCTACTGGTGTAGCGCCAGAGGCTAAAAACGGTGGTGAAATCATTGTTGCCTATGTTGGCGTGCTATTTGGAGCCAAAGGACAGTTTTTATTGTCTACGGTGGTTGGCTTAGCCTGTTTCACCACCGCTATTGGTGGTATTTCTTCGTTTTCTACTTATGTGAGTGACAATACCAAAATCTCTTACAAGCTCACGGCTATTCTAACGGCAGCGTGTTGTGCGCTGGTTGCTAACATTGGTTTGAACCAACTATTGGTTGTGTCTATTCCTATTCTGATAGGTATTTATCCGGTTGCAGTAGCATTGATTGCCTTTAATCTATTAGTGGATTGGTTTAATCGCCCACAAATGGCGGCTCGTTTAATTATTGGTGTAGCCGCTATTTTTGGGGTACTGGATGCGATTAAAGCGGCAGGCGTAAATATGGATGCCTTTAACGTACTGCCTGGTTTCTCACAAGGTTTTGCTTGGTTACTACCCACTCTAGCAGCGGTAATGGTTAGCGTATTTGTTCGCGATAGCAAACAACAAGTGGTTGAAACCGCTTAATTGTTAAAGCGCTAGCAGCCCTGCTGGCGCTTTAGTTCTACTTATTCATCATAAAAAATCAACACAATCGGTTAGCTTACGATTTTTTTGTTTGTCTTATCTCATTAGCTGAACGGCGAGATCTCGCATTCATTCAGCACGGGTCATAACATGGATGATCATTAATTGCGCAGTGCAATACAAAATGGAGTTTGTCATGAAAGAAGTCCCATTTAGATGGATCGATCGCTATAACATTCATTTAAAGTTACAGGAGAAATTCCTGTTAATGTTTGCTTTCCCCATGTTGGCCTTGGTGGCCATTTTGCTGATTGTATCAAGTAATTTTGAACAGCATTTGGCGCAGGTACATTTGCAAGAAGCGCAATTGCTAAGCCAAGTGATTCAAGCCGAACCAGAGCAACTACGCAGCGTGTTATCGCGTGCGGGATACTCTTTACGGCAAAATACAGTGACCTCACAACACGACGATACCTCAATATTTGATTTGTTTTCGGGATTTCAGTACGCCAGTATCGCGGCCATTTTATTTGTGGCGGGTTTGCTGTTTTATTACATCATGACCTTTATTGGTGGGGCGATGTACCAAATACACAACGCCCTAGATATGCTGGCCAAAGGTGACTTAACCTATCGTTTAAACTATTTCCCAGTACGTGATGAATTTAGCTCTATTGCCATCATTATTGATAAAGTCGCAGAGCGCGAGCATCAACTGGTAAGCGAAACCAATGCCACCAATGGCTTGGTAAAGCAGCTTTGCGAGCAACTAAGCAGTACCAGTGAACAATGCAACAGCCTTAGTGTTCAGCAGCAAGACAGGGTCGACTCGCTGGCCAGTGCTATTGAGCAAATGGTGGTGACAATTCGCAACGTTGCCGCAAACGCTAATGATACCGCCGAGCAAACCGACCAAGCTAATCAAGCCACCAGTGATGGGCAACAAAAAGTTGAGCTAACCGTAGACGCCATTGAGCACCTAATGAATGACGTGCAACGAGCGGAACAAGCAGTAACTCAGCTAGAACAGCGCACGCAAGATATTGGCGCGGTGGTCACCACTATTAACTCTATTTCAGAGCAAACCAATCTACTGGCCTTAAATGCGGCTATTGAAGCGGCACGAGCTGGCGAGCAAGGCCGCGGATTTGCGGTGGTGGCCGATGAAGTACGTAGTTTAGCTGGGCGCACCCAACAAGCTACGGTAGAGATTCAATCAATGATTGAAGAGCTGCAATCTACCAGTTCCGGTTTAAGTTCTACAGTGAAAGAAAGTGTGCAGCGCGGCGAAACCAGCAAAGAGATGATGGGCGGGGTGCACCAAACTATTGCTGATATTCATCAGCGTACTGATATGGTCTCGGCAAAAATTTCTGAGATTGCCACCGCTTCCGAAGAACAAGGTGCGGTAGCCACAGGCATTTCGGACGATACTCACCAGTTGCGTGATCAAACAGTGTTGGTGACCGAACTCGTTCAAGGTTCAGACCAAGCGATTAAGTCTTTGTTAGAACAGGTAGAAGTGCTGGAACTACTGACTAAAGAGCTAAATATTAAGCGCTAAGGTTTATTTAGGTCGGGTATCTAGTTAACTGTTCTTGCACGATAAAGCGTTGAGTTACATATATTTATAATTTAAACCTTATTAAAGCCGGTTAAATGTGTCGGCTTTATTTACATTTTTAGTGATATGATATTCGAAATAATCCTAACCTACTGATTAATTTGAATATTTACGGCTGGTCTGTTTTTTGCTTTAGCCCGCGATGAATATATAAAATATGATGTTACTTTAGGATAATTATCAATGACTAAGCTGTTCCCTTTATTGTTTCTAACTTTGTTTGCCAATCAACTAAGTGCCACTATCTTATCGTTCGAAGATATACCTGGCGGTAGTGTGCAAAACCAATATGGGCATGCCCAAACTTACAAAGGTTTTAACTTCTCTAGCACTCTAGACTGGTTAGATTTAGAAGGTTCTAGTTGGAATTATGGCGCTAAAAGCGGTGAATTTGGTATGCTAAATAACCGTGGTGGTGTGGGCGTTATTACAGAACAAAATGGTGCAGATTTTACTTTTGATGGCCTTTGGGCGAAGAAATGGGCTACAGGTAAAGAATCTGGCGGCGCAGACTCTTCGTTTGGCGTATTACAAGGTTACAATAATGGTGTGTTAGCGTGGACTGTTGGTACTAGTTTAAATGGTAGTTATGAGTACTATAGCGCTCAAGCAGGCTTGATCGATGAATTACGTTTGGGCTTTGGCGGTATCTTTTTAGTTGATGATATTGTGCTAAATGAAGACGTTCCTGCAACAGTTTCTGAGCCTGCAAGCTTGGCCATTTTTGGCTTAGGTTTGGTGGGGCTTGGTTTTGCTCGAAAGCGTAAAGTAAACTAATTTATATTTAGGTGAACATCAAATGCCCTGACAGCTGTCAGGGCATTTTTATGTTTGGAGTAGTAAGCTTCTAACGAGCATTGGCTTAGGTTTAGGCTAACTGTTTCAGTTCTTCTTTCAGCTGCTCACACCATTGATGAATGCGTTCATCACTTTGTTCAAACTGGTGTTCGTCGTCTAGCGCTAAACCATAGAAGAATTCTCCGTCTTCAGTAAGCGCTTTAGAGGCTTCAAATTGGTAACCTTGGTTTGGCCAAAAGCCAATAAAGTTTGCGCCAGAAGGGGCTAATTGCTCAAACAACATGCCCATTGCATCTAAAAACCATTCGCTGTAACCAATTTGATCACCCAAGCCAAACAGGGCGATGGTTTTGTTTTTTAAATCTAGGCCTTCAAGGTTGTCCCATACCGCTTCCCAATCTTCCTGTAATTCGCCATAATCCCAGGTAGAAATACCGAGGATAAGTAGCGAATAATCACTCATTTGCTGCACGTCGCAATCTTTGATGTTGAATACATCAAGGTTGTGCTCAGCAAATTCAGCTTGAATCTTTTCAGCTGCCATTTCGGTGTAACAGGTAGAAGAGCCGTAGAACAGGCCAATGCGCATGCTATGCATCCTTTAAAGCGTTGGAGAGTGCGCGGGCAGTGTACCAAAAGCCTTTAGTAACACCAATATGCTAAGTCTTAGCTTTGTAATGTAGTGAGCGAAATGCCAAGTAAGCAAGTTAAACCAAAAGCCAGCAAAATAGATAATCCACATATCAACCGTTTTATCGAGCAACTGTGGTTTGAGCATAGCCTTGCAGAAAACACCCTTAATTCCTACCGAAACGATCTTAACCAGCTTGCCTGTTATTTACAGGGCAAACAGCTTGCGATTGAATTAGCTGAAGCATTGGATTTGCAAGGGTTTATCGCTTCGCGATTTGAGTTAGGTCAAAAGCCTGCTAGTGCGGCTAGGCAGTTATCTACCATGCGGCGTTTTTATCGTTTTTTACTGCAGGATAAAATCCGCACCAACGACCCTTGTGCATTGCTGGTACAGCCCAAGCTGGAGAAGAAGCTCCCTGGCACCTTAAGTGAAAGTGAAGTTGAAGCCTTGTTAGATGAGCCGCAGCTCGATGATCCGATTCAGCATAGAGACTTAGCCATGTTAGAGGTTTTGTATGCCACTGGCTTGCGTGTTACCGAGTTAGTGAGTTTACAAATAGAACAGGTGAGTTTGCGCCAAGGTTTAGTCAGAGTTGTAGGTAAGGGCGGTAAAGAACGTTTAGTGCCTTTAGGTGAACAGGCTGTCGATGTATTAGAGCGCTATTTAAAACACGCCCGCCCAATGTTACTTAAACAAGAGAGTGACGTATTGTTTCCTAGCTTGCGTGGTAGCCAAATGACTCGGCAAACTTTTTGGCATCGCATTAAGCGTTATGCGAGTTTGGCGGGTATAAATAGTCATTTGTCGCCGCATACCTTGCGTCATGCATTTGCGACCCACTTGTTGAATCATGGTGCTGATTTGCGTGTGGTACAAATGCTGTTAGGCCATAGCGATTTGTCTACTACGCAAATCTACACCCATGTTGCTAATGAGCGTTTACGCTCGGTGTACCAGCAGCATCATCCGCGCGCTTAAATGCGCTAGTAACCGCTTTGTAATTAAAATTTTGCATTTAAGCCATAGAGACGGTAAGTTTTGCTGTGTTTGCACGGTCTGCTTAAACACCCCTAATTCGGAGAAGATTTAATGAAATTATCCAAGGCCTTACTGTTGTCGATGAGTTTATTCGGCCTGAGCCTAAATAGCGCGTGGAGTGAAGACGCAGCCCAGTTAAGCGCTGTTAAACTAGATACCAGTAAAACCCAACATGTCATTGAAGCACGTTTAGGGGTGAGTGTTGACTCCATTGCTGAAACGCCGCTGGCGGGTATTTATGAAGTAGCCACCAGCCAAGGTTTATTTTACGTAAGCTCAGACGGAAACTATTTACTGCAAGGTAGCTTGTTTGATTTGGTGAATCGGGTAAACCTAACCGACCAAAGTATGTCTAAGGTGCGTTTAACGCAACTGGCTAGCTTTGAAGATGACATGATCGTATTTAAAGCTAAGGATGAAAAACACGTTATTACGGTGTTTACCGATACGAGTTGTGGCTATTGTCGTAAGCTGCATAACGAGCTTTATACTTATAGAGATAAGAACCCAGAAACCAATAAAGTGGAAGACCTTCCAGGTTACACCGACTTGGGTATTACCGTTCGTTACTTAGCTTTCCCGCGTGGTGGAGTGGAGTCACCAGTGTATGGTGAAATGCAAAGCGTATGGTGCGCCGATGATAAAACAGCCGCTATGAGCGCGGCTAAAAATGGTAGCAACGTAGCACGTAGTAGCTGCGATAATACGGTATTAAAACAGTATCAATTAGGCGAAGCCTTTGGAGTGCGTGGCACGCCAGCTATGGTATTGGAAGATGGCACTATGTTACCAGGCTACCGCCCACCCGCTGCTTTGCTTGAGTATTTAGAGCGCGGCTAAACATTAAGCGCCTATAATTGGGCTCCTGCTTTTTAATTAGAGCGGAGCCTTTTTTATTTACTTCAAAAAAGAGTAAACCAACCGTGTTATTACGCCGCAGAGAAGACCTAGATACCCAAGCATTACCCAAAGACTGGCCAGAGCTGATAAAGCAGGTTTATGTACGCCGTGGCGTAAAAACCGCAGCCGATGTAGAACGTCGAGCGCAAGCTTTGTTGCCGTTTCAAGGTTTACAAGGCATGGACGATGCGGTGAGTTTACTCATCGAAAATCTCAGCGTAAGAAAGAAGATAGTGATTGTGGGCGACTTTGATGCCGATGGCGCTACCAGCACCGCACTGTTAATGGCGGGCTTGCCACAATTTGGTTTTCGTCCGGTAGACTTTTTAGTGCCTAATCGTTTTGAGTATGGCTATGGCTTAAGCCCTGAGATTGTAGAGTTGGCTGCCGCTAAGGGCGCCGAGCTTATCATTACCGTTGATAATGGCATTTCGAGTATTAGCGGTGTAGAAAAAGCCAGCGCCTTGGGGATCCCGGTATTAATTACCGATCACCACTTACCTGGGGAGAAGCTCCCCAAAGCAGCAGCGATTGTTAACCCTAATTTGTCGGCTTGTGCTTTTCCTAGTAAAAATTTAGCCGGTGTGGGCGTTGCTTTTTATTTGCTAATGGCGCTGCGCAGCAAAATGCGTGAACAAGAATTGTTTGCAAAACAAGGTTTGCAAGAACCTAACATTGCCAGCTTATTGGATTTGGTGGCGCTTGGCACAGTAGCTGATGTAGTCCCTTTAGACAGCAATAACCGTATTTTGGTACACCAAGGCTTACAGCGTATTCGAGCGGGTGCATGTCGCCCCGGCATTCAAGCCTTAATTGAAGTGTCTGGCAGAAATAAAGCCAATATGGTGGCCAGTGATTTAGGATTCGCTATTGGTCCACGTTTAAATGCTGTAGGTCGCCTAGATGACATGAGTTTGGGTATTCACTGTTTACTGAGTGACGATATTCATCATGCTCGCCAGTTAGCCAGCGAAATGGATAGCCTGAACAGCGAGCGTAAAGATATTGAACAAAGCATGCAGCAGGAAGCGCTAGTTAGTGTGAACGAGCTGAGCTTAGATGCAGAATCATTACCTAAAGCCTTGTGTTTATATCAAGCAGATTGGCACCAAGGTGTGGTGGGATTGGTGGCTTCGCGTATTAAAGAAAAGTATTACCGCCCAGTGTTTGCGTTTGCCGATGGCGATAATGGCGAGGTGAAAGGCTCGGGTCGCTCCGTTGCGGGGGTTCATTTACGTGATTTGTTAGAGCGTATCGATACTCAGAATCCTGGTTTAATTAGCAAGTTTGGTGGCCACGCTATGGCGGCGGGTTTATCTCTCCCGCAAGCGCGCTTTGCTGAGTTTAAAGCCTGTTTAGAAAATACCGCGAAAGATTTTATAGATGAAGAGTGTCTTACTCATATGCTGCTTAGTGATGGCGAGCTGCTACCCGAGCAATTGGTACTCGGTTTTGCCGAAATGCTCAGGGAATCAGGTCCTTGGGGGCAAGGCTTTCCTGAACCATTATTTGATGGCGAATTCGAGCTTTGTGCGCAACGGGTAGTTGGCGAGAAACACTTAAAAATGAGTGTAAAGCTACCCGGCATGTCGCAAGAAATAGATGCTATAGCATTTAATGTCGATCGAAGTATTTGGCCAAATGCCAGCCTAAAACAGGTGCAGTTGGTTTACAAATTAGATGTAAATGAGTTTCGAGGGCGCCGTAGTGTGCAGTTAATGGTTGAGCATTTAGCGCCACTGTAAGTTGCTCGTTATTGGAGAATGAAATAAATGCCTGAATCACTCATCGTTATTTGCCCTAGCTGTAACGCAGGTAATCGCTTGCCTCAATCGCGTATTGGCGAACAGGCTAAATGTGGAAAATGCAGTGAAGCCCTATTTAAGGGCGAACCGATAGATACTGATGAAGCAGGTTTTGCACGCCATATTGGTGGCGAGTTACCCGTTATCGTCGACTTTTGGGCACCTTGGTGTGGCCCATGTAAAAGCATGGCGCCAGCCTATGAACAAGTGGCTAAGCAGTTTGCTCACCAAGCACAGTTTTTAAAAGTGAATACTGAAGAGCAACAAGCTTTAGCGCAGCGCTATCAAATTCGCTCTATTCCCACATTGATGTGCTTTAAAAGCGGTAAACTGCTCGGACAACAAGCAGGGGCTTTACCTGCCCAAGCTATGCAGCAATGGATTGAGCAGTTTGTGTAATGAGTCAAAGCTGTATCTAGGTGAAGATGCCCAGCATATCACTGGGCATAATTTAGTTAGTTGGTCGTTAAGTTATGAAGGTGAGTGATGGCTTTAATCGCATTATCGAAAGAAAAGGCAACATTGGGCTCGGCAAGCAAAAGTGTTTCTAAGCTTTCGGGCTCAGCTAACACCGCTTGATGGATAGCTCCTTGGTAATCTATTAAGGCCCAGTCTATTACCATGTAAGCGCCCGCATACTCGTAGGGAGAGCTTATTCTTACAATAGCTAAATTAGCTACCGTGTCATGTTTTACTGTCCAGCGACTATCACCTATCTCGATGGTATCGTCGTCTATCAACACGTAGTTAACTTGCCCAGGAAGAATTAATTCAGCAATTTGCTCTAAAGTTTTTCCCTCGATAGAACCATTGCTGATGAAGCTATCTTCGTCACTGACATCTACCATAATCAAGGGAACAGTAGGATAAGACACCATTTTGTAGCCATATCCTGCAAAGTTAGCGTCATCCCAGGTCCAGGGGACATCGCTAATGTTTAGCGCTGCATTTAATGCGCCTTGTTTAGATAGATCAACTTGCTCTGCGTAGATTTTAAAATTCATGTCTAAAATAGCACTGGATACTAACAAGTAATCATCAACCACTTGCATGTCATCGCCGTCATTAAAGAACTCTGTTTCAGGAAGAATATTCCATGACGTTCCATTCCAAACATTTGAGGTAAGTGAGCTTGTCTCCGACTGCTGCTCTTCAAAAGTGTTGTCACTCATCGAATAAGCAATGGAGTAAGGCTGAGGATCTTGGGCAAATACTTCGATATTGATGGTATCTTCATCAAAGTGGTTGAGCGGATCGTTGGAGACGTTAGCGATGTAGCTTTCATCCCAGCTTAATATCTGTTGGTACTGCTCTAAGCTCAATCTGCTAGGTGAAAACTCACCAGGAGTAGTCGGGGGCGTAGTGGGTTTGTTTGCGATTGGCGTTCCATCATCACCTCCGCCACATCCTGCCAAGGTTAAACTGATTGCTATCGTTATGGCACTTAAAGTTTTATTCATGTTTATTCCGTTAATACTTTGAATGATGTCATTGTCTTAGATTCACAAAACGCAAGATAATGACATAAAAGTCATTAGCTGGTCTATTGTTTTGTAAGATGGTTAGCGGTGGCGTTATGTGAGGCGATAGAACTAGGCGAGATTACAAAAATGGGCTTATAAGTAAGTGACTTAGCAGCGACAGACTAACTATTGGCTGTTGTTTTTCATTAGCAGCAAGGTCAGTACTATTTTACTCGGTACCATTAGTAATAAACCCAGACCAATAGTAACGGCGATAATCTGCACACCACGAACGCCCATTGATACGCTAATGTTGGAAAATAGTGCTAAACCCACGCCCAGTATCACTAACGCTAAACCTATAGCGATTACGATATACAACAAATATGTCCAAGCCTTTTGAGTCATTGCTAGTGTCTATGGTTTGAGCGATGACGACTATTATTGAGCAGTAAAATTTGGTGTGCTTTGCGCTAGCGCAGGCTAAGGCTGATTGCTTACAACCTCAAATTTCCCCTTGCTGCTTATGGTATCTAATACTGCAATGTTGTCTTGCCATAATAGCTTCCCTTCCACTCGCCAGCGGGAGTTTAAGTTTGGATTGCTGGCCGCTGGAGCGATAATAATCACCGAGAGAGCTTGGTTGGGTAAAACTTTAGCATGTATATAGAGGGTATTGTCTTGCAATGGGCTGATACCTTTCACCACAATGCTTCCTTCTGCCCAAGCTGCAGTTTTACTGCTTAGTGCTTGCTCTAGGGCTAGTTTAGGGAGTTTCTTAAATGGGCTGGCTGGGGCCCAAGTGTAGTAGCAAAACAAAGCAATTAATAAGGCTAATACAAAAGGGATGCGTTTATCGATGACACGAGGATCTTTTACCATTTTTCTCACTTATAACGTCATATTACTTAGTCCAGCATAACTGGGTTTTAGGCACTTAGCGCCCACCCGTTACATCCAAAATACTACCAGTTACGTAAGACGCTTTATCTGAAATAAGCCAAGCGATCGCTTCGGCTATTTCTTCTGGCTCGCCGCCTCGCTGTAGTGGAATTGCACTTCTTAATCGCTCAATACGATTTGGCTCGCCACCATCTGCATGCATTTCTGTGTGTATAAACCCAGGACGAACACCATTTACGCGTATTGCTTGCTCGGCTAATTCGAGAGACAAGCCTTTGGTTAGCGTATCTATGGCACCCTTGCTTGCTGCATAGTCAATGTATTCAAAAGGCGAACCTACACGAGCCGCAGCTGAAGATACATTAACAATGCTTCCTCCAGATCCGCCATAGTTAGTTCCCATTCTTTTAATCGCGTATTTACAGCACATGAATGCACTCGTTACATTAACGCTAAAAAGCTGATTAATTCGCTGAGCGGTCATTGCTTCAAGCCGCATTTGAGGAAACAACATTGCGGCGTTGTTGACTAGCGCGTTGATTGGCCCAAGTTGCTGGTCAATGTGATTAAACAGTTGCTCAACTTGTTGTTCATCACTGATATCCGCTCTCACGGCAATGGCGGTACCTCCTGTAGATTGAATACGTTCTACGACCTCTAATGCTGCGGCTTGGTTTTTCTTATAATTGATACATACTGAATAGCCTTGTTCAGCGAGCAAACATGCCGTGGCTGCGCCTATCCCTCTGCTCGAACCAGTAACTAAAGCAACCTTGCTCATCCATGCTCTCCTTCGCTTCAACACTTTATTCTATGCTAGCAAGCTTAACACCTTAACTGAATAGCGTTACTACTCGTATTAAGTGGCGAACCTTCGAACTATTGTGCGAGGAATTTGAGTGTGAAGCATTGGTTTTAAGCCTAAACCTTTCTAGACTCAAGCCACTTATTGTTACTTGAAGAGATTAATTATGGATATTACCTTTGACCTTGCCCGTGCATTAACTGAAAAAGCTTTAGGCCTTGCTGGTGAGAAACAAGCAAATATTGCGGTAGCAGTAGTAGATGCACATGGTGAGTTAGTGAGTTTCGCCCGTATGGATGGTGTTGCGTTTCATGCCGCGGTGTTGGCTAAGAATAAAGCCTATACGTCGGCGCGTGACCGCCAGCCTACCGCCAATTTAGCTGCTTGGGCTCAAGAAACCGGCAAAGATATGGGCTATTGGAGTGATGCTCGTTTTACCGGTATTCAAGGCGGCGTGCCAATTTATCTGGATGATCAAGTGGTTGGAGCGCTAGGTATTAGTGGTATGAGTGAGCAAGATGACGCTACTTTAGCTCAAGCCGCAATCGATACCTGCGTTTAATTCAGATCAAACTTTTGTCACGAAGCGCAGATCTTTGATTTGCGCTATTGATTAATCTCTCATATTATTCCCCGTTAAGCTTATCCGTCAACTCGCCTATAGATTGTCTTAAAGGCGTAATAGGCTTGAGTAATAGTCCTTAATCTTAGTGAGTTTTAAGGTTTACTTTTCTTTAAAACTTGAGATACGTAGGTTTACCTATAGCTTAGTCATTTTATTTGGATACAAAGTGGCAACAGCTTTGCTTGGTTAGATTAGGCATTTAGCTGCCCACTTATTGGGCATGGCTGCTTTGGTAGTTACAGCAATGAAATACAGGGAAGTAATAATGATTGTTCAAATTAACCGGCTTTTAAATCAATTTCTTAAAATGAGCTTGATTGCTTCGCTGTTGTTATTAACTGCTTGTATCGATGAAGAGGAAGAAGTATCTCCTGTACCTAACTCCGATGCAGCGGTGCAGGTTAAAAACTTGCGCCTACAAGAAGGTACTACAGAGCTTGCCGTTGGTGACTCCTCTCAGTTGGTTGTTAATGCTGACTACAATAATGGTACTACCAAGCCTTTGCCTAAATCAGGCCTTATTTGGCGCTGTGAAGGCTTTGCTGTAGATATTAGTTCAAGTAGTGAAGTGAGTGCGGTCAAAGCCGGTGAGTCAAACTGCATTGTTTCATTTAGTATGTTGCAACTGGCAGTAGATTTTGTCGTCGCAGCAAATGATAATCCGACTTCACCAGGAGAAGGTGATACGACTTCACCAGGAGATGGTGATACGACTTCACCAGGAGATGGTGATACCACTTCACCAAGTGATGTTGGCAAGCTTCGTTTAGGTGCTGGGGAAACGTCTTTGAAAGAAGGTGACACCTCTCAGTTAGTTGTTAACGGTGTTTATGCTGATAATTCAACTACGCCTATAGCAAACTCTGAGCTTGTTTGGCAATGTGATAGCCCAGCAGTGAATATTAGCGCCACTAGCTTCCTAAGTGCATATAAAGCTGGCGAGTCTATTTGTAAAGTCAGTTGGAACGCGTTGACGCTCTCTGTAAACTTCGTAGTAACAGCCAGTGAAGTCCTACCTGATTTTATTAGTACCATTCCTCAAGGGCATTTGATTCTTCCTTTGGCTACTAAGCAAGACATTAAGCTTACCGGATACTTCTCCAATGGCACCAGTGAGTCTGAGCCTTCTGACGCAACATTGAGCTGTGATACTAGTAACGTTAGCTTAGATGCAGAGAATGTGTTGACCACCGAGAGTGTAGGCCAAGCCACTTGTACCGCTACTTGGAAAGAAAAGACTGCTCAGCTTCTGGTCACTGTGGTTGATTCTGCAGCTACTCAACGTAAATTGTCCTTAGCCTCTCTCGACCACTTGCGCTATTCCAATGAAGATTATAGTAAATTTGCTGCTTGGGTAGATAGAGCAGTAGAAGGTAATCCAGGTTACGGCTTTTCGCCTACAGACGCAGTCTACATGTATTATTTGACCCAAGATAAAAAATACATTGATTTAGCGATCGAAGATGTAGAAGCGCAAGTTGTTGCTGCAGAAGCAAAAATGGCAGAGGGTGACAAACCTAAAACCAGTTTCGATTCTTATTTGTATGTAGGCGGCTTTATATCTGAACTGGCTTTTACCTACGACTACGGCTATGAATTGTTAAGTGAAAGCCAGCGCACTCGATGGAAAAACTATGCCGAGCAAGCTATTTGGAATGTATGGAATCACGGTGAGGCTGAATGGGCTGGTAATTCTTTCCCTTGGAGTGGTTGGGCAACCACCAATCCAGGCAATAATTACCATTTCAGTTTTTTAAAGGCCACCATGACTTGGGGTTTGGCCTCTCAAAATAACACTTGGCTAAATCTATTAAACGATGACAAGTTGCCTAAGTTAGTGGCTTATTATGAAGGATTTGATAAGGGGGGCAGCCGAGAAGGAACCGGTTATGGGGTGGCTCAAGGGAAGCTATTTGAACTTTACCAAATTTGGAAAGACACTACTGGTGAAGACCTCTCAGCAAAATCTGTTCACTCTAAAGAAACCATTGATTATTGGATTCATGCAACTACTCCACCACTAGAAATGTTCGCTCCGATTGGCGACCAGTCTCGTGTATCTAAACCGGTGCTTTTTGACTATCACGAGAACTTGGTACAGCGTGCTGCTTCGCTAAATGTAGGCACTGATGAAGCTAAACGCGGTAAGTGGTGGTTAGACAATAACTCAGTTGACCCTATTCGCTACGGTTTTAATCTACATACCACCTTGTTACAGCAAGAACTGAATCAACTAGAACCTACAGAGTTGGTATATCACGCAACGAGTGCTGGGCACTTGTTTGTTAGATCTTCTTGGAATAGTGACGCCACTTGGTTATCAGCAGTAGCGGGTATTTATGATGAGTCTCACGCTCACCGTGATCAAGGTTCGTTCAGTTTGTATAAAAATGATTGGTTAGCGGTAACTCAGAACATTTGGTCTCATAGTGGTATCCATCAAGAGTCCGAAGTACATAACATGGTGCGTTTTGTCGAAGAAGGAGAAACCATTCTCCAAAAACGCGGCACCGAAGCAACTATGGATTACACCGTAAATGGTGCTGAAACTGTCATTAATATGGATCTAAGTGGTATTTATGCGTCTTATGATTCGGTCACTTTGTGGAAGCGAGATATTAGTTTTACCGCAAACAAAGTGTTGGTAACTGACCAGTGTGTGGTGGCGGATAGTGTTTCTGCTATTTGGCAGATTAACGTGCCGGTAGAACCGGTTATTAATGGTGATGGCTCGATAACTGCGGGTAACTTATTGATTACGCCTATCACTCCGGCAAACCCGGCAGTTAATGTTGTTAATTGGTTTGTGGAAAACCCCGCGAAATTTAAAGAGCCTCGTTACAAAATCGAATTGCAAGGCGCTGGCTGTAACTATCAAGTACAGTTAGATGTATTGAATTAATTATCTAAACAGTAGATAAAAATAAAGAGCCGATATGGCTCCTTTTTTATTGTTTGATGGTTACCATTAGGCAGCTAAGGCTATTTGTAACCACTCTCTCTTAGGCGCTTATAAACAGTGTTTCGGCTTACACCAAGCTGCTGAGCGGTTTTAGATATGTTGCATGATAAGGATTGATAAACCGCAACAATATCTTGAGTATTGGAGCTTTTAGTTGGGTGTTCGGCGGCGTTGCTGGGCGGTTCTGCAGAAGGCGTAAAGGCTTCCACATTGTTATTTTTGCCGTCTAAGTCAGCAAAGAAATCATCGGGTAAGTGTTGAAAATCGATGGCTTGATTGTCAGACATGGCCTGTGCAATTTGAATAACGCTGACTAACTGGCGAATGTTACCTGGCCAAGGGTGCTGGCAAAAGCTCTGCATGGCACGCTCGGTAATTAAGCCATCTTGTGGCGTCTCAGCGTAATAATTAAGTAAGAACTGAATCAAGTGTTGGCGGTCACTGCGGTGGCGTAACGCAGGTAACTCTATGTTTAAACCGCTGACCCGATAATATAAATCTTGGCGAAAACCGCCGGCTTCTACCTCATCTTTTAAATTACGATTAGTCGCCGATACCAGTTTAAAATCTACAGGGTATGACTCAGTGCTGCCCAACGGGTTAACACGGCGCTCTTGCAGCACGCGCAATAATCTAGCTTGCACATTTAAGGGCATGTCGCCAATTTCGTCTAAAAACAAAGTGCCTTTATCGGCTTTACGTATTAAACCAATATACCCCTTATTACTTGAACCTGTGAACGCCCCTTTTTCATAACCAAATAGCTCTGACTCGACCAACTCTTGTGGAATAGCAGCGCAATTTACCGTTACCATATTTTGTTTACTACGCAGGCTAGATTGGTGCAGCGCTTTTACAAACACTTCTTTGCCTACACCGGTTTCCCCGCGGATCAATATTGGGATCTCTTTATCAACAATACGCTTACTTTGTGCCACGGCTTTCGCCATTACTGGATCGCCGAGGTTGAGGTCATCTAACAAGAACGGCTGTTTCTTATCGCCTTGCTGGATATCGGTGTTGGTATCAGTTTTCAATAGCGTCCTAAAGTCTAAGACCCTAGGTTTAGCTTGTTTAGGTTTGTGTAAAATGCCATGCACTCTAAATTGCTGACAGGTGAGCAAAGGAACTTGAAAGCTCTCTGGCTGGTTAATGAGCTGGCTCACGCTTATGTCGAATAATTCACTGATATTTACCAGTTTTAAATCTGTTGCTAGCACCAGCTCTGCTCTGCGATTGGCTGAGATGACGAGTCCATTCTCGTCAAATACGATCAATGCAGACCATTGGCTATCTATGTTTTCGGGGCTGGTATTAAAACGTAGTAAAAAGTGTTCGCTGTTAAAGTGGGAGATAATGAGTTGGTTTTCTACCGCTTGTGACATGATTTTTACCATGCCTAAGGTATGAGATTCAGGTAGGTAAGTATCACTAGAGATATCGATTACGCCAACCATTTCTCGGTCTACTCCAAAAATAGGTGCAGCAGACCCGGTCATAAATCGATTAGCCACTAAAAAGTGCTCATCGTGATGAATTTGTACCACACTCCCTGTTTTTAGTGCGGTACCAATTGCATTGGTTCCTAATGCCGGTTCTTGCCAGCCGGTACCTGGAGCAAAAATCTCTTGGTGTTGTTGCTTAAAGCGCTGCTCGCCCCAGCTTTTTAATACGTAGCCTTGGTGATCTGCCAGCATTACTTGGCTGTTGCTGTTAGCTAAAAGGTTCTCGTAATAAGGCAAAACTTGGTGATGGGTGGTTTCTAACAGTTGATGATGCTGCTCTAACAAGCAAGACAAATCGCCCGCAGATTTATGTTCAACCTCCGGCTCACTGTGGTGGCTTAACCCCAAGTCTCGGCAACGCTGCCAAGAGTGTTTGATTAGTGCTTCATGCTCCAAATACCACTGAGTTTTTTCGCTCATTTTCGTCCTTTAATCAGCATCACATCAGTAAACGTGAACTTGATCAGGGCTGAACTTTCGCATACGAACATTATTTGGTCAAAACTGATTAACAAAATGTTCACATTGATCACGTTTTATGAACATGTTTAATTTCAATAAAAGCTTTAGTTAAAATTAAACTCTTTAAAATCAGTGCCTTGATTAAATCATTGAATGTGGCACGGCTCTAGCAATCATCTTCGTAGATTTGCGATTGTGAACACAGTGCGAACATTGTTTAGCGCTAAGTAAAAGGAGAGCCCCCACCCATGTCACTGACATTGGAAAACGTTACACGGATGGTTGACGGTCAATACTACATAAATCAAGCCAGTCTCAACTTTGAGCCGGGGTCGTTTAATGTATTACTTGGTCGCACCTTATCGGGCAAAACCAGCTTGATGCGATTAATGGCGGGTTTAGATAAACCCAATACTGGTCGAGTACTGATGAACGGATTAGATGTCACCGGAGTGTCGGTACAAGAACGAAATGTATCGATGGTGTATCAGCAGTTTATTAACTATCCCAACATGACGGTTTACGACAACATTGCTTCACCTTTGCGTTTAGCTAACGAATCGGAAACGCTGATTAACAAGCGGGTGATGGAAACAGCAGAAATGCTGCACATTACTTCATACCTATCGCGTTTGCCTTTAGAGCTTTCTGGCGGCCAGCAGCAGCGTACAGCCATGGCAAGAGCCTTGGTAAAAGATGCCGACATTATTTTATTTGATGAGCCTTTGGTGAACTTAGATTACAAGTTACGTGAAGAGCTTCGCCAAGAAATGCGAGATTTGTTTGCTCAGCGCAATACCATTGCGGTGTATGCCACTACTGAACCTAATGAGGCTTTAGCTCTAGGCGGTACCACCACCATATTGCATGAAGGGCGCATTATTCAAAGTGGCCCCACTGCTGAAACCTACCATTCGCCCTGCAATGTGACTGCTGCGGCGTTGTTTAATGAGCCACCGATTAATCTCATCACCGGCAAAATGAGCGCCACTGAAGTGACCTTTGATGACAAAGTGCATTTTCCTCTTAATGCTGACTTAAAAGCCTTGGGCGAGGGGGATTATCAGTTTGGTATTCGACCAAGCCATTTGAGTTTATTGCCTAAAAATGACGATGATCTAGAAATTTCGGTGCAAGTTGAGTTGGCTGAGATTTCGGGCTCCGAAACCTTTTTACATGTACGTAATGAGCACTTCCAATTGGTGCTGCATTTATCTGGCGTGCATTCCTACCATGTGGACGAAAAAATAAAAATCTATGTGCCTACCCACAAACTACACGTGTTTAACGGTGACGGGCAATTAATTCAGGCTTCGAGCCGTCGCATTGAGGACAACTACCATGGCTGAGATCCAACTTAAATCACTGGCTCACTGCTATGACAAGCAAGCAGACGAACCACTCTATGCCATTAGAGAGATGAATCATGTGTGGCAAAAGGGCGGAGCATACGCGTTGCTTGGGCCTTCGGGTTGCGGAAAATCAACCTTACTCAATATTATCTCTGGTCTGCTAGAACCCTCGGACGGGGAGGTTTTATTTGATGGGGTGAAGGTGAACGACATTCCGCCGCAAGAGCGCAACATTGCTCAGGTATTCCAGTTTCCAGTGGTGTACGACACCATGACGGTATTTGATAACTTAGCCTTTCCGCTGCGCAATATGGGCGCTAGCAAGGCCAAAGTGCAGTCAAAAGTTGGCGAGATTGCCGAGATCCTCGATCTCACCGCGGTGCTCAATAAAAAGGCCGCCAACCTAAGCGCCGATGAAAAACAAAAGGTGTCGATGGGGCGTGGTTTGGTACGTGACGACGTATCAGCGATTTTGTTTGATGAACCGCTCACTGTAATTGACCCTCATCTTAAGTGGAAGTTGCGCCGGAAGCTCAAGCAAATTCATGAGCAGTTCAACATTACCATGGTTTACGTGACTCACGATCAGCTAGAAGCCTCAACCTTTGCCGACAAAATTGCCGTGATGTACAACGGCCAAGTGGTGCAGTTTGGCACCCCGCGAGAGCTGTTTGAGCAACCTAACCATACCTTTGTAGGCTACTTCATTGGCAGCCCAGGGATGAACTTGATGGAAGTTGAGCGTTGCGAGCAAGGTGTGTGTTTTGGGCCACAACAAATTGCCTTAAGTCCAGTCGAGATGGCTGCGGTAAACGCAAGTCAGTCCAATAACCTAAAAGTAGGTATTCGCCCTGAGTTTGTGCATGTATGGGACAAGCCTAATGGCGATGCTTACCAAGCTGAAGTGTTGTTCGTAGAAGACCTAGGCACCTACAAAATCCTCAGTTTAAAGCTGGGTGAGCAGGTGATTAAAGCCCGCTTACAAGAAGACCAACGCGTACCGCAGCAACATGCCTACATTAGCTTTCCCGAACAATGGTTGATGCTGTACATCGATGAATACTTGGTAGCCAAGGAAGACAATCATGATTAAACCCTATACCAACAAAGCGTGGTACTTGGTCTTGCCAGTATTTGCGCTGGTGGCTTTTAGCGCCATCATCCCTTTGATGACGGTGGTGAACTACTCGATTCAGGATATTTTTGATGCCAATACTCGCTATTTTGTGGGCACCGAATGGTATCGAGAAATCCTTAACGATACTCGCTTGCACGATTCACTGGTTCGACAGTTTATTTTCTCTGGCTCGGTATTGTTAATTGAAATCCCATTGGGCATTTTAGTGGCGTTAATGATGCCTGCTCGCGGCCCTGGTTCGGTAGTGTGCTTGCTGGTATTGGCCTTGCCTTTGTTGGTTCCTCTGAATGTGGTAGGCACCATTTGGCAAATTTTTGGGCGGGCTGATATTGGTTTATTTGGCTGGGCCTTAAATAGCCTTGGTATCAACTACAACTATGCGGCAAACCCCATGG
The DNA here is from genome assembly GCF_030548085.1 of Agarivorans sp. 2_MG-2023. NCBI lineage: Bacteria > Pseudomonadati > Pseudomonadota > Gammaproteobacteria > Alteromonadales > Alteromonadaceae > Agarivorans > Agarivorans sp. 2_MG-2023. The sequence continues at coordinate 263,965 of NZ_JAUORQ010000006.1, forward strand.
ACGCTTGGTTTACCGTGTTGCTGATGGACGTATGGCACTGGACTTCGCTGGTGGCTTTGCTGTGTTACTCAGGCTTGCGGGCTATTCCAGATGCTTACTACCAAGCGGCGCGAATCGACCGTGCGTCAAACTGGGCGGTATTTCGTTTTATTCAGCTTCCTAAACTTAAAAACGTGCTGCTGATTGGCGTGTTATTGCGCTTTATGGACAGCTTTATGATTTACACCGAACCCTTCGTGCTTACCGGTGGCGGCCCGGGTAACTCCACCACATTTTTAAGCCAAACCCTAACCAAAATGGCTGTGGGCCAGTTTGATATTGGCCCGGCGGGCGCATTTTCCATCATATATTTCTTAATCATCTTGTTAGTCAGCTGGCTGTTCTATACCGCCATGACCCATAACGACGGTAAGTAAGCACTAGCGAAAGGATGCAACTATGAACATTAAAAAAACACTAGGAATGGGCACTTACATCTTGTTTCTACTGTTACCGATTTATTGGTTATTGATTATGTCGTTTAAGAGTAATCAGGAAATTTTGGGCGGCTTAAGTTTTTGGCCTGAGCATTTCACGTTGGCTAATTACATCACTATTTTCAGCGACGCCAGTTGGTACATGGGCTACGTCAACTCAATTTACTACGTGTCGCTAAACATGGCGATTACCTTAGCGGTGGCATTACCTGCGGCTTATGCCTTCTCGCGGTTTCGTTTTATCGGCGACAAGCACCTGTTTTTTTGGCTGCTTACCAACCGAATGGCGCCTCCGGCGGTATTTTTGCTGCCCTTCTTTCAGCTTTATTCGTCGGTAGGTTTGTTCGATACCCACATTGCGGTGGCCTTGGCGCACTGCCTATTTAATGTGCCGTTGGCGGTGTGGATCCTCGAAGGTTTTATGTCTGGCGTACCAAGAGAAATTGATGAAACCGCCTACATCGACGGTTACAGCTTCCCACGCTTCTTCGCCAAAATCTTCATTCCACTGATCCGCTCAGGCATTGGCGTCACCGCCTTCTTCTGTTTCATGTTTAGTTGGGTGGAACTGTTGCTGGCGAGAACACTCACCTCGGTAGACGCGAAGCCCATTGCCGCAGTAATGACTCGCACCGTCAGTGCCTCGGGCATTGATTGGGGCGTGCTCGCGGCAGCAGGCGTATTAACCATTTTACCTGGCGTATTGGTTATCTGGTTTGTGAGAAACCATGTGGCGAAAGGTTTTGCCCTCGGACGGGTATAGGAGAAACAACATGAATTGGATGGCTTGGACGACTCCATCAGCATTATTTTTTACCGGCATTGGCTGCATTTTGTTTGCCATGACTTGCTGGGAACTAAAGAGCCCTTGTGTGGCACGTAAAGGGTTTTTACCGATCACTACCACCCGTGGTGACCGATTGTTTATTGGTTTATTAAGCAGTGCGTTTATTCATCTTGGTTTTATTGGGATGACTGAACTGAGCATTTGGTTACCGTTTTCGGTAGCGGTGGTGTGGCTGTTTATTGTGATGAAATGGGGGTGACCTGCACACAATTTGAGAGCAAAAAAGGATGTGCGAAGGCATCAATAGGTGCCGCAGAAAAAACAACATGCACTTTAAAAACAAAAGGAATGAAGAAATGCCCTACAATAAAAAATCAATGTTTAAGCTAGCTCGCCTTAGTGTGGCAATGGTTATTGCCGGCTGCAGTAGCGTAGCCTTAGCAGATCAATACAGTGATGCCGCCAAACAGTGGGTAGGTGATGAATTTACACCTTCTACGCTTAGTCAGCAGCAGCAAATGGATGAGATGGCATGGTTTACAGAAGCGGCAAAACCATTTCGCGGTATGGAAATTAATGTTGCTTCAGAAACCATTACCACCCATGAATATGAAAGTAAGACCTTAGCCAAGGCGTTTTTCGAGATTACTGGGATCAAGGTTAATCATGACTTGATTCAAGAAGGTGACGTAGTAGAAAAACTGCAAACGCAAATGCAGTCGGGTCGTAATATTTATGATGCCTACGTAAACGATTCAGATTTAATTGGTACTCACTTCCGTTACGGTAAAGTGGTGCCTATTAGTGATTTTATTAAAGGTGAGGGTAAAGATGTCACCCTCCCAACCCTAGACTTAGAAGACTTTATCGGTCTGAGTTTTACCACCGGCCCAGATGGAAAAATTTATCAACTGCCAGACCAACAGTTTGCCAACCTCTATTGGTTCCGTGCCGATTGGTTTGAACGCACCGACTTAAAAGAGAAGTTTAAAGCGGAATACGGCTACGAGTTAGGAGTACCGCTTAATTGGTCTGCCTATGAAGACATTGCTGAATTCTTCTCGGAGAAGGTAAAAACTATTGATGGTGAGCGTGTATACGGCCACATGGATTACGGTAAAAAAGATCCTTCACTCGGTTGGCGCTTCACCGATGCTTGGTTGTCTATGGCGGGTGCGGGCGACAAAGGCATTCCTAATGGTGTGCCGGTAGACGAATGGGGCATTCGAGTAGAAGGCTGTAACCCTGTGGGCTCAAGTGTAGAGCGCGGCGGTGCAACCAACGGTCCTGCGGCAGTTTACGCTACCGCTAAGTATGTTGAATGGTTGAAGAAATACGCGCCACCAGAAGCCCCAGGCATGACCTTTGGCGAAGCCGGTCCGGTACCTGCTCAAGGCAGCGTGGCCCAACAAATATTCTGGTACACCGCCTTTACAGCTGATATGACTAAACCTGGATTGCCAGTAGTGAACGAAGACGGCACGCCTAAATGGCGTATGGCTCCATCGCCGCGTGGCCCTTACTGGGAAGATGGCATGAAGCTGGGTTACCAAGATACTGGTTCGTGGACTTTCCTAAACTCTACGCCGTTAGACAGACGCCAAGCTGCTTGGTTGTATGCCCAGTTTGTAGTGTCTAAATCGGTATCGTTGAAGAAAACCTTGGTGGGCTTAACGCCTATTCGTGAGTCTGATATTAACTCGCAAGCAATGACTGATGCCGCACCTAAACTCGGTGGCTTAGTAGAGTTTTATCGCAGTGATGCACGAGTTCAGTGGACGCCAACAGGAACCAACGTACCAGACTATCCAAAACTGGCTCAACTATGGTGGCAATACGTAGCAGAAGCGGCCAGCGGTGAGAAAACACCTCAAGAAGCGATGGATGGGCTAGCCGCAGCCCAAGACAAAGTGTTAACTCGCTTAGAGCGCAGTGGCGCGCAAGGAGAATGTGGACCTAAGCTTAATCCTAAGCAAGACGCCTCTTATTGGCTAAACCAACCTGGCTCACCTAAAGCCAAATTAGCCAACGAGAAGCCACAGGGTAAAACTATTGCTTATAAAGATTTAATCGCCCAATAAGCAAGTGACTCAAACAAAAGACCCAGCCAAGCTGGGTCTTTTTGTAAGCTTTTTAAGTCGGGATAAATAGCAGGTTTGGTTTTAAATAAGAGTCAACACTTTTGAGCTTGCTAGGTATATTTTTTCTATTCTTCTTCGTGTGCCTTTATAAGCCTACTTCTGTCTTTGTTGGGCTCACACAACTGTAGTCTTGCTATTTCTTTTTCTATAGAGTTTTTATTTTTGTCCTTCCCAATCTTTTCATTCTCAGCCAACTTCCTTCTTAAAGCAAAAAAGTGTATCAGCCCCTTTTCTTGAGAGGCTCTTTACCAAGCTTGTGCACCATTTTTTACAGGCCTGCGGATAAACTCATTAACAAAACGTCTGCTTCTATTGGCTTATTCAGGTTTTGTCAGCTATTAGTTTTTGATTAGCCTTCGTCAGTATTCTCACAACTTAGCCGTGTGGCGTCTTGTAGCTCTCTTTTAAACTTCTATGACAGCCCGTATTTAATGCGAGATAAGAGGAATATGTCTTATGCCAAGCTCTTCCAGCTTTACTCGAATGATGGATCCTTTGGTTACACTGGAGTCACTACCAGGGATTAGCCAAGGCGATATAGCAGCGCTGCGGCAAATAGATATCTTCTCAGTGAGCGATTTATTGCACTTTAAGCCTGTTCACTATGCCCAGATCCTAAAAGCATATAGCCAAGGTTTGATTAATCACCATATAGAGCGGGCAGCCTACTTGAAGGACGAGTTTGCTGCAGTTGAAGTGGCTGCCGTTGGTTATTTGCCCCCAAATTCCTTGCGCGAACTAAGCGCTAGGTCAGCGCAAATCTTGGAAAGCTTTTTCGGTATTGTTTCAATTAATGAACTGGCAGAATTTGGGCTTTATCATGCCGCTCAGCGTTATTTAACGCAACCAGCACAAGGTTTCGATGAGGCCCCTTCTGCGCCCGATGAACTAATGCCAGGGATGATTGGTAGCACTCATAGCAGCGTTCGCTTCTCTAGCTACGTGAAGGGACAGAGATATCAACTGCAAGGGTTACGCATAGATGCTCAAACTACTGATAATAGCTTTGCTGGCCTGTTAATGAGTGACAGCGTGTCGGCGCTTATGGAACAAAAGCCACCGCTAAGTTTCTATCTTGGATACATTGTTCATCTTAAGCAATATTGGCGCAACATGGGGACACATTTAGGCGAGGTTATTCATTCGTTGGCGCTAGCACCCGGCGAGTCGCGCAATATTGCCGTGATTGATTGGTATCGCAAACAAAGCTCTAGTAGAGGCGAGACCACGCGGATTGACGAGCAACTAAGCAATAGCATGACTCACACTCGGGCCCTGGATGAAGTGACTCAAGCTACGGCTTTGGAGCATCAACGTGGCCAAACCAATAGCGAGGCCTCTACCAGCTCGGTGGGTACTGGCTTGTCTGCCGGTGTCGGAGGTGGACGCTCCGATGGGGGAAACGCCAGCGGCACCTTGCCACTTAAAGAGCTTACCGGTATTCCGATGGATCTAGACCTCTCTGCTGCCAGTATTTTATCCAGCGCTGGCGGGGCAGGGGGCTCTGCAGTGTTTTCGCATGTGGCTCAAGAAGGGGTGGTGCAAACCGAGACCAACTCTACTCGGCAACTGGTGTCTGAGTTGCAGCAGAACATTACCGACCGCAGCGTGCAAAACGCCTCATCAATGCGCTCTATTCGCTCTTCGGTGGTGGTGACTGATGAACAACAAGAATCTGAGCAAATCACTACCCGTAATGTTACCAATTACAATCATATGCACGCCTTAACCGTGCAATATTTTGAGGTGCTACAGAAGTATCAAGTAGAAATAGATACGCTCGATTACACCCCGATCATGTACTTGCCCTATCGCCCCATCACTTTTGACTTCGAGTTTATCCGTGCCCATTGGCGGGTATTGCAAGCCTTAGTAAAACAGGATTCAGCACGGCTCTATCAGCGTTTTGCTTCAATCATAGAGCGGCCTGATTATTCGACAGAAGTGATTGATATCAGCAGCGATCTTTCTGTTACCGCGATCACCGCTCATATTGTCACCCTTGAAGATAGTCATTGGGCCTTGATCTACCGTAACAGTAGCTCGGTTGAACACCGGGTGACGGGACTCGGGCCTAAAATATCTCGCGATGTTGATTTCAGTGGTCGCGACCGCATGCGCTTGGATGACTTAGTTTCATTGGAAGTGACGGCTGTTTTACCTCCAGTAGCAGGTAGCCCGGATTTATCTCATATTCAATTTATCAAAGCTGAATTGGATATGACAATAGTCGATGAGGGAGCGAACGAAACTAAGGTGAGTCTATCCGTCCCGTATACTTTGCTTGCTCGGGATTCTAAAGTACTGTTTTCTGATTTGAAATCTGAAGTGATCAGTGCGCTTGAGCAGCAAGCGAGCATTGTCCCCTTGGATTACATTAAAGAGATTGAGTTGTTTTTTAATCGACAGCGTTATGCTGCTACGCGTTTATTGATTTTTTCGACTGAACGCGAGCAGTTAAGTGCGGTGCTAGAAAGTCTCCACATCCAATCGGCACTTCATCCACCATTACCCTTGATGGAGTTGGCTTCCGCCACACCGGTGGGCTTCACCGAGAACTTCATCATTCTTAAGCTTCATCAGTCGGAACAACAAGCGGCAGAGCAATCTTTGGTGCTAAGTGAAGCTGTGAGTACGGTTCACGGTAAGGATCAGCAAGCTTCTTTTAATCGGCCACTATCTGGGCGCTTAAAAGTACGAAAGCAGGGAGAGTGTTGTCAAATAGAAATAGAGTTGATGTCTTCAGCGGAGCGCAGCAGTGATGACATCATTGCAGAAATTACCCTACAACTGCATGGCCAAGGTCCGAGTTATCAGGGAAGTGGCTTTATCCGAGAGCCTAGTCCTGACGGAGAACTAAGCATTTCACTTCACAAGGTTAGCTTGGATTGGCAGGACACTAAGTTTGAGCTTTATAGTGAATTTCTGAATCAGGGTAAAGTGACCCACTATGACTTAGAGGGCGTCATTAGCCCCGCTGTTGCCGAGCCTCATCCTTTACGTTCAAGCATCGACTGTTATTTAAGAACACTGCGTAGCAGCTTTGTGGATCTCATTGGCCAACAGCGCGTTACCGACACCATTTATCTTCCTTCGGCCGGTGTCTTTGGGGAAGCAATACTAGGGCGGGCGAATAGCGCAGAGAAGATAGATGCCAGTCGTTATTTCAATTGGCAAGATTCGCTTATCCCGCACACAGCCTCAGAGATAGCCGCCATTCAAGCGGGGAGCCGTGACAGCGGTATCTCCGATATGAATGCCACGGTAACCGACGGAAATCTCAGCATTATGCCGCCCACGCCTTTGCCCAACTCACAGACCGCCGCCGCGACGTTAGCCGCACTGGGCACGCCAGGACTATTCCGCGATGCTTCAGGCAGTGACTTATTGAGCTCAACCTTATCTACCTTGGCCGAGGTGGCACTGCAAACCGCACAACACGCTGGAACACTGGCGGGCGATGCGCGCAGTGATGCTTTAAATAGTGCGGTTTCGCTAGGTCAACAAGTATCCGATGTGTTGGCCAGTGTTAACTCCAAGCCATCTGGTCCAATAGCCAATCCTAGCAATGTGACAGAAGCGGGAGCGGGAATTAACCAGGGGTTGGGAATTAATAACAGTAATCAAAATGCCTTTAATGGTGAGAACTCTAGTCAAAATAATAATCATAACCAAAATGACAATGCCGCGAACAATGAAACTAACGTTGCTACCGGTGCTAGTGCAGGCGCAAATGCCGGGGCGGGAAGCTCTTCAGGTGGTGGCTCTGGAGGGAGTGGCGGCAGCAGTGGTGGTTCTGGGCATGGTGGAACACAAACGGAAATCGTGAATGTCACGCTGAGAGGCTTTGTACCCAGCCAGTTATGGGCTCTGTCAAACGCCTTTGATATAAACGAAATGTCAGTCACTTCCGTGGCGAGCACTTTGGTCGATATGAAAGACTTTATTACGACGTTGATCAGTGAGGGCTGGGATAAAGCGGTAGCTAAAAGTGAGCTTGGCAACACTGAGTGCGCCGATTTGTTACGGGCAATATTCCGCTTTGAAGGCGATGACCGAGAGTTTAGCGAAGGTGATGCTCAGGGGATCGGCTCCATGTTCGAGTTGAGCGTTCAAGTTAAGTTGAATAGGGCGACGGGCGAAATTAGGCAAGTGACAGAACAAAATAAGGCCTTTGGAACTCCAGGCTTATATACGCAGTTAGATTCTACGGGGAATGTTGGTGACGTTTGGTGGGCTGAAGGTAAGGAGACTGATGCGACAGTTTTCGATAAAACCGACGTTAATCTTGGCGATAAATCGCTGCTAGAGCTAGGGGCCAATGGAAGGATTTTGACTTTGGCAGTGTTAGGGGCGCGGCCATACGCACCTTACGATGGCGCGAGTTTTGGCGAAATGAAGAGCACCATAAAGTTAGGCGATTATGTGGACTTTGAGTTGCCCTTAAAAGATGTGTTTACCGCCGTAGTTGACCGAATTGGTCTTGGCTCTGTTCACGCGCTGTTTGAAGTTAGCTTCAATTGGGAGCATGGTCAACTGAAGGTGTCTGTCGCTGCGGAACACCAGTATTTTCCTTGTTATGAAGTCATAGTTGACTACGCTGGAGAGTCGACCTCGGTTTATACTTTTGATGCTCGACAACATGGTCAAGGGCCGAGCTCGTTATCTCGCTCAAAACAAAGCCAAGAGGGTAAAGTCACGAGGCTGTAAGCAACTTCATCGGGGGGCTAGGATGGCTTAGTGGAGTTCTATCGCAGTGATGCACAAGTTCAGTGGACGCCAACAGGAACTAACGTACCAGACTATCCAAAACTGGCTCAACTATGGTGGCAATACGTAGCAGAAGCAGCCAGCGGTGAGAAAACACCTCAAGAAGCGATGGATGGTTTAGCCGCAGCCCAAGACAAAGTGTTAACTCGCTTAGAACGCAGTGGCGCGCAAGGAGAATGTGGACCTAAGCTTAATCCTAAGCAAGATGCCTCTTACTGGTTAAACCAACCTGGCTCACCTAAAGCCAAATTAGCCAACGAGAAGCCACAGGGTAAAACCATTGCTTATAAAGACTTAATCGCTAAGTAACCTGATGGGTTCATTCTTAGCCGACCTAAGGGTCGGCTTTTTTGTGGTTCAGTTATTTTCAAAAGCGACGGTAGCGGTTTAACAACACGCTAATCGAAAATACTGCCTAGCTGTGAAGTAGAGATAAAACTGTTTTGTTGTTTAAGTTGTTGCTGCAAGTCCTTGAGTTGGCGCTGGTCGCTGTATTTAGGGAATACGCTCACATCAGCAAGTTGGTTGATAGAAAGCCTGCCTCGTCGCCATTTAGCCCAACTAGCGTTAAGCAATAAACGGTCGGTTTCACGAAGAAATTGCTTGCTGCGGTAACGCCATATTATTTGCTTTAATACACGGCTGAGAAATTTGTTTTGCTTAGTCATAGCCAGCTGGTAAAGATACTCATAAAACGACAAGTCTTCTTCACTCTTAGGTGATAGCTGTTTTAAGTCTGTGGTAGTAATTGGTTCAGAAAATTTAAAATTAGTAATATCGTTGAGCTGCATCGCCATATGAGTTCGATAACATTTGGCACAGCGCCCGCAATTGCAGTTTGGATCTTTCCAGCATACCCATAAGTTGTGCAGGGCATCGGGGTAGTGTTTGATGGCGGCGATTTTCTTTGCTCGATCTGCTTCTAAACCCACATGTGATAACTCACAGGACTCCGATGACCAGAGTGGATCTACCAATGGGTGGCCGTTTGATGGGTGCACTGCATCATAAGTAACCGCTGCGCTGCACAAAGCACTTTTAGGGTTAAGCAGCAGTGCCACGCTGGCAAGCGAAGCGCCAAAATTAGCGAAACGCGCTAAACGGGTCCAGCCGGTAAACTCCTTCAAATTGCTTTCAACACAAATCAATCGCTTGTCGAAGATGTGAGCCGTTCTCTGACAGCGTGCCACCATATTGCGCCACGTGGTTTTGTCCATGCTGAAATCAAAGCCGTTTATCAGAATAAGATTCTCTAGCTGGTTTAGATGCTGAATCAACGAATAGGTGCCGTCTACGCCGCCAGAAAAAAATACGCTATGACCCAACTGTTTATTTGACGGTTTAAAGCTTTGAGTGGTGGCTTGAATATTGATTATCTTAAAAATGGGGTTCCAAGCATGCATGATGGTTTGGATTTTCTGCAAGTTTTCTAGCAAGGTTGCGGATACGTAATACTGCCTATCTACCACGATATCTTCACCCAAAAACATCGCCGGGGCTAAGGCTGAACAAATAAATGGGCTGGCATCGTTCCCCGCCAAAACCAAATCGGGGCTGCTCTTAAACCATAAGGGAAAAGGCCCAAGCATGGCTGAGAGTTTATTGTAACGGCGGTGCTTTTCTAGGTTAAGTTGATGAATTCGCATAAGGCGGACTAGTGCTTTTTAACGAGTTGTTTTAGTTTGTGGGCGTAGCCGTGAAGCACTAAGTCATCAAATTGATTGGCCAGTTCTCGTAGTTGAAAGTTTCGCTTTATATGCTCAAGGGCTTCGGTTAATACCTTGTCGTGAGCTTGCTTTGCCTGCTCGATGTTTTCTTCAAGAAACTGCACATCATGCACGTTATACAATTTTAGTGGGCGGAGGCGTTGCTTGATTTTTTGGTCGCTAAGTTTAGGAAAGGTGTTGCACTCTATGCCGAGTGCTCGCAAGCTGCTCATGGTACGTAGGCATTTTTCGCATTCGCCGCAGTTATAACCATGATCGTGCCAGCATACTCGTAGTATGTTTAGGTAGTCAGGGTCTTGGCTTAGCACCTTTAGTTTGTCGATTCTTTTACAAGCTGCACCATGGTGTTCTATTTGAGTATGGTGATTACTCCATAAATGATCGGTGATGTAATTAGATCCCTCTGGAATATTGTTTTCATAGGTTAACCCAGACGCGATAAAGCATTTTTTCACGCCCAAGGCTAAAGCAATGCTCGATAAACCGCCGCCAAAACACACTCCCCAATTTAGCTGGTGGTGATAACCTAAAAAACGCACATTGGTTTCGCAGGGGACTAGTTGTTTGCCTTTACTGGCCAAATATTGCTTGTTGCAGTTAAAGGCTTGTTGATACAAATTATCGCTGGAAAGCTGCATATCAATGCCTTTGGCAAACAATAGGTAGTCTATCTGCTGTTGTTTTTGGTTAAAGGTGTAACTCCCATCTATACCACCAGAAAAAAAAGACACCGTGTCGTTGTTAGCATTAGCCGGCTCCATGGCGACACCGCCGTTTACTTTAATCGTACTCAGTTGATGCTTAAGGTAGGGCTGCCAGTAGCTAAAAATATGTTGCAGTTGCTCTAGGTTATTCAGCAAAGTGGGTGAGTAGTTGGCGCTATCTTCTAGTTGTAAATCTTGATTCTTGGCCATGCTTATTAGCAAGCAGGCTGCAATAAAGGGATCAGCACTTAAGGCCGGAGGGTACTGCTCTGGAAACTTATACCACAAGTCAAAACCCGCGCAGTCGGCACGTAAAATAGCCTGTCCTGCTGTGTGTTCTATGCGGATTTGAGAAATCTTCATAAAGCCTCCTCGCTAGCTGTTAATCCTAGTGGCAATAAGCTTTTTTATACAATTAAGCGGAAGGACTAAGGCGTGGATTCATCAGAAAAGCCTTATTTGCAGTTAGCTATTGTTTACACTTGCCCGAGCCAACTTGCTCGGTTCAGGTACAATCATTATTTAAAAATGCGTTAATTCATTAGCTTATATTTCATTTAGATAGGCCAAGCAGACTGCCGTTGCACTGGTTCGGTTCTCTACGGCTAACTTTTGAAATATGGCTTCAAGGTGTTTATTGACAGTACGCGGACTCATATCCAATATTTGGGCAATTTCACGATTGGTTTTTCCTCTCGCTAACCAAAACAGCACTTCAGACTCACGTTCAGTTAAGGCAAAGCGTTGGCGCAGTGAATCGCGCATGCTGTGCTCGTCGTTGTCGACTAATCGCAGTAAGTGTTCTCCGGGGGATGATTGCCCCAGATAGCGGATCTGCAGCGGCTTATCTAGTTTAGCTAGCGACAATATCGAATGTTTCTCTGGCTTATGCATAAGCCACGTTTTTAGTTGTTGGGTGAGTAATTCAAGGTTTTGATTAAGCTCTATGTTTATTGAGCTTAAAAGCGCGGCCGCTTTAGAGCTACGCCAAATAACAGCTGCTTTATTGTTGATGGTGAAGGTGGCTTGGCCTAACTCATCTAAAGCGCCGTGAGCGCTGCGAGTGAGGCGCGCATTGCTAAGGTGAACTTTTATTCGCGCGAATAACTCATCGAGCTTTATGGGTTTATGGATATAGTCGACACCGCCTGATTCTAAGCCCTTAATCATTGATTCGCTGTCGCTCAAACCGGTCATAAATATCACTGGAATATCGCTAAAATCGCTATCTTGTTTAAGCAGTTGACAGGCTTCAAAACCGTCCATGTTGGGCATTAAGGCATCCATGAGTACTAAATCTGGATTAATCCGTAGGCTAATATCTAGGGCCTGCTGTCCATCCATGGCAATGAGTACCGTATAACCTTGTTCGTTGAGGGCGGTGTTTAACATGGTTAAAGATTCGGCCGCGTCGTCGACTACTAAAATAACGCCTTTCGAGCTTGCCGTGTTCATGATAAATCCTCCTTTTCTATGAGCTGTTCGCAAGCCATGCTTATTTTAGAAAACTGAAATTGACTTAAGTCTTGTCTGAACTGCTGGGTAATGACTAAAAGCTTTGGGTCACATTCTAAGTGCTGCAACCCTTGCTCAATGCCTTGTACAAAACCCAGTTGCGCCATCTGGTTAATTTCGTTTAGCTGTTCTCGCTGATGTTGATTGATCGTTGGCGCTGTATTTGTCACTAGCGAAGAGGGTTGAGGTGGTGTTGGCGGCGTTATTGAGCTAAATCGCCAAGTAATGGCTAAGGCTTTGGCTATTTTCTCAAGTAGCGCGTTGTAACGTATTGGCTTGGCTAAATAGTCATTGTGAAGAGCTTGTTCAACATGGCGGATCCCTGCGTCTAAAAACGAGGGTTCATTAGCATTCGCCGACACCATAATAATGGGTGATTCTACCGCTTGTTTACGCAACTCAGCCAGTAATTGCCAACCACTCATCACGGGCATGGAGATGTCTAATAGAAACAAATCAACCTTGTTGTGTTTTAGAGCACTTAAACAGTCAATAGCATCACTGGCCTCTAACACGCTAAAGCCTAAAGGCTGGAGAATTTGTAGCACTAGACTTCTATGGTTGGGGTCATCATCTACTACCATAACGGTTTTACTTGGTCCATCTATGGATTCTATTTTACCTAAGGTTGGCGCTTGGCTGGGGGCTTTTTCAATGCTTGAGAGCATCAGACTCAATTTAAATACGCTGCCTTTTCCAGGCTCGCTAGTGAGGCTGATATTGCCACCCATTATTTCAGTGAGCAATTGAGTTATGGTTAAACCAAGGCCCGTTCCTTGAGCTTGTACTGAACCACTGCGACGCACTCGCTCAAAGGGTTTGAAGACCCGTTCTTGGTCTTGTTCACTTATGCCAACACCGGTATCACTAATGGTAAATTCGGCCACTTGATTGCGATAATGCACTTTTAGCGAGACTTCACCATGCTGGGTAAATTTTACCGCGTTGGATAATAGGTTGATCAAAATTTGCCGTAAGTGGGTTTCATCTGCCACTACCCAATGAGGTAGATAAGGACTCGGTTGGTAGCTAAAACTAATGCCTTTATTCTTGGCTTGTAAGCTAAACATATCGACCAAGTCGTTGAGTAAGGCACCTATTTCCACTTGGTCTCGCTGCAGTTCAAGCTTACCCGCTTCAATTCTTGAAATGTCCAATAAGCCTTCGATAATGTCGGCCAAGTGCTCGCCACTGCGTTTGATTAACGAAACTTTAGCCACATGTTCGTTAGCCAAGGTGGGGGCTTTTTCTAATAACTGGGCATAACCCAAGACTGAATTTAGCGGTGTTCTTAACTCGTGACTAATGCCGGTGAGATAGCGGCTTTTGGCATGGTTAGCCGATTCCGCGGTTTCTTTCGCTTGCTGTAGGGCTTGGTCAGTGGCTTCGTGGGCAGAGATTTCTTGGCTGAGTAACTGGGTTTGGCGCTGCGATTCATCTAACGCAAACTGGCGGCTGTCGTTGGCCAATACAAACAGCCACACCAACACCCCCATAATGATCATTAATAAAAAGAATATATGGCTTAAGGTGGCTGAAATAGCAGCTTTGGTGGCTACTTCGCTTCCTGGTATTCGTGCGTACACCAGATAAAACAAACTCGCGATAAGCATGGCGATTAGCGCCATCAAGCCAGAAAAGTGCAACAAGCGGGTATTCATTAACGACGAGACAGATTTAGGGAGAATTAAGGCTACAAACTGACTTAATTGCTGGCCAAATCGGGCGTTGGTTTTGCACTGATCGTGACAGCGCGCATCTAAGGTGCAACACAAAGAACAAATTGCTCCACCGTAGGCTGGGCAACTGGCTAAATCCTCAATCTCAAAGCTATTTTGGCAAACCGTACACTCACCTTGGATTGTATTAGGTAGTGTGGACTCCCTAGCCAGGTAATAGCGCCCTTGGGTGAGCACAGCAATAATGGGCGAGCAAACAAATGCACAGCCCAAACCGATAAACGGCGCTAGCGCTTGGGCGGTATCGCCGAGGTTGCCGGTATAACAATATATTCCGGCAAACGAGGCAAATACCATGGCACCTACCCCAACCGGATTAATGTCGTAGAGGTGAGCGCGCTTAAACTCAATATGTTTAGGGCTTAAACCCAAGGGTTTATTGATGATCAAATCGGCAACCAGCGCACCTACCCAAGCCACGGCCACGTTAGAGTAGATACCTAGAATATCTTCGATGGCCGAGTAGATACCCAGCTCCATAATAAGCAGCGCGATGATGACATTAAACACCAGCCAAACCACTCGCCCTGGGTGGCTATGGGTTAAACGCGAAAAAAAGTTAGACCAAGCAATAGAGCCAGCATAAGCATTGGTAACGTTAATTTTTAGCTGACAAACCAGTACGAAAATACCGGCAAGCGATAGGGCAACCAGCGGTGACTGCGTCATATATGAAAATGCCACTTGGTACATTTGAATCGGGTCACCGGCCACATCTTGGCTCACCCCTGCGTTAATCGCTAACACCACTAAAAATGATCCCAGTAAAATTTTCACCGCGCCGACAATTATCCAACCGGGACCGGCCGAGAGTAATGCTAACCACCAACATGCTCGATGTTTTTTGTTGGCCTCTGGCATAAAGCGTAAAAAGTCGACTTGTTCGCCAATTTGCGCCATTAAAGAGAACAGTATTCCCGAAGCTGCACCAAATAGATGCAGGTTAAATTGGCCTGTAGAGCCGGTTTCTTGGTTGCCGCGGTATTGTAGCCAGTTGTCTATGGCGCTCGATTCGTGCCACAGGATAAATACAAAAGGGGTGATTTGTAATACTAGCCACAGGGGCTGGCTCCACAGCTGAAAGCGGCTAATAAACGTAATGCCATGGGTAACTAAAGGAATAACAACGATCGCGCTAATTAAGTAACCAATGCTTAGAGGGATATCAAATAATAGTTCTAAGGCTGAGGCCATTATCGCCGCTTCAATGGCAAAAAAGATAAAGGTAAAAGAGGCGTAGATTAGCGAGGTAATGGTAGAACCAATGTAGCCAAAGCCCGCGCCACGGGTGAGCAAATCAATGTCTACGCCGTAACGTGCCGCGTAGTAAGAGATAGGCATACCGCAAAAAAAGATAATCGCTGAAACGACTAAGATTGCGGCGAGTGAGTTGCTAAACCCATAGCTGAGCATTAACGCTCCGCCTATTGCTTCTAAGGCAAGAAAAGAGATAGCGCCTAAGGCAGTATTAGAGACGCGAGCAACTGACCATTGCCTAGCACTTTTAGAGGTAAATCTCAGCGCATAATCTTCCAAGGTTTGATTGGCGACCCAGCGGTTGTAGTTTCGCCTCGCCTTAAATACGTGCTGATCCTTCATGGTTTACGCGCCTTCCTTTTATTGGCTTAGCCAGAAGTAAGCATTAATCACGCCGAATCACCATCATGGTAATGTCATAAATATCAATAGAATCAGTATGTTATTGATAGGTTGAGAATATGGGGATGGCTTGTTATCAGCATGCGCTAATGAGTCTTGACCCTAAATCAATCGTTGCATTGTGGCTATGCGTCAAATGACGTAGTGGGCTAGAGCAATTAGCTAATTTTGCTGTTTAGCCGATTTTTGCAAAATGGTAGTCAGCAAGTATGGACACATTGTCTTACACACTCAGCAGGGACTATCACTATGCAAAAACTTAATAAATCAGGCTTAAGCAATGTGCTACGCCGGAACATTCTAAAAGGAATGATGGCATTGCCAGCAGCTATGTTGGTGTCACAGCTAAGCTTAGCCGCTGCCATGAGCACCGCCGAGGTGAATACCACCGGTTTAGCGGTGACCGACGATACTGTGAAGGTAGGTATCTTACATTCCATCACTGGCACCATGGCCATTAGTGAGACGGGTTCGGTACAAGCAGAGATGTTGGCGATTGAACAGATTAACGCTATGGGTGGCGTACTGGGTCGTCAAATTGAATATGTGCAAGAAGATGGCGCCAGTGACTGGCCAACCTTTGCTGAAAAATCTAAAAAACTATTAGTAAAAGATAAGGCCGCTGCGGTATTTGGTTGTTGGACATCAGCATCGCGCAAAGCGGTACTGCCAGTGTTTGAACAATACAACGGCATGCTTTATTACCCTACATTCTATGAGGGCTTGGAGCAGTCACCGAATGTTATTTACACGGGTCAAGAAGCCACTCAGCAGATCATTTCTGGTATCGATTGGGTAACCAAGACCAAAGATGCTAAAAGCTTTTTCTTGTTAGGTTCGGATTATATTTGGCCGCGTACCTCTAATAAAATTGCTCGTAAGCACATTGACAAATTAGGCCTTAAGGTAGTTGGCGAAGAGTACTACCCGCTAGGTCACACCTCATTTAACTCTGTTATCAACAAAATCAAATTGAAAAAACCTGATGTTATCTACGCGATTGTTGTGGGTGGCTCTAACGTGGCTTTTTACAAGCAACTTAAAGCGGCTGGCATTGATATGACCAAAGAGAAACCATTGGTTCTGACTATCTCAGTTACCGAAGATGAAATCTTAGGCATTGGTGGCGAAAACATGCAAGGCGCTTACGCGGCGATGAAGTACTTCCAAAGCCTGACTAACACAAATAACCAAGAGTTTGTTGCTGCCTTTAAGAAGCGCTGGGGTGATGACATCGTAATTGGTGATGTAACACAGGCGGCTTACTTAGGCCCATGGTTATGGAAAGCCGCAGTAGAAAAAGCCGGCTCGTTTGATATTGATAAAGTGCGTGCTGCTTCACCAAATCTTGAACTTACCACTGCACCAGAGGGCTATGTGAAGGTTCATGAAAACCATCACTTATGGTCTAAAACACGTATCGGTCATGCCTTACCGAATGGCCAGTATGAAGTGGTGTATGAAACAGAAGACCTGATTGAGCCAAACCCATTCCCTAAAGGTTATCAGTAACCACGTGTTGTGACCTAGTGCGCTAGGTCACCTTCCTTTTCTATAGCTTTAATGAGGAACACAAGATGTTTGCCGATTATACCAGCTCAGAGCTTACCGCCATTTTCGCCATGCAGGGATTTGCCGGTCTAATTTTATTTTCTGTATTTGTTCTTATGGCTTTAGGTTTGGCCATTATATTCGGCCAAATGGGTGTGATTAATATGGCGCACGGCGAATTTATGATTCTCGGTGCTTACATTACCTACCTTACCTCTCAGCTATTTAGCGCCTATTTACCTAGCTTATTTGACGGCTACTTCTTTATTGCCATGTTGCTGGCTTTTGTGGTCACCGGAGCCTTAGGCGCTTTTGTGGAGTGGGCAATGATTCGCCATTTGTACAAGCGCCCTTTAGATACCTTATTAGCGACTTGGGGCTTAAGCCTAATTTTACAGCAACTTTACCGCACCGTATTTGGTGCTAGGGAAGTGGGGGTGAGCTTACCTGATTGGTTAATGGGATCTTACGCCATCACCGACATTATTGAAGTGCCGATTAACGGCATATTTGTCATGGTGCTCACCATCTTTATCACCATTGGCGTTTACTTGTTGATGCAAAAATCACGTTTGGGTAAACAAACTCGCGCAGTGGTGCAAAACCGCGCTATGGCCGGTGCTGTGGGCATTAATACCGAGAGGGTGGATCGCTATACCTTTGCTTTGGGCTGCGGTATTGCAGGCGTCGCTGGCTCGGCCTTTACCATGGTGGGATCTACCGGACCTACCGCCGGGCAATTGTACATTGTAGATACCTTTTTAGTGGTGGTATTTGGTGGCGCTTCTAGCTTACTTGGCACAGTAGCCTCTGCCTTTACCATCTCACAAGCTCAATCCACCATGGAATTTTTCCTTAGTGGTTCTATGGCTAAAGTTCTCACCTTATTGACCGTGGTCGGCATTTTAATGCTACGCCCACAAGGTTTGTTTTCGCTCAAGGTTCGTCGTTAGGGAGAATGATGATGTCATCACAAATTAGTGCTGCGCCTGCGCAGAATAGTAGCCCAGTAGATTGGTGGAAGTACCTTTTATTGGCTGTAATCTTATTGCTTGTTTTACCTTTGGCATTAGATATTTTCCGGCTGAATTTAATCGGCAAATACCTTACCTACGCTTTCGTCGCGATTGGCTTGGTGTTGTGCTGGGGATGCGGCGGCATTTTAAGTCTAGGCCAAGGGGTATTCTTTGGTTTAGGTGGGTATTGCATGGCGATGTTTCTGAAGCTGGAAGCGTCAAACCCAGAAGCCACTGCCATTCAGTCTACTCCTGGTATTCCTGATTTTATGGATTGGAATCAGCTCACCGAGTTGCCATGGTTTTGGCAGCCCTTCCATAGCTTAAGCTTTACCTTATTGGCGGTGATTGCGGTGCCGGTGATATTTGCTTTTATCATTGGTGTTGCGATGTTCACACGACGGGTAGGTGGCGTGTACTTCGCCATTATTACTCAAGCCATTGCCGCTATTCTCACCATTTTGATTATTGGCCAGCAAGGCTATACCGGTGGGGTAAACGGCATTACCGATTTACGCACCTTTGTAGGCTGGGACATTCGTACCGAGTCTGCTCAGTATCTTCTTTACTTCGTGAACGTTGCTTTGCTATTTGCGTGCTTGTTTGCAGCCTTGTATATCAAACGCTGTAAGTTAGGTCGTTTGCTGGTGGCGATGCGCGAGAAAGAAGACCGAGTGCGCTTTTCTGGCTACAACGTAGCAAGCTTCAAAATCTTTGTTTTTTGTATAGGCGCAGCATTTGCGGCTATTGGTGGCGCAATGTTTACTCTGCAGGTGGGCTTTATGTCGCCTTCGTTTGTGGGCATCGTGCCGTCGATTGAAATGGTGATCTTTTGTGCGGTAGGCGGACGTTTGTCGCTGTTGGGCGCAGTATACGGCACTTTATTGGTTAACTTAGCCAAAACCAGCTTCTCAGAGTCTTTTCCCGAGCTGTGGTTATTTGCCATGGGGGCGCTGTTTATTGGCGTGGTATTGGCGTTTCCAGACGGCTTAGCTGGCTTGTATCAAACCTACATTCAACCTTGGTTTAAGCACTTTATTAATCGTGAAAAAGTGGGGCTAACTCCGCCAGCGCCAATTCCAGAAAAAACCACCACTCCAGCTAAAGAACCAGTGACGTCTAGCCTGTCATCATCACTTGAGGAGAGCCGTAATGTCCCAGCTTAATCAAAAAACTAGCGACAAAGACTTTGTACTAAGTGTTGAGGGGTTAACGGTGTCCTTTGACGGATTTAAAGCGGTAGATGATTTGTCATTATATGTAGAAGAGCAGGAAATCAGAGTCATTATTGGCCCCAATGGCGCGGGTAAAACTACGGTGTTAGACCTTATTTGTGGCCGAACTAAAGCCACTGAGGGCTCTATTAAATTTAAGAAAAAGGAGCTAACCAAACTTAAAGAGCACCAAATTGTGCACGCAGGGGTTGGGCGAAAATTTCAAACACCATCGATATACGAAGACCTAAGCGTATTTGAAAACCTAGAAATATCTTACCCGCGGGGGCGTAACGTTTGGGGTGCTTTAACCTTTAAACGTGACCAGGAAGTACAAGACAAGATTCTAGAAATTGCAGAAATGGTGTTTCTCACCGACAAGCTTCACGACCAAGCTGACTTACTCAGCCATGGCCAAAAACAATGGTTAGAAATAGGCATGTTGCTGATTCAAGACCCTGAACTACTGATGCTTGATGAGCCTGTAGCAGGCATGTCAGTGGCCGAGCGCAAGCAAACTGCAGAGTTGCTACAAAGCATCACTAAGCAGCGTTCGGTGCTGGTGATTGAGCATGATATGCAATTTGTCGAAGACATTGCAGATCGGGTGACCGTGTTGCACCAGGGAAAGGTGCTATCTGAAGGCTCGATGCAGCGGGTGAAGAACGATCCCAAAGTTATTGAAGTTTACTTAGGTCATTAAGGAGAAGGCGATGTTGGAACTAACAGATTACCACGTGGCTTATGGTCAAAGTGAAGTGATATCAGGAATGAACTTTAGCCTGAAGAAGAACGAAATTGTGGCGATTCTTGGCAGAAATGGCATGGGTAAAACCACTTTGATGAAGTCTTTGATTGGCATGATTCCAAGTCGTTCTGGTGAAGTAAAGCTAGAGGGAACATCGCTAAGTGAGCAAAAAAGTCATCAACGAGTGGCTTCTGGCCTTGGCTTTGTGCCGCAAGGGCGAATGATTTTTTCCACTATGACGGTGCAAGAGAACATAGAAACAGGTTTAACCAGTATTGGCTCCAGCAAAATCCCCGACGACTTATACAGTATTTTTCCGGTGTTATGGGAGATGCGTCATCGCCGAGGCGGCAATTTATCGGGTGGGCAGCAGCAACAGTTAGCGATAGCCAGAGCGCTAGCCAGCAACCCCAGCGTACTGCTGTTAGACGAACCTACCGAGGGAATTCAGCCTTCCATCATTAAAGACATGGCCAAAACACTAAAGCAAATCCGCGACCAGCGTGGTTTGTCGATAGTGGTATCGGAACAAGTATTAAGTTTTGCCCTTGATGTGGCAGACCGAATATTGGTGATAGAGAAAGGACAAATCGTTCACGACGTTCAGCGTGACGAGGTTGATGAACAACAAGTTGCCGCATATTTGTCGGTTTAAACGGCCAGTGTGTGAAGTTTACATTCAAGGAGAAAGACCATGGCAGAAACAATCATTAAAATTGACCTAAAACAATCAGCATACGACAACGAAAAGCTACATAACCGTTGGCATCCAGATATTCCAATGGCCGCAACGGTGAAGCCCGGTGATGACTTTATTTTAGAGTGTGTAGATTGGACTGGCGGGCAAATCAAAAATGACGACGACGCTTCTGATGTTCGCGATGTTGACTTATCTCAGGTGCATTTTTTATCTGGCCCGGTAGGCGTAGAAGGCGCGGAACCCGGTGATTTGCTCGAAGTTGATATTCTAGATATTGGTACCTTTGATGATTCGCAGTGGGGCTTTAACGGCTTCTTTTCAAAGCAAAACGGTGGCGGCTTTTTGGATGAACACTTTCCAGAAGCGCAAAAATCGATTTGGGACTTCAATGGTATGTTCACCAAATCTCGACACATTCCTGGTGTTGAGTTCGCTGGTTTAATCCACCCTGGCTTAATTGGCTGCTTACCTGATAAGAAGATGTTAGACGAGTGGAACCGCCGTGAAAAAGAACTGTTTGATACCAACCCAGACAGAGTACCTATGTTAGCGGCACTGCCTTATGCGCCAACCGCACATATGGGTAACATGAAACCCGAAGAAGCCAAAGTCGCCGCTGAAGAAGGCGCAAGAACAGTACCGCCGCGTGAACATGGTGGTAACTGCGACATTAAAGATTTATCTCGTGGTTCAAAAATCTATTTTCCAGTGTATGTAAAAGGCGCCGGCTTGTCGGTGGGCGATTTGCACTTTAGCCAAGGCGATGGCGAAATCACGTTTTGTGGTGCGATTGAAATGGCCGGTTGGATTCACTTACGGGTTAACTTAATTAAAGACGGCATGTCTAAGTACGCGATTAAAAACCCTATCTTCAAACCAAGCCCAATTGCCCCTCGGTATGACGATTACCTGATCTTTGAAGGTATCTCGGTTGACGAAAACGGTAAGCAGCATTATCTCGATGCCAACGTGGCCTACCGTCAAGCTTGCTTGAACGCCATTGAGTATCTGAAGAAGTTTGGTTACAGCGGGGCGCAAGCCTACTCACTGTTGGGAACCGCACCTGTACAAGGTCACTTAAGTGGAGTCGTTGACGTACCCAACTCGTGTGCCACCTTGTGGCTGCCAACTGACATCTTTGAGTTTGATATCAAACCTAATGCCGATGGCCCAACCAAGTACCTAGACGGTAGCGTTGACATGCCTTTAGCGCCTGACCTAGATAAGTAAGCGAGGTGAACTATGCCAGTTTATGACTATAAATGTGCTGAACATGGTTTGTTTTATGAATTAGCCGCTATGGACGATAGTGCTAAGCCAGCTAAGTGCCCGAAGTGTGACGCGTTATCTGCAAGGGTGATTATGTTGCCACCCTCGGTACTCGATATGGCGGCAGAAACTAAACAAGCTATAGAGAGAAACGAGCAAGCGCGGCACGAACCGCAACATTCAACGGCTGATACCAGAGCTGAAAATGCCGAGAAAGTGAAAAAGGGTTGTGGTTGTACTCATACTAAACGCGGAGGCTCAAAGCTGTTTTATACCGCCAGTGGGGAGAAAATGTTCCCGTCTATGCGGCCGTGGATGATTAGTCACTAAGCTTGGCTAGTTAGAGTTGTTCTAAAGTAGGCTTCGGCCTACTTTTTTAGTGGGTAGATTTAATCCGAATACTTAAGGGCAAAAACAGATTAAAGGAAGTGAAGATGATTTGGGTTTATGCCAGTTTACGATATACTGCGCAGCAAGTGACCAATTAGGCACTTAATTACACCGTTAAACGAGGATATTATGGCTAATAAAAAAGCCGCCAAGCTGGTGCTTACTCATGAGCATGGCCGAGGGCAAATAAATGACAATGCGATAAAGGCACTGGTAACCAGTCCATTATTTAAAGCAAAAGTAGAAAGACCCAAGAAAGGCAAAGGGTCATATAACCGAAAGGGGCAGAAGCTGAAGGGCTATGCCCCTTTTGACTTTTTAAGCGTACGTAAAGTTATGCCGCCTCTAACAGGGTTTGCAGCTGCTTAAGTGAGCTCACTTCATGATGAGGCTCTATTCCTGCAGGTCTGTCTTTCCCATGTCTATTTAACCAACAGGTATGAACACCAGCGTTTAAGCCACCTTGCACATCTGAATGCGGGTTGTCCCCAACCATCAATACCTTGTGTTTCTCTGGATACTGCATTTGTTCAAATGCATGTTCAAAAATGTCTTTATGTGGCTTGGCTACGCCTACCTGTTCAGATATAACCAGCGGTGAAAAATACCCGGTTAAGCCGGTGCGCTCTAAGCGAATATTTTGCAATGATGTAAACCCGTTAGTAATAATGCCCATTTTCACCTTGCCCTTTAAGGCATCAAGCAAGTCTTTAGCACCAGGCAAAAGGCTACAAATGTCTGCCATGGCCACTAGAAAGGCGTCATTAAGCTGCTGAGGGTGTTGCTCGAGTTTATTAGCCCAGTATTCAAAGCGCTGCTGTTGTAGCTGCTCAGCGTTTACTTGGCCTGCTTGGTAGGCATCCCAAAGCGGCAGGTTACGGGCTTGATAGTGTTGGTAATCTTGCTGTTCAAAACTCACACCGTAACGCGAGAACATTAATTGTAAGCCAGCAAAGGCATCAAAATGAAACAGCGTCTCATCGGCATCAAACAATATCCACTGGTACTGCATAAACTTATCGCCTACATATCTGCAAAAAGAAGCTTATGTTGGTGCAAGTCTTAGATTAAGTCAAAGCCCGCTGAGTTGTTGCCTGCATCTAGCTAGTGGCTTGATGTGCTTCGGCTTTTTTAGTGCTAAATCACGATGGAATTACCACGCTTATTAAAGCCGGCAAGAAGCGGTGTATTTAGATTGTCGCTAAAGCGGTGTATGGCTTGCAATTAAGCTAAAAAGGAGTACAATTCCGCGGCTTCAATTAGCGGGGATCCCATTTCGGGACCTTAAATTTTTTAACTAGTATGAGGACGATATGGTTACCATTCGTTTGCAACGTGGCGGCGCAAAAAAGCGTCCATTCTATCAAGTAGTTGTTACTGATAGCCGTAATTCACGTGACGGTCGCTTTATTGAGAAATTAGGTTTTTTCAATCCGATCGCCAAAGGTCAAGAAGAGCGTATTCGCTTGGAACAAGACCGCATTGATCACTGGGTTGGCCAAGGCGCTGCGGTTTCTAACCGTGTAGCTAAGCTAATCAAAGACTCTAAAGCAGCATAATTCAGTTTTTTTGGTGGAGTTAAGATGAGCAATACAGAACAGCCCATCGTGGTAGGTCGCTTAGGTGCCGTTTACGGTATTAAAGGTTGGCTTAAAGTTAACTCATTCACCGATGATTCAGAAGCTGTATTTAACTATCAACCTTGGTTGATAGGTCGTTCTGGCGAATATACTTCAATTGAAGTGACAGAATGGCGGCGACACAGCAAATCTTTCATCGTTAAGCTTGCGGGCTTTGATGTAAGAGAACAAGCACAGAGTTTAACTGGAATGGATATTGCGGCATTGCCACAAGACCTACCAGAGCTAGCTGAAGATGAATATTACTGGCGTGACCTTATAGGCATGCAAGTGGTTAATCGCAGTGGCTATAACTTAGGGCAGGTAACCGATTTAATGGAAACCGGCTCGAATGATGTCTTGGTTGTGAAAGCCAATTTGAAAGATGCCTTTGGCAAAAAAGAACGGTTAGTTCCGTTTGTAGAGTCTCAGATAATTGATAACGTCGATCGCGAGTCTCAAACTATTACTGTTGATTGGGATCCTAGTTTCTAGGTTCCATTATGGCTGAGCAAACACCACAATTGTGGGTGGGAATAGTAAGTCTATTCCCGGAAATGTTTTCTGCTATAAGCGAGTATGGTGTAACTGGGCGTGCGGTTAAACGTGGCCTGATTAAGATTGAGTGTTGGAATCCTCGTGATTTCACCCACGATCGTCACCGTACGGTGGACGACCGACCTTACGGCGGTGGCCCTGGTATGTTAATGATGGTGCAACCCTTACGGGATGCAATTCATGCTGCTAAACAGGCTGCTGGTGATGGGGTAAAGGTGATTTATATGTCACCGCAAGGGCGTACCTTGAAGCAAGACGGGGTAATAGAGTTAGCTCAACAGCAAAAGCTGATAATAGTTGCAGGTCGCTATGAAGGCATTGACGAACGCTTGATTCAAGCCGAAGTTGATGAGGAATGGTCGATTGGTGATTATGTGTTAAGTGGTGGTGAGCTGCCAGCAATGAATATGATAGACGCCGTCTCGCGGTTAATTCCGGGAGTACTGGGGGATAAAGCTTCAGCTGAGCAGGATTCATTCTCTGATGGATTGTTGGATTGTCCACATTATACTCGTCCAGAAGTTTTGGACGGGCAGGCAGTACCTGAGGTATTGCTAAGTGGTAACCATAAAAAAATTGAAGAGTGGCGGCACAAACAGGCACTTGGGCGAACCTACTTGAGGCGACCGGAGTTATTGGAGAATCTAGCTCTGACTGACAAGCAAGAAAAGATTCTTGCTGAGTTCATCCAAGAGCAGAAGCCCTTGGATAATAAATAAAGTTTCAGTTAATTCTAGGAAAATAGTAATGAGCAATATTATTAAACAGCTCGAAGATGAGCAATTGAAGCAAGACGTACCTGCGTTCGCACCTGGTGATACAGTTGTAGTTCAGGTAAAAGTAAAAGAAGGTGACCGTGAGCGTCTACAGGCGTTTGAAGGTGTGGTAATTGCTAAGCGTAACCGTGGTTTACACTCTGCATTTACTGTACGTAAAATTTCAAACGGTGAAGGCGTTGAGCGTGCATTTCAAACTCATAGCCCGCTAGTTGAGAGTGTTACTGTTAAGCGTCGTGGTGACGTTCGTCGTGCTAAGCTTTACTACTTACGTGAACTTTCTGGTAAGAAAGCACGTATTAAAGAAAAGTTGGCGACTAAGTAAGTCTACTTCTTCGAGAACAAAAAGCCCGCAATTGCGGGCTTTTTTTATATCTGAAAATGAGTTATTGAGCTAACTGTAATACAGAGTTATCGCCGTCTACACCATTGGCTTGGTAGGCATCAGCTTCCCAATCATTGTCGTATGCTTCTACGCCATCAGCTAAACATAGCTTGTATTTAAATTGGTAACTGGCTTGTTGGTCAGTAGGTACATTCACTACTACCTTAAATTTGCCATTCTTAAGTTTGCTTAGCTCTAAAGGTTGCCACTCATTAAACTCTGCCAGCAAAAATATTTGCTCCGCATCTTGAGTTGCTTCCTTCTCAATTTCAAAGGTAACTTTTACTTCTGGCTTGGACTTTAGATATTGCTTTTTCAACGGCATGGTTTTCTCCTCCGAGAGATAATATAAATCCGTATACAATGTGACCAAGCTTGATTCTTTCAAATAAGTGAGAGCTTGGTCAATAGTTGATTATTTTTTTTACAATTGAAAGTAGTCGCGGAGTAGTGCTGAAGTGAAGCGGGTTCGAAGATAATAGCCACGAGGAAGGGTTTGAATTAGCTGCCCGTTTGGCCCAATAGCAGCCGTGCGAGCCTTGTTATTAGCGGCTTTAGGCCGTAATTGCAATACTTGACCGTGGCGCGCAGTTATTTGATCAATTTGGCCGAAGCTGATCATTTCTACTAATTCTTCCCAATCTGATCGGAGCAGTTGTTCTTGCTCGGCTGTTGGGCTCCAAAGGATAGGATTCGCTACAATTCTCTGATCAACAGGGATCTGTCGCTCGGCCAAAATAGGGATCCATAATACCCGCGATAGCTTGTTATACACGTTGCTGGTGTGCCAAGTTGTACCTGCAATATTGGTGAGCGGAGTGATGCACACATAAGTGCTTTCTAAGGGCTTTCCCGTGTTATCGATAGGAATGGTTTTGAGTTCAATGCCCAGTTCAGGAAAGTCTTGAATAGGTTTGCTGCCAGCTGTTGCGCCTAAGCACCATTCTATAAGTTGTCCACCCCAGCCTTTTTCGCGCTTTAGGTCTTTGGGGATCGCAAGGCCTTCTCGTTGAGCAAGCTCACCAAGGCTCAGGCCAGCCAACGATTGGGCTCTATCAAACAATTCTTGTTCGGTTTTTGGTGTGCTGATCATGCTGAGTTCGTTTGCTATTAAAGCTCTATTGTATAGAAGCTGCTCATTAAATGCAGTAGCTGAAGTGAAGGTGATGGGTTGATGTTAACTATATGATTATATTGATTTTTATCGTTTGTGGTTGAGTGCTGTACTCAACTAAGAGCCGTTATTCATAACAAATAGTGAGTTACGAACAACCTTATCCACAAAAAATATGGATAACTATCCTCAATTGTTATTAACTTGAATTTTATGCACAGAACCACGTCGTTTAACTCAAAATGTATAGAACAGCGGCTGATTGGGATTAATAAATCGTAGTTCTACGGTGATTGTGTGAATTTTGAGCGCTTGAAGTTATAAACAGAGTGGGGGGCTAATAATTTAACTTTTGCAAACTGAGTTGTTTTTTAAGTGTTTGTTTTAATTGATTTTATTGTATTTGTTGTATTTGTTTGTAAGTACATTTAAATTAGTTTGACTAGCCTTTTATCCGTTTGACGCAAGTTATGCACAGCCTTTCGCACAGATAAATCGAATAACTATGGCTTAGCCGTTGTTAGTACAATTTACTCCCTTTGTGATAGGCATATTTGCCGCGCTTGTGTTTCTGTGAAAGAATCAGATTATCTATAGTTTTTAGCTGAAGGTTGTTTCAGTGATTGATGGGGATGGTTATCGTCCCAACGTAGGCATCGTTATTTGTAATCAACGTGGTCAAGTTTTATGGGCGCGTAGATATGGTCAACATTCATGGCAGTTTCCTCAAGGAGGCGTTGACGAGGGAGAGTCTGCTGAACAAGCGATGTATCGTGAGTTACATGAAGAAGTCGGCTTGTTGCCGCAAGACGTAAAAATTTTAGCAACAACCAGACATTGGCTGCGTTATAAATTACCAAAACGCTTAATTCGTTGGGATAGTCCGCCGGTTTGTATCGGACAAAAACAAAAGTGGTTTTTACTGCGTTTAGTGGGCAAAGAATCGAATATTAAATTTGACCGTTGTGGTCACCCAGAGTTTGATGACTGGCGCTGGGTGAGTTTTTGGTATCCCGTAAGACAAGTGGTGTCTTTTAAGCGGGAGGTGTATCGTCGTGCTTTAAAAGAGTTTGTTACAGCGGCTTTACCCTTTAACCGTTCGGAAAAAGGTCAAAGTAAAGATAAGCGACGACGCTTCAAAAAGCGCAAGGGAGCATAGCAAGTGTTAGGAGAGTTACGCGCCATTGTTGAACAGGTAAGCAATGCCGATACTCTCGACAGTGCGCTTGCTATTTTAGTTAAACAAATTCGTCACACTATGCTTACCGACTGCTGCTCGGTATATGTGACGGACTCGCAACAGCAACATTTAGTGTTACGTGCAACCGACGGCCTCGCTAGTGAAGCCGTTGGTAAAGCCTTCATGCCGCTTGGCGAAGGGGTGGTTGGTCAAGTGGCCATGCGCGAAGAACCCATTAACTTAGCCGACGCTAGGCTTAATCCTCACTTTAAGTATCTTCCTGAAACTGCCGAAGACGGTTTCTTTTCCTTTTTAGGTACGCCTATTACCCACCAACGCAAAGTGTTAGGGGTATTGGTGGTTCAGCAATCAGAAACGCGTAGTTTTGATCAAAGTGAAGAATCTTTTCTTGTTACCTTAGCTGCGCACCTGGCGGGTGTATTGGCGAATACTGATTTTCAAGCGGTATTGAGTGAGCCCTCTAAACAGAAATGGAGCGAGGCAATTAAAGCGGGCTCTAGCTCTAGCGGAATAGCAATTGCTCGGGCTTGGATTAACCGCTCTTCTGGCGCCTTGGAGTTACAGCAAATTCAGAAAGCCAGCGATGTTTCGCATCAATTGGCACGGTTTAATGGCGCGTTAGACATTACCCGCGATGAATTTCATAGCCTTGCCATTAAGCTCTCTGAACAACTTCCAAAAGATGTCGCCTCTATCTTTGAGGTGTATCAGCACATGTTGGCTGATGCCAGTTTGGCCGGAGATATTCGCCGTAAAATTGAAGAAGGGTACCAGGTTGAAGGGGCTTTACGTTTAGTGATAGAACACTACGTTAAGCAGTTTCAAGAAATGAATGACCCTTACTTGAAGGAGCGTGCAGTTGACGTTAAAGACGTTGGTTTGCGCTTATTACATGCGCTAGAGCTTGGCCCTAATGCTGATTTGCTACCGACTGAACCAGTAATAGTGGTTGCAGAAGAAGTGACCGCGACTATGTTTGCGCAAATTCCTCGTCAGTTTCTCGCCGGCGTTGTTTCACAACGTGGAGCGGCTAACTCCCACGCGGCGATTTTAGCGCGAGCTATGGGCATTCCTGCGCTAATGGGCTTAAGTTTCAATGTTAATAAACTCCGTGGTTGCGAGCTGATTCTAGATGGTTATTCAGGCGAGTTATTTGTAGAGCCAGATAAAATTATTCGTGATGAGTATTTGGCTTTGCTCGCTCAAGAGAGCGAGATTAATAGTTTAGTTCAGCATGATTTAGATAAACCAGCGCTAAGTACCGATGGGGTAGCAGTAGAAATGCTGATCAATGCCGGTTTAAGTGCCGATAGTGACATTGCCGTTAATGCTGGTGCCGACGGTGTAGGACTTTACCGCACCGAAGTTCCCTTTTTGATGCAAGACCGCTTCCCTTCTGAAGACGAACAATATATTCGCTATCGAGATATATTGAAGAGCTACAGTGGTAAAGAAGTATGCATGCGCACCTTAGATGTAGGTGGAGATAAACAGCTTCCGTATTTTCCTATTGTGGAAGAAAATCCATTTTTGGGCTGGCGTGGAATACGCTTAACCCTTGATCACCCAGAGATCTTTTTAGTGCAAGCGCGTGCTATGTATCGCTCGGCGATAGAGTGCGGCAATTTGTGCATTATGTTACCGATGATTAGCTGCTTAAATGAAGTAGATGAAGCATCGCGTTTATTGGAGCAAGCGTGGGCTGAAGTGGTTGATGAGTTGGATTTACGTGAGCCTCCAGAGCGACCCAAACATGGGGTGATGCTTGAGGTGCCGTCGGTGTTGTTCTTACTGCCAGAGCTGGCTCAGCGAGTTGATTTTTGGTCGGTGGGCAGCAATGATTTAACCCAATATTTATTAGCGGTGGATCGCAACAATACTCGAGTTGCTGAGCTATTTGATACCTTCCACCCTGCGGTTGTGCGAGCCCTTAATCAGATTATTGAGCAGGCTAACTTAACTAATACTCCTGTGAGCTTTTGTGGTGAGTTGGCGGGTGAGCCGGTGGGGGCCTTGTTGGTGTTGGCTTTAGGTTATCGTCGCTTAAGTATGAGCAGTTTCAATCTCGCTAAAATCAAGTACATCATTCGCCACGTTAATATGGCTGATCTCACTAAGTTACGTGAACAAATTTTACTTAGCCAAAGTGGCTCTGCTATTTACAGCTTGTTATATGACTATCTTGAACAGCTGCAGCTGTCACAGTTAGTGCGCGTGAGTAAACATTAATAAATATGCCACCAGTCAAAGCTTGTCTCGTGGCCTTTTTCACTGCAAAATGCCCTTTCTTTTTATTCCCTAAATAGAGCTATTTATCGTGTCTACACCTTTGCAATTCCCTGAGATTGACCCGATTGCCATAAGCATCGGTCCATTAGACGTGCGCTGGTACGGTTTAATGTATTTATTCGGCTTTTTATTTGCAATGTGGTTAGGCAACCGCATGGCTGATAAGCCTGGAAGCGGTTGGACACGTGCTGAAGTCAGCGACTTGTTATTCTACGGTTTTGTTGGGGTGATTATTGGTGGCCGTATGGGCTACGTCATGTTTTACCAATTCCCGCAGTTTTTAGACGATCCTTTGTATCTATTTAAAATCTGGACCGGCGGCATGTCATTCCATGGTGGCTTGTTAGGCGTGATTGGCGCAATGATGTGGTTTGCTCGCCACACTAAGAGACACTTCTTTACGGTGGCCGATTTTATTGCGCCACTGATTCCATTTGGCTTGGCAACCGGGCGCTTAGGAAACTTTATGAATGGCGAGTTGTGGGGCCGCGCAACAGACATGCCTTGGGGGATGGTGTTCCCTAGTGGTGGTATGGTGGCAAGACACCCTTCTCAACTATATGAAGTCGCGTTAGAAGGTATTGTACTGTTAGTGTTGTTGTTAATTTACGCTAAGCGCAAACCACCCATGGGAGCGATATCAGGTGCCTTCTTGCTCGGCTATGGTAGCTTCCGCTTTATTATCGAATTTTTCCGCGAACCCGATAGCCATTTAGGTTTGCTGAGTTTGGGCATGAGCATGGGACAAATCTTGTCTCTGCCAATGATTATATTTGGCGCTTTGTTTATCGCTTGGGCTTACCGCCGTAATACCAAAGAGAGTAACGCATGAAACAGTATTTAGATCTTTGCCAACGGATTGTTAACGAGGGTACATGGATTGAAAATGAACGTACCGGTAAACGATGTTTAACGGTTATTAATGCTGATCTTGAATACGATGTCGCTAACAATGAGTTTCCCTTAGTGACTACTCGCAAAAGCTACTGGAAAGCGGCGATTGCTGAGTTGCTAGGTTATATTCGTGGCTTAGATAATGCCGCTGAGTTTAAAGCATTAGGCACCCCAACTTGGTTAGCTAACGCTAATGAAAACCAAGCTTGGCTAAATAACCCCGCACGTAAAGGCGACAATGATATGGGGCGTGTTTACGGGGTTCAGGGGCGTTCATGGCGCAAGCCTGAAGGTGGCTCGGTAGATCAACTCAAAAAAATCGTTGATGACTTAACTAATGGTATTGATGACCGCGGTGAAATTTTATCCTTTTATAATCCTGGCGAATTTCACTTAGGGTGTTTAAGACCATGTATGCACACCCATACCTTTTCGTTGTTAGGCGATACTTTGTACCTCACTTCGTCACAGCGCTCTTGCGATGTGCCGCTAGGGCAAAACTTCAACCAAATTCAGGTGTTTACTTTCTTAGCGTTGATGGCACAAATTACCGGCCACAAGGCGGGTAAGGCTTACCATAAAATTGTTAATGCTCACATCTACGAAGATCAGCTCGCACTAATGAAAGACGTGCAGCTTAAGCGTGAGCCCTATGCTGCACCTAAGTTACATATCAACCCTAAAATTAAATCTCTAGAAGATTTAGAAACCTGGGTAACGCTGGATGATTTTGAAGTCAGTGATTACCAGTTCCACGATCCTATCGCTTATCCATTTTCGGTTTAAAGCATCAAATAAAAACCTGATAAATCGTTTAAGGCTTGTCAGGTTTTATTTTTAATTTGTATTAATAAATAGTTAAACCGTTGTTTAAAGTTTATATCATCGGAATTTCCGATGGTAAGCGTAATTACAAGTGAATATGTTTTAACCCATCGCTGAGTAAAATAATGTCTTCATTTTTCTCTGTGAGCTGTTATGAAATCATTTCTTGATCGTTTTTTAAGAATGGAAGCTGCCGGTGGTATCTTGTTGATGCTAGCCGCCGTGGTAGCACTGTTTATGGCAAACAGTGCTTGGTTATCTCCTACATATTTCGCCTTTCTTGATACCCCATTTCAAGTGCGTATTGCCGAACTCGATATTAACAAGCCCTTATTGTTGTGGATCAACGATGGGTTAATGGCTGTGTTCTTCTTGGTGATTGGCTTAGAAGTTAAGCGCGAAATGGTTGAAGGAGCGCTGTCATCTAAAGAACGTGCCTTATTACCTGTAGTCGCTGCGATTGGCGGTATGGTAGTACCCGCAGCCGTATACTTAATATTCAACATTGGTGATGCAGAGCTGGCTAAAGGCTGGGCGATTCCTGCAGCAACTGATATTGCTTTTGCATTGGGTGTTATGGCGCTGCTAGGTAAGCGCGTTCCAGCAAGCTTAAAGGTATTTTTACTGGCACTAGCAATCGCCGACGACTTGGGCGTAATTGTTGTTATTGCCTTGTTCTACACCAGTGAAGTCGCAATTATGCCGTTGGTGTGGTCGGTGGCAGCAACCCTTGGTTTATGGATGCTTAATCGTCGCGGACATGGTGGCTTAAGTGCTTACATGTTGCTTGGTTTAGTGCTTTGGGTAGCGGTGCTTAAGTCGGGTGTACACGCCACCTTAGCAGGCGTAATAGTTGGCTTTATGATCCCAATTAAAGCTAACTCAGGTGGCTCTCCGTTGAAGAAGCTAGAGCATGCCTTACACCCTGCATCGAGCTTTTTCATTGTGCCTATTTTCGCCTTTGCTAATGCGGGTGTTCCGCTGGCCGGAATTAGCTTAGAAAGCTTCCAAAGTCCGTTAGCCTTGGGTGTTATTCTTGGCTTGTTAGTGGGTAAACCTTTAGGTATTTATACCTGTAGCCGCTTAGCGATTCGTGCTGGCTGGGCTAAGTTGCCAGAAGGCGCTAACAACATGCAGTTACTTGCAACGTCTATGCTGTGTGGTATTGGTTTCACTATGTCTATCTTTATCTCGTCGTTAGCCTTTGCGGGTCAAACTGATTTGATAGGACTGTCGCGTTTAGCTATATTGGCAGGCTCGGTGACTGCAGCATTGTTGGGTTACGGTTTATTGCACAGGTCTACCCGTGAAGAAGCCGCTAAGCTAGCAGAGCTAGAGCTCGGTCAATCCAACAAAACATTAAGTACGTCTTCCATGTAGTTAAATTGAAGGCCGAACAATAACAATGATGCAAACCCCGTTTTCGGGGTTTGCTGTTAGGTAAGGCATGTCACATTTAAACTACAACCATCTTTACTACTTTTGGATGACCTACAAGCGAGGATCGGTAACTGCTGCCGCTGAGGCGTTGTTTTTAACCCCACAAACCGTAACGGGCCAGATTAAGCAACTGGAACAGCGTTTAGCGGGTGAGTTGTTTATTCGCCGAGGCCCTAAGATTACCCCTACCGAACTGGGCCAGCTGGTCTATAAATATGCCGATCGCATGTTCAGTCTCAGTTATGAAATGCTCGATATCGTCAACTATTCACAACAAGATAAATTGTTGTTTGAGGTGGGTGTTGCTGACGCGTTATCGAAACGTTTAGCTAGCCGTATTTTGCTTTCTGCTGTGCCACCCGACGGTAATATTCGCCTGCGTTGTGTTGAGTCTACCCACGAATTGCTTTTATCTCAGTTAGCAGAGCACAAGTTAGATATGATTTTGTCAGACTGTGGTTTAGACAACGCTCAGCAAGACGGCGTGTTGAGCAAGAAACTGGGTGAAAGCGGCATCGCGTTTTTTGCCAATGAACCACTTCCACTCTTGCCATTTCCTGCTTGTTTAGAACAACGTAGTCTGTTGCTGCCCGGCAGACGTAGCTCTTTAGGCCGAAAACTGTGGACTTGGTTT
Source organism: Agarivorans sp. 2_MG-2023 (assembly GCF_030548085.1). Classification (NCBI taxonomy): domain Bacteria; kingdom Pseudomonadati; phylum Pseudomonadota; class Gammaproteobacteria; order Alteromonadales; family Alteromonadaceae; genus Agarivorans; species Agarivorans sp. 2_MG-2023. The sequence goes on from NZ_JAUORQ010000006.1 coordinate 298,106, forward strand.
GATGAGCTAGGTTTAAAAGTATCGGTATTAGGTGAGTTTGATGATGCCGCGTTAATGAAAGCGTTTGGTGCATATACCGACGGTATTTTTGTTGCTCCAGCCATATATACGGAAGAAATTTTGGCTAATCCTAATACACGCTTATTAGGCATCACTAATGAGTTAACGGAGGAATATCACGTGCTGTTTGCGGAGCGAATGATTCAACACCCTTCGGTAAAACAGCTTTGTAATAGTGACTTTTCAACCTTGTTCTCAGGTGAGCAGCAATTACAAAATGTGGATGAGATTCTAAACATCAGTTGTGACTAGCTGCCGCTGGTATAAAAATTATTTAATATTATTTATTGAATAAGCGAAACAATATACCGTTTCAAAACACTTTTCTTATTGTGAGTAATATCAAATATTTTGGTTTGACCTTGAGCATTATTTGAAGCCGCGCATGTTTAGCGCTTATCTTGCTTAATTATTCACCTTCCAAGCGCTACTCTACTATTTATAAAATACAGAATAATATTTGGGCCTTTAGCTAAATAGGCTAAGCAATAGCTGCTATTGCGCTCAATAGAATAATAATTGTTGGCAATAACGACCAACACAAAATGTTTCTGGTAACTCCCTGTTGTGGAAAGTTTTTTCGCCATAGCATCGAGCTGTAGTACAGAGGCCTCGCTAAATTATAGGTATATCTCAACCTGATTTAGTGGGTGATGCCGTTAGGTATCTGAGCGCAGAAACAAACAGTAGTAGGGTTATATAAATCGGTTAACACTAAACGTTCCCATGTTTGGCTTCTGTATTTTTAACAGCGAGTAAGCGTATGAGTGGCCTTAAGCCACGAGTGCGGGAAAGGAAGCAAATCATGAAAAAGGTGTTTGCCATAAGTATGGTGGCAGCGTCGATCTCTGCGCAGGCGGAAATTGCAGCGACTCATATTTATCATAATCATATGCCAAATTTTTGGCCGTACTACGATGTAAGTCAATATGAAGGTTTGTCGGTAGGCGACCCCGTTCGTTATGCCTACGACGGCCAAGTAATTAACCTCAAGAATAGCCCTCCAGCTAACTACACGTTTTATATTCCAGGTAGCGGTGCTCCCATGCCGCACGACGATTTAGTCTCTTATTATCAGCATCATGCTAAAAAAGGTGCTTACTTAAGTTGGCCAATGGATACGGCCAAAGGTAACAACGGCAATCATCCTCAAAGCCAAACCCATGTCACCATGTCTGCATCAGTGATTAACAACGTGCAGAGTTTTGGCGAGTTAGGTAATTTGGACGGTTATAATTTGGGCTGGGGCGCTTATTGGCGTGATACCCAAAACAGCACTAAGACCAGCGGTGGTTTTAATGCTCTAGACACTATCCACTTCTCTGGTCACCACACCATGGGGCCTTTGGTGGGTAATGATTATTTCTTAAAAGATTTGATTTATCAAAACGTTACTTTGGCTCAAGATTATTTCTTAGGTGATTCATTTAAATCATCTAAAGGCTTCTTCCCAACAGAGTTAGGTTTTTCTGAGCGAATTATTCCGGTATTGACCAAGTTAGGCATTGAGTGGTCGGTATTAGGTAACGTGCATTACTCGCGTACCTTACGTGATTACCCTTACCTAAATGACCCGGGCAAAGACACCTTAATCTCACCACCTAACCGTGCTGACTTACAAAACGTTAGTGACATTGGATCTTGGGTAGATCTGCATATGTTTAATGAGCAGCAGGTTACTCATAACAAGTTTCCGTTTGCTTCTATCCCACATTGGGTGCAATACGTAGATCCTAATACCGGCGAGCAGCATAAGGTAGCGGGTATTCCGGTAGAGCAAGCGAGCTCGTGGGAAGAAGGCTACCAATGTAAAGTGACTGCTGATGTGCTTAAAGCATATGAAGGCGACGCTGCTTCACTTGGCAGAACTCAGTATTTCACTATTGCTCATGATGGCGATAACTCTTCTGGTTGTGCTGGGGACGGTAATACTTGGGCTAACTCAGGTAACGTAACCTATGCAGACAGTTCGGTTCGCGGTATGGGCGTGGATGAATATCTAAAAGCTTACCCAATTCCTGCAGATGACATTGTTCACGTACAAGATGGTTCTTGGATTGATACTCGAGATTCATCTGCTGATCCAACGTGGTATCACTGGCATATTCCAGTGGGTGTGTGGCGTGGCCAAATGGCTGATTTTAATACTGCCAATGGCACTGATTTTGTAGCCACTCGCGAGCATATGGTATCGCTAGAACTAGGTTATCATTATCTAGAGCGTAACTTTGCCTTACTACAAGCGGCAGAAAACTACGCAAAAACAGCTGAGCAAATCTGGTTAGACAATAACCCTAACCATTGGAGCCCAAGCACCGCCCGTGATAACGAAGTGACCTACCCAGGTAACCAGTTAAACCCGTGGATGATGTCTTACCCTGTTAAAGGTGATGCCGGAAACAACTACGCAGGTGGTGCAAACCCAGCTGAATTAGGTTGGTATTTCTTGCTAGCATCTATTGATTCAGGTTTTGGTTACTACGACGAAAACGTTGATGATGGGGTAAAACCTACCATTTCGTTTAATCAGTCTTTGCACTTCACTACACCTTATGTAGATGCCAACTTGAGCCAAGATAAAACTGGCCCGTCTGTTTGGTGGCCTCAGCGCTACCCATACAATCCTGGCAGTGCCAACTCAAGTAAGGCTGAAGGGTGGGCGACGGTTTACGCCGATACTAAGTTTGCTATTTACACCTATGGTTATGACGTAAATGGCATTCAAGATATTAAAGTTAAGGTCCGTGTTCACAAAGATAAGTGGGCGACCGCAACCGATAAAACCTTTAAGTTGTACGATCCAAGTGCTCACAGCAGCGATCCAAATGTTGACCCATCGCGTGTGGGAGAATGGCAAAGTTTTGACATGAATGAACGCGACTTAAGTGGCGATATCAATGGTGTGACTTGGCAGCCTTCTGGTAAAGAAATGTTTGATGTAGTACCTGCCCAAGAGATTGGTAACTTGTACTTCAGCTACATTGACCAATACCAAGAGCAATTGCTTGATTACTACATTGAAGCTACGGATAGCAAAGGCAATGTGACTCGTTCTGAGATTCAACAAGTTTACGTAGGTGCTGGCCAGTTTAGTTCGGTGGGCGGTAAAACTGTTGAAGATGTGAATGGTGCAATCGCTGGCGAAGCCATGTTCTTTACCGATGGTGTGGTAGTGGGAGATAAACGCCCTGTTGCCAATATAGATGCTACTGGTGGAGAAGTGGCATTGGGTACCGTTGTTACCTTAAGTGCTGCAGGCTCTTCAGATGAAGAAGGTCCAATTGCTAGTTACTTATGGAGCACTGGTGAAACTACCCCTTCAATTACAGTTACGCTAAACGAACGTACCACTGTGTCGGTGACTGTGACCGATAGCGTGGGTCAAAAAGCCTCTACCAGTGTGACTTATCGTATTATTGGTCAGTCTCTTACTTCAACGGTGTACTATCAAGATAACAGCGGCTGGGGGCAAGTATGTTTGCACTACACCGTTGATGGTGCGGTAACTTGGACAGTGGCACCTGGCGAAGCTATGCAAAGTGTTGGTGGTAACTGGTACAGCTTAACCGTAGACCTAGTGGATGGTACTCAACTAGAGTTTGTCGCTAACAACTGTAGCGGTACATGGGATAACAATGGCGGTCAAAACTACAAAGTAGATGATGGCAGTTGGAATGTTGTCTCGGGAGCCATCGCAGCAGGTATACCTGATGGTTTAGATGGTAACGCGGCACCCGTTGCTGCTATTAGCCCTGGTAGCCAAACAGTAGCGAAAGGCTCTGTGGTGACCTTAAGTGGTGCTGGTTCAAGTGATAGTGACGGTTCAATTGCCAGTTACAGCTGGAGTACTGGTGCAAGCACTGAGTCTATTTCGGTCACGGTGAATGAAACTCAAACCATTAGCCTTACGGTTAGCGACGACAAAGGTAAAACTGCAAGTACCTCGGTAACACTGACGGTAGTACCAAATAAAGCACCTATCGCCAACATTTCGCCGGCGAGTCAAACCGTTGCTGCTGGGACTACTGTTACCTTAAGTGCAGCTGGTTCAAGTGATGAAGATGGCTCTATTGAGAGTTACTTGTGGAGCACAGGCGAAACAACGAGCAGTATTGATGTAGTGGTAGATGTAAGCAAAACCATCAGCGTAACAGTAACAGATAATGAAGGTGCTACAGCAACTGCTAACGCTGTGTTAAGCGTGGAAAGCGATGAAAAAGCGAAAAACTTTAATCAGCTTTATTTCCGCGGTACAGCAAACGGCTGGGTAACTACTGCGATGGATCTGGTTGCTGATAATACGTGGCAACTAGTGGTTGAACTTGATGGCCAAGCTAATCAGCGCTTTAAGTTTGATGTAAACGGTGATTGGGGGCAAAACTACGGCGATAACAATGCTGACGGAGTGCTAGAGCAATCAGGTGGAGATATTTTCACTACGCTAACGGGTTCTTACTTAATCGAGGTCAATGACCAGACGTTGGCTTACAGCATCACTGAACTTAATGCTAACCAAGCTCCCACGGCCATTATTGGTGCCTCGGCTACTCAAATAGATATTGGCCAAAGCATTACTTACAGTGCGGCCGGTTCTAGTGATAGTGACGGCACCATTGCTAGCTACCTATGGAGCAATGATGCGACCACTGAAACCACTACTGTAAATTACGCTACTGCTGGCTCTTATGGTATGAGCCTTACCGTAACCGATGACGGCGGTAAAACAGCAAAAGCGTCTGTTGTTGTAGAGGTGATTGACCCAAATGCTAACTTTACTGCTAACTTCCAACAGCTGTTCTTTAGAGGAACGGCTAACAACTGGCAAACTGGGGCAATGAGCTTAGTGGCAAATAATACTTGGCAAACTACGGTGAGCTTTGACGGCCAGAATGAGCAACGTTTTAAGTTTGATGTTAGTGGTGATTGGTCAAATAATTACGGCGACAACAATAACGATGGCGTACTAGAGCAAACGGGTGGAGACATCTTCACCAACGTAGTAGGCAATTACATAGTGGAAGTGAATGATGCCACTATGCAATATAAAATCATCGCTCAATAAACGTATCTCACTCTAAGTAAAAGCCGCTACATAGCGGCTTTTTTCTTTGCTTCGCATTGGCTGCTTAGGCGGCTGGCTAGCGAGTTCCAGTGATTTCACGTATAGTTTGCCTTAATTGCTTCACTAGGTAGAAAGATGAATATAGAAGACATGCAAAAAAATGCAGAGCCTGCATTAAAGCTCCTTAAAGCCCTAGCTAACGAAAGCCGATTAATGATTTTGTGCCATCTAGTCGAAGGTGAGTTAACGGTAGGGGAGTTAAACCAACGGGTTCAGCTTAGCCAGTCTGCTTTATCACAACACTTAGCATGGCTACGCAAAGATAAGCTGGTAAGCACCCGTAAAGAGTCTCAAACCATCTTCTATTCTTTGGCTAGTGATGAAGCCAAAGCGGTGTTAGGCCAGCTGCACGCGCTGTACTGTGCCGAATAGCTGAATTTCAGATATAAAAAAACCGGCCAAGGCCGGTTTTTTTTATCAAGCGCTTTAAATTAAAGTGCGTTGATTTTAGCAACAATGCGGCTCTTATGACGAGCTGCTTTGTTTTTGCTGATCAAACCTTTAGACGCGTAACGGTCTAAAACTGGTTGAGCGGCTTGGTATGCTGCTGTAGCTGCTTCTTTATCGCCTGCTTCGATAGCTGCAATAACTTTTTTCAAATTAGTGCGCATCATAGAGCGACGGCTAGCGTTATGTTGACGACGCTTTTCAGCTTGGACAGCGCGTTTTTTAGCTGACTTAATATTAGCCAAGTGTAACTCCTGAACTTTGTCTTGGAATTATGAATTTTAAGGCCGTGGAATATGCCCGTTTTTCATGTTTATGTCAAACAATTTTTAACCAACTATAAATATCCAAGTGCGTAAAGGCCAACTAAACGTTACGGCCGTAGCATAGATCTGTATAGGCGGGTAAACTGTGGCGCGATTCTACCAGCATTTTCTATGTTAGGGCAGAGGAATTTGTATAAATTGGCAACAGGACAGTGCATTGAGTAAAACCTTGTTAAAATCGGGCGCTATTGTTAGCGGTATGACCTTGATTTCTCGCGTATTGGGTTTAGTTCGAGACGTAGTAATAGCAAACTTGATGGGGGCGGGCGTAGCCGCCGATGTATTCTTCTTTGCCAACAAAATCCCCAATTTCTTACGTCGCTTATTTGCCGAAGGCGCGTTCGCCCAAGCTTTTGTGCCAGTGCTTACCGAGTACAAACAAAAAAGCGCCGAAGATGAAATAAGAGAATTAGTTGCCAAAGTGAGCGGTACGCTTGGCTTGGCGGTGACCATTGTGACTTTATTTGGCATTATTGGCTCGCCACTGATTGCTGCCCTATTTGGCACGGGCTGGTTTATCTCATGGTTAAATGATGGGCCTGATGCCGCAAAGTTTGAACTGTCGGCCTTTTTATTAAAAATTACCTTTCCCTATTTGTGGTTTGTCACCTTTACCGGTTTATCGGGGGCCATTCTTAATGCTTATGGTCGTTTTGCGGTGGCTGCCTTTACTCCAGTGTTACTGAATGTAGTGATTATTGGTTTCGCCATGCTAGTGTCACCGCAGTTAGAGCAACCCGAGGTAGGGTTAGCTATGGGCGTGTTTTTTGGTGGTTTGGTTCAGTTTCTGTTTCAACTGCCTTTTCTATTTAGGCTTAAGTTATTACGCAAGCCAAGTTGGGGCTGGAAGCACCCGGGTGTGGTAAAAATTCGCACTTTAATGATTCCCGCATTATTTGGGGTCTCGGTCAGTCAAATTAACTTGTTGCTCGATACTCTTATTGCCAGCTTTCTGGTCACAGGCTCTATTTCTTGGCTGTATTATTCAGACCGTTTGTTGGAGTTTCCATTAGGGTTATTTGGCATTGCTATCGCCACGGTGATCTTACCTAGTTTGTCGCAACGTCATGTAGACGCTAACCCTAAACAGTTTCAACAAACTATGGACTGGGCAGTGCGTATGGTGTGCTTTTTAGGTATTCCAGCCACCATAGGTTTAGCGTTGTTAGGTCACCCTATTCTTCAAGTATTATTTATGCGCGGTGCTTTTGACCAACAAGATGTACTTAATGCCTCATACAGCTTAATGGCGTATAGCGGGGGCTTGTTATTCTTTATGTTAGTGAAAGTATTAGCGCCCGGTTATTACTCGCGGCAAGATACTAAAACCCCGGTTAAAATTGGCATCATTGCCATGGTGAGTAATATGGGTTTTAACCTTATTTTTGCCATTCCTTATGGCTATGTAGGGTTGGCGATTGCCACGGCGTTGTCGGCTCTGCTTAATGCTTATTTATTGTATCGGGGCTTGCACAAGCAAGGAGTATACAAAGTGAGCCGAGCCACTAGCGGGTGCATTGTGCGCATAGTGCTCGCTTCGGTTGCCATGGGAGGCCTTATTTACTGGCTATCTCCGGTGGCTGAGCAATGGTTTGCCCTTAACTGGTACAGCAGCGTTATTCAGTTGATCATTTGCGTTGCAGCAGCCATTGCAAGCTACTTAGTTTTACTATTTTGCTTAGGGATAAGATTAGCGCACTTGAAAAGCAGTTTCGGGGCTGTAACTGCGGACTAAACAAGCTATAATCCGTCGGTTTTTGACGAAATAGGCGCGGGAATGGAGTTAATTCGCGGTATACGCAACATTAAAGCGCGCCATTATGGCTGTGCCTTAAGTATTGGTAATTTTGATGGTGTGCATTTAGGCCATCAGCAAGTAATAAAGCGATTAGTTGAACAGGCTCGCCAGCGGGGCTTACCTGCTGCGGTAATGATTTTTGAGCCGCAACCTTTAGAGATATTCGCTAAAGATAAAGCGCCCGCTCGAATTAGCCGCTTTCGCGATAAATACCAACAGCTCAAAAGTTTGGGTGTTGACCGTTTGCTAGTGGTGCGTTTTAACCAAGCCTTTGCTCAGCAAAGTGCCGACTATTTTGTGCGTCAATTATTGGTAGAGTTGTTAGGTATTAAGTATCTAGCAGTAGGCGATGACTTTCATTTTGGTAAAGGCCGAGAAGGTAACTTTGCTAGTTTGCAAGCCGCTAAACAGCAATATGGTTTTGAGCTAACCTCAACCGATTCATTTTGTATGAATCAACAGCGAGTTAGCAGCACCTTATTGCGTCAGCATTTAGCTGACTCTGATTTTAATACCGTGGGTCAGTTATTAGGGCGAAAATTTAGCTTTAGTGGCAAAGTGATCCACGGGCAAAAACTAGGGCGCCAACTGGGATTTGCTACGGCAAACCTAAAGGTGGCTCGTCATGTTTGCCCGATTCATGGTGTATTTGCGGTAAAAGTGTATGTACACGGGCAACCAGAGCATCGATTCTCTGGAATTGCCAATATAGGCTGGCGACCTACCGCCGCAGGAAAAGATTTATTGGTGGAAGCGCATTTGTTTGAGTTTGATGCCAATCTGTATGGCCAACGCTTAGTGGTTGAACCGCAGTTAAAAATACGAGATGAACAAAAATTTGATTCACTTGATGCGCTGAAAGCTCAGGTGAATCTCGATATTAAGCGAGCAAAAGCCTACTATGGCCTTGCTGAGTAATTGACTGGAAAAGTGATTCGATGAGCGACTATAAAGATACTCTTAATTTACCTGATACTGAATTTCCGATGCGTGGTAACTTAGCCAACCGCGAACCTGCAATGCTTAAGCGTTGGGACGAAAAGGATTTGTACGGCCAGATTAGACAGGCCAAAAAAGGTAAAAAGAGCTTTATTTTGCACGATGGCCCTCCTTACGCCAACGGCAATATTCACCTTGGCCATTCGGTTAACAAGGTGCTTAAAGACATCATTATTAAATCGAAGACCTTGTCAGACTTTGACTCGCCATATGTGCCGGGTTGGGACTGTCATGGTTTGCCTATCGAGTTGCAAGTAGAAAAGAAAGTTGGCAAGCCTGGTAAAAAGGTAACTGCTGCTGAGTTTCGTCAAAAGTGTCGTGATTATGCTGCTAAGCAAATCGACGGCCAGCGTAAAGACTTTATCCGCATGGGTATATTAGGTGATTGGCAAAATCCTTACCTAACCATGAACTTTGATACTGAAGCTAACATCATTCGCTCTTTGGCTAAAATCATCGATAACGGCCACCTATTGCAAGGCTCTAAGCCGGTGCATTGGTGTACCGATTGTGGCAGTGCTTTAGCCGAAGCCGAAGTTGAGTATGAAGACAAAACTTCTCCTGCTATTGATGTACGTTTCACTGCAGTAGACGACGCGGCAGTTCTCGCCAAATTCGATCACCCAGAAGGTGTTACTGGCGAAGGCCCGATCTCGACTGTTATTTGGACCACCACTCCGTGGACCTTACCGGCTAACCGTGCAGTAGCGGTGAACGCGCATTTAGAATATGTACTAGTGCAAATTGAAACCGAAGCCGGTAAAGAGCGTCTAATTCTAGCGCGTGACTTAATGGAGCAATGTGTAGAGCGTTTTGGCGCGACTCACTTTAATGCGCTAGGTTACTGTCAAGGTGAAGCCCTTGAGCTGATTAAGGTTAAGCACCCGTTCTACGATTTTGAAGTACCGGTTATTTTAGGTGACCACGTTACTACTGAATCAGGTACTGGTTGTGTGCATACCGCACCTGGCCACGGCCAAGAAGATTTCGCTGTTGGTCAAAAATACGATCTAGAAGTCGCCAACCCAGTGGGCGACAACGGTGTTTATTTATCTGACACTGAGTTTTTTGCTGGCCAACACGTATTTAAAGCCAACGACAATGTGGTTGAGAAGCTCAAAGAAACTGGCGCTTTATTACATCACCATGCATACCGCCACAGTTACCCACATTGCTGGCGCCACAAAACACCTATTATTTTTCGTGCTACGCCGCAGTGGTTTATTAGCATGGATCAAAATGGTCTGCGTAAGCAGGCTATGCAAGAAATCGAGAAGACCCAGTGGATCCCTGATTGGGGCCAAAGCCGTATCGAAAGCATGGTAGAGAACCGCCCAGATTGGTGTATCTCTCGTCAACGTACGTGGGGCGTGCCAATTGCACTATTTGTTCATCGCGAAACAAACGAACTTCATCCACGTGCTGTAGAGCTAATGGAAGAAGTGGCGAAACGAGTAGAAAAAACCGGTATTCAAGCATGGTGGGATTTAGATGCCACTGAGTTGCTAGGTGCTGAAGCCGAGCAATACCGTAAGGTAGAAGACACTTTAGATGTATGGTTTGACTCAGGTTCAACTCACTCAAGCGTAGTAGACGCACGAGCAGAGTTTAATGGCCAAGCTGCCGATATGTACCTAGAAGGCTCAGACCAACACCGTGGCTGGTTCCAATCATCATTGATGATCTCAACAGCGATGCACGGCAAAGCGCCATACCAACAAGTATTGACTCATGGCTTTACGGTTGATGCTAACGGCCATAAGTTTTCTAAATCTTTAGGCAACGGTATTGCGCCGCAAGATATCTGGAACAAATTGGGTTCAGACATCTTACGTTTGTGGATTGCTTCAACTAACTATACCGCTGAAATGAGCGTGTCTGATGAAGTATTCAAGCGCAGTGCTGATGCTTATCGTCGTATTCGCAATACTTCGCGCTTCTTATTAGCTAACTTGGCTGGTTTTGAGCCTGAGCAGCACTTAGTGGCTGCTGAAGAAATGGTTGAGCTTGACCGTTGGGTTGTTGGCCGTGCGGCTGCGGTTCAACAAGAGATTGTAGAAGCTTACGAGCAATACCAATTCCATGTGGTATACCAGAAGTTAATGCACTTCTGTTCTATCGAGTTAGGTAGCTTCTACTTAGACATTATTAAAGATCGCCAGTACACGGCTAAAACAGATGGTCTAGCGCGTCGTTCTTGCCAAACTGCACTGTTCCACATTGCTGAAGCATTAACCCGCTGGATTGCGCCAATTCTAAGCTTTACTGCCGACGAAATTTGGCAAGCTCTTCCTGGTGAGCGTAACGAATTTGTATTCACTGAAACGTGGTATGAAGGTTTAACACCGTTAGCCCAAGACAACAGCATGAATGATGCATTCTGGGCACAATTAATCACTATTCGTGATGAGGTGAACAAGAACCTAGAGCAAGCACGCCGTGATAAGAAAATTGGTGGCACCTTAGAAGCTAAAGTAACGCTGTATGTTGATAGCGAGCTAGAACAAGTACTTACTCAGTTAGGTGATGAACTTCGCTTTGTATTACTTACCTCTGGTGTGAGCTTACAGCCGCTAGAACAAGCAACTGCTGACGCGGCCGTTACCGAACTGGCCAACCTTAAAGTGGCTGTTGAAGTTGCCAGCGGTGAGAAATGTGACCGTTGTTGGCATCACCGCGAAGATGTTGGTCAAAATGCAGAGCATCCTAGCTTGTGTAGCCGTTGTGTTACCAACGTAGCGGGTGAAGGTGAGTCTCGTCACTATGCATAATGAAGCAGTAGCGAATAAAACGAGCAGTACTGGTTTACGTTGGTTGTGGTTGAGTGTCGTGGTATTTGCTCTCGACCAAATCACTAAACTGGCAATAGCTAAAACTTTTGATTTATACGAGCGCGTAGAAGTAACTCCATTTTTTAACTTAGTATCGGTACGCAATTACGGTGCAGCCTTTAGCTTTTTAAGTGATGCTGGTGGCTGGCAACGTTGGTTTTTTACTGCTATCGCTATTTTTGTTAGTGGCTTATTGCTGTGGTGGATGAAGAAAACCCCGGCCAACCAAAAGTGGCAAGCGATTGCTTACGCCTTGGTGCTGGGTGGGGCCATTGGTAATGTAGTTGACCGTGTGGTGTTTGGTTACGTGATCGACTTTTTAGATTTTTATGTAGGTAGCTATCATTGGCCGTCTTTTAACGTGGCTGACTCTGCTATTTGTGTTGGCGCTGTGTTATTGGTGCTCGACAGCATTTTCTCGCCCCAGCCAAAGGACGCTAAATGATTCAGCAAGGAAGCAAAGTAGAACTTCATTTTGTATTGAAGTTAAGCGATGGAACGATTGCCGAAAGCACTTACAATTACCCTAAGCCAGCTCAGCTGGTAGTGGGCGATGGAAGCTTAACCGAAGGTTTTGAAAGGTGTTTAGAGGGCTTAAAAGCTGGCGACAAAAGCCAATTTGAACTCAGTGCAGAACAAGCCTTTGGCCCAAGTAATCCAGACAACATTAAGTATTTCGAGCGCAGTAAATTTGGCGAAGAAGCCCCCGCAGAAGAAGGCAGTATTATTGCCTTTGCTCAACCTGACGGTAGCGAAATTCCTGGTATTGTGCGTGAAGTGACCGGTGATTCAGTGACAGTGGACTTTAATCATCCACTGGCTGGGCAAACGGTTATTTTTGAAGTAGAAATTTTAGCGGTTAATTAAGGATCGATAGTGGAAATACTGTTAGCTAATCCTCGTGGTTTTTGTGCTGGTGTTGACCGCGCTATCTCTATTGTAGAACGTGCTTTGGAAATGTTCGGCGCGCCTATTTATGTTCGCCATGAAGTGGTTCACAACCGCTATGTGGTGGACGGCCTGCGTAAACGCGGCGCCGAGTTTGTTGATGAACTTAGCGACGTACCAGAAGGCAGTATTTGTATTTTTAGTGCTCATGGCGTATCCCAAGCGGTGCGTGCTGAAGCTAAACAGCGTGGCTTAAAGATTTTTGATGCAACGTGTCCTCTAGTGACTAAAGTGCATATGGAAGTTACTCGCGCTAGCCGCAAAGGCATCGAATGTGTATTGATTGGTCACCATGGTCATCCAGAAGTAAATGGCACCATGGGCCAATACGACAACGCTGATGGTGGGATTTACTTAGTAGAAACGGTAGACGATGTCGCCAGCTTAAGTGTTAAAAAGCCAGAGCAACTTTTTTACTGTACGCAAACCACCTTATCCGTTGACGATACCTCTGCCATCATTGATGCTTTGCGAGAAACCTTCCCGCATATTCAAGGTCCACGTAAAGATGATATTTGCTACGCGACCCAAAACCGCCAAGACGCAGTAAAAGATTTGGCCGAGAAATCTGATGTGGTATTAGTGGTGGGTTCTAAAAACTCGTCTAATTCAAATCGCCTGCGAGAAAAAGCTGAAAAATCGGGTGCGGCAGCCTACTTGATTGACGGCGTTAGCGATATTAACTGCCAGTGGTTTAATGATGATACTAAGGTTGGTGTTACCGCTGGAGCATCTGCCCCAGAGATACTGGTTCAAGAAGTAGTATCAGGTTTAAAAGCCATGGGCGGTGTGACTGTTGTAGAAAACCCGGGGCGTGAAGAAAACACCATTTTTGAAGTTCCTGCTGAGTTACGAGTCACTCAAACTAACTAATTGAGTTATCTCTCATTTAATCTATAAAAGAAGGCATAGCCTTCTTTTTTGCGCTATACCCTAAAGACTTGGTCAACTCTTTAGGTTACCTCTATCGAACATTATTTAAGTGTTAAGAATAGGTAGATAGCGATGCACATCTACTCAAAACCTCACCAAAGTGGTTTTACCCTCATTGAAGTGGTTATCACTTCTTTTATCTTGGCTATTGGACTGCTGGCAGTGGTTGCTATGCAAGCTGTTGCTAAGCGCTCAAGTTTTGAAACCCATCAACGTACTATGGCGATGCTTTTAGCCGAAGACATGGTCGAACGGGTGCGCTTAAATCATATTGCTTGGCAAGCGAATAACCCCGCTACCGTCACTGTTGGTGAAGGTCAAACTGCACGAACCAAGCCTACCTGCGCCGAAAATAGCGGTTTAATGGCCGACTGTAGTCTAGCCGATGTAGTTAACTACGATCTTTACCATTGGGAGTATGGATTACTGGCTAAATCTTCGGGCACAAAAGGCGGACTAGTGAAACCTAATGGTTGCGTTTTGTTAGCCGCTAACGGTGACTTAACGGTAGTTGTCACTTGGTTATCTCGGCAATCTCTTAGCGGGATTACCAGCGCTAACTCGGTCACCGCTAACTGTGGCGCTCAGTCGGATAAACGTCGGAAAATGGCGTTAAATACTAGGGTCAATTCATGAAGCCATATAACCAGCGCGGCTTCACGCTCATTGAATGGTTGATTGCGATTGTGATTGGCTTATTTCTTACCGCAGGTATTGGCAGCTTTTTAGTTGCCTCGCAACGTACTACCGAATCTACCTATCACAGCGAGCAAATGATGGAGAGTGGTCGTATTGCCATGCATCTAATCACTCGAGATTTACGCATGGTGGGATTTTTTGGCGAGTATACCGGTAACCCTATGGTGCGTGGCTCCGGTGTTACACTCCTTGCTACCGATATAAGCGCCGCCAACGATTGCATTATTGACTGGGTTGGCGCCACCCCCGAAGGCTCGTTCCCGTCTACCGATGGGCGCTTTAGTGCTTTGTTTGTTGGTCAAGTGAATGCCGCTAACTCACTGGATGGGCAATACACTTGCGTAAGCTCGCGAAGTGATTTGATTACCGATTCTGATGTTATTGGTATAAAGCGAGTCATTGGCTCTCCGATACAAAGTGCCGCGGATTTAGACGAGGACCGCTATTATTTTGCTGCAAACACAGCCAGTTCACAAATCTTCACCAAAGATGATACTTGGCCAACTGAAGCCGCCATGCCGGGGCGACAGGTTTGGGAGTATCAACACATTGTTTATTACTTAGACGTTAGTGCGCAATCAGGCTTGCCAGTGTTACGCCAGTTGTACCTAGATAACAATAGCGGCATGCAGATACTCGGCTCAGGTCCATTGGTGGAGGGAATAGAGCGGATGCGGGTATTGCTTGGCGTGGATACAGACACTAGTAAAGACGGAGTAATTAACGATTTTGTGGCTGCTAGCAATGTTTCTCCCCAGCAGTGGAGTGAAGGGCGAGTCATTGGTGCGAAGGTATTTTTACTGGTGCGCTCTCTAACCGAAGATCAAAACTATACTAATGAAAACAGCTATGAGTTGGGTGACGTATCGGTAGCAGCTGCTAACGATCATTATCGTCGGGCCCTATTTGAGTCCGTCGTGTCACTTAGGAATATGGTGTATTAATGAATCACGGCCTTCGCTACTTTCGCCAACAAGGCGCAGCATTGTTTGTCGCCATGTTGTTCTTACTTATTTTAAGCTTTTTAGGGGGAGTGTTATTAAGCGCCGCTAACCAGGGCTTAAAAGTCGTGTCGGCAATGGGGGATCGCTTAGGTGCAGAGCACTCCCTAGAGGGAGAAATGAATCAGTTGATATGGGAGCCAAACTTACAAGGCGTTATTGGTTCGATGGCGCCATCGGCGTCGATGGCGGTATCTACAATGGTTACTGGGGCGAACGGTACGTTAATCCATACCGTAGATAGCGTATGCGCCCGCAGCTTTAATGCTAGCAGCAATAACGCTATTACCCAATGTCGCTATATTCGAGTTGATGCAACCAAAAATTATGGAAAGGCTAATCGAGCATCCACATCCATCGCCGCGGGCATAGAGCAGCCAATATTGTGAACCATAAACTGCACTTGATAAGCCAAATCAATAACTAAAAGGAGAGAGCAGATGAACGGTCATTTAAAGTCGGGGCTGCTTGCCTGTTTGTGCACAATATCAGTGACATGCCCTGTATGGGCAGACGACACTGAATTGTTTCTATTCGATTTTAATAGCTTAAGTTCTGCTGATCCTAAAGTACTGATTATCTTCGATACCTCTGGCAGTATGGCGTGGAATATTACTACCCGCCAAGGCTACAATCGCGACAATAGTGGCGACCTGAGTTACCAAGATTACCCCGTTGCGGTGAGCTCGCAAAATAGCTTAGATAACGACTTTATTTACTTTACGGTTAACGGAGTAGATGGCTCATACATCCCTACGGGTGCGAACGACGACCGCCGATTTATTTGGGACATCAACAACTGTGCAGCCTCATACGAAGCGCTTGCTAAAAATGGCGTCTTTACCGGCTATTTTCGAGAGCATCGGGTGCAAGGTGGCACTGGATCTTGGGATAATGTTCGGCTGAACAATGGTGCTAATTACACCGTGCTTGATTGTATGGATGACTATGAGTTAGTCAGTGATGCTAGTGATGGTCGTTTATTGGATGAGAGTGGTGACCCACGAGCATTTACCGTTAAACTTCAGGAATCAGACGGTAGTTTTGTTGATAAAGTGGTATCCACCATTAATCCTGGCCAGTATCGAGAAAGCAACAACTCCTATGTTGATGCACCTCAAGGTTACCCAATCAACGGCGCTTCTAATAATACCGAAGATTTTTATACACTGAATAAAACCGATGCAGAACAAACCACCAAAGATAGCTTTGATGATGGCTACTTAATTACCTTATATAGCGCCAATTATCTTCGTTGGTATCATCATTCAGACGCCACAACTACGCGGCCACGAATTGAGATTGCTCAAGAAGCTCTGGCTAATGCGCTCGATACTATTAACGGCGTGAGCTTTGGTTTGATGGTATTTAACACATCTAACCACGGTGGCAGAGTGATTAGAAGGATTCAAGCCGCGGATAATAACGATGCTTTGATTACTGACGTGGTTGAGCTTGATGCCGATGGCGGCACGCCTCTCGTTGAGACGCTTATGGAAGCCAAACGTTACTTTGCCGGAGAAACTGTAGTGTATGGCCTGGAGGGGCCAAATGGGGCTAATAATCGCGATACCTCTATCGAGTCTTCGGGCAGCTACATAACACCTTACGAAGTTGGCTGTGATAGCTCAATTAGCATTATTTATATCACTGACGGGACGCCAAGCGTTGATGCAGAAGAAAACGACAATATAGGCAGCTTGCCAATTAATACTAACGGTGTGGCAGGGTGTGACGGTGCGACTACTGTTAGTGCTTGTACTTGGAGCTCCCCAGTAAAATATGGTGAAGAACCAGACGCTGGAGAAACCGACAATCGCGCCAGTTCATATTTACCCGTACTGGCCAAATGGATGAATACCAATGACATCAATGGCGATGTAGATGGGCGCCAGTACGCTAAAATTTCTACTATTGGTTTTGGTGAAGATGTTATCGAAGGTGGCTCTGCGATGTTGATTGCCACGGCCGAAAATGCCGAGGGGCGTTTTTACCCTGCAGAGGGCGGGGTGGAGTTGGAGTCGGCATTGCGCCAAGCACTGATTGGTATCTACGAAGAAAACTCATCGCTGGTTTCTCCTGCGGTGACTAGCAATAACTTCGACCGCACTCGAACGCTAGATAGGGTTTATTATGCGATGTTTAAACCTTCGCTAACCCCACGATGGCGAGGAAACCTGAAGAAACTCGAACTCTCTGCTGAAGGCTACATGGTGGATCAAAATGGTAATCCAGCAATTGGTGCTGACGGTTCGATTATTGATGAAGCGAAAACCTTTTGGTCCTCAGTAAAAGACGGAAACAATGTTGAGCTTGGTGGGGTGGCCGATAGCTTAGCCAGTAACGATGCTCGCATGGTTTATTTCAATCAAAGCAATAGTGGCAATTTCGCCAACCTTAACTCTACTAACCTTGTCTCCAGAGCAAGCACTAGTGCCAATTTAGCTAATCATCTTGGGGTGGTGGAAACCGATTTATCTGATCACATTAATTGGATACGAGGCAGTGACATTGACAATGATGATGGCGATAGCTTAACAACTATTCGCAGTGATTTGATGGGCGACCCACTGCACTCTCGACCATTAGTGATTAATTATGGCCTGCGTAGTGGGGCCAGTGCGAGTAGTACCGACCCTGATGACATGGATATTCGTATATTGGTTGGGACCAATGGTGGTGCAATGCATATGTTTAAGGATTCAGGGTCTAGCGTTGCAGAAAGTTGGGCTTTCTTTCCTTATGAGCTTTTAGGCCGGCAGTTAACCTTGCGAAATAATATTGCCAGTTCGCAACATGTTTACGGGGTGGATGGAACACCTACGGTGTTCTTAAAAGATACCGATAATGATGGTAAGTACAGCACTAGCGGCGATAAGGTGCTGGTATTTACTGGCTTGCGCAGAGGGGGAGATGCATATTATGCCATGGACCTTACTAACTCCGATTTACCCAAAATGCTCTGGAAGATTGACAGTTCAAGCACTGGAATGTCGGAGCTGGGTCAAAGCTGGTCGCAACCTACTGTTGGTTATGTTCCGGGGCACACTAATCCGGTAGTGATATTTGGTGCTGGTTATGACGTAAACCAAGATTTAAGCAATCCGGCTATAGATGACAAAGGGCGAGGCGTTTTTATTGTAGATGCCTTAGATGGCAGCTTAGTGTGGAGCCTAACCAATAGCGAAGATGATCGGCTAACACATAGCGTCCCGGCAAAAGTTGCCAGTTTAGACAGCGACGGTGATGGCAACATTGATCGTTTGTATTTTGGTGATATGGGCGGTCAGCTTTGGCGAATAGATTTACATTCTACCGACGAAGATAACTGGAAGATGACGGCCTTGGCCAAGATTAGCGATGACTCTGTGCTTACCGATAAGAGGAAGTTCTTCACTGAACCGGTAATTGTAAGAACCTACCTCAAAAAACTTACTCGGGTGACCACTGGTCAAGGTAGTGACCAAGTCACTATCACCGACTCCCAGCAGATCCCTTATGATGCGGTATTAATTGGCACAGGAGACCGAACTAAACCGGTCAGTGACAAAGACCCCAATGGAGTAAACAATCGCTTCTATATGTTTAGAGACTATAACGTGCAATCGACAAATTTCACGGCCTTGGATGACAACGAGCAGCCGATTGCAATTACGAGTAGTGATTTGTACAACATAACCAGTGACCCTATCGGTAGCTTAACTGATGAAACCGCAATAGAGACTCAGCTTATTGCACTAGGGGCGTCTAAAGGCTGGGTACATAACCTTGTTGAAGATGGTGAGAAATCTTTGGGGGCAGCCCTAGTACTAGGCGGCGACTTGTATTTCACCTCCTTTATTCCAGAAACCACCAACTCAACCACCTGTACCATTCCTACGATTGGTACTGGGCGTACTTACGGTGTCAGTATGCATATTGGCACCAGTATCAATCATAGCCGTTACTACGATGTAGATAACAAGGTACCGGATGATCTGATTATTCACTCAGGAGAAGACGAATCTGGCGAGTCGGTGATTCGTGTATTTGGGGGCGACCCTGGCGAAGATCTGCAGTTTGATGATGAAGACGAAGACCAGCAGCATACCTGTGAGCAAACTGGTTCGTGTCGAGAAGGTTCACGTGAAGCCAATATGGATATGAGTCCCAAACAAATCTATTTTTACTTTGATGAGGGCTAAATGAAAAGTTCAATACTCGGCGTTACCTTGATTGAGTTGATGATTGCAGTGGCCATTGTGGCTATTTTAGCGGCGGTGGGGTATCCAGCATATACGTCGTTTGTTGCTGAATCTCGCCGCACTGAAGCGATGAAAGAACTGGCTACTTTGGCGGTACTTCAAGAACAATATTATGCCGATAATGCGGAGTACTCATCTACCTTGGCTGCTTTGGGTATGGCCGCTTCCGGCGCAACCAGCTACAACACCGAAAATGCCTACTACTCTATTACGTTAACGGCTTCGTCAGCGAGCAGCACTTTTACGGTAAAAGCAACTGCTCAGGGTTCTCAAAGTACTGCAGATAAAGATTGCCGAAGTTTTTCTATGGATGACGAAGGGGCAAAAACTGCGCTTGATGCCCAGGGAAATGCGAATGCTGATTGTTGGTGATGATATGAATAAATTACTTATATTTTTGGTGCTTACACTGTCTGCAACAAGCAGTTGGGGCAAAACGGTTAAATGTTATATGGCGGGGAGCAATGGTATAGACCAAGTCATTATTGCTAGTCCTAAAGGCTTGAGTAATCTCGATGCGATTAGCGAGGAACTTAAAAGCCGATATACCGAGCACCAGCCCACGGTTCAAAAGCTTGGCGGTATTGTTGAATTTGAATGTGTTGGGTTTAATGATAGCTTTAGCTCTGATATTGCCAATACACGCTTTGCTGAACTGCAGTATTAACAGCCTTTGGGTTTTAAATTGGGCAGCTGTTTTTTTCGCTATCAACAACAAAGCGAATGTTACCGCCTTTTGATACCACAACGCCGTCTATATATTGATTGTCATTAGAGCAAAAATATAAGCTACCAGAGTTACCTGCAATAAGACCATCACTGGCAAAAGACAGTGAGGTGACAGAGCCTTTAAAGCTGGTATTTCCCGCATCGGAAAATGGCTCGGCAGCTAACAATACTTTTTCGCCTGCATCTAATTTTCCATTACTGTTGTCGTCGGCGAATACCGTTAATCCTGCGTTCATATTTCCACCGCAGTCGCTATTGTTGGTTTGCAACGCACATACCACTACCCGCTGGTTTAGATTGATGGCTTGGCTGCGAGCAAAACGAACCTCTCGCATCATACGGTTGGTAGAGGCATCGGCCGCCATTGATTGAAAGAGCGCATTCATGCTGGGCACACCTACTCCAAGTAAAATAACCGCGATGGCAATGGTTATCATGAGTTCCAAAAGAGTAAAACCAGCTTGTTTCATTCAAACGCTCGGTTGCTTTAAAGAGTATTGATTCTATAAGTGTATACCCTCACAGGCTGACTGCTCTTTTTGTGCATGAGCCTGTTCACGTTGAGATGATTTTTATTGCCTATTTGCCACCTTTGGCAAATTTTAATCAAGCCTTTGTACGATTAATATCATGTCTTAGTGGGGTTAATAAAAATGTCATAAAGCTCCCCTATAAATGGCCGCGGATCTCCAGCGGTAACTAAATATGTTTTTAAAACAGCCCTTCAAGAATCAACTCACTTTGGTACATCAACTTGCCTTATCAATGGCTCTGCAGTTTGCCATTGCCTTAGGTATTGTGATGATTGCATTGTGGGGGATGAATCAGCTAAGCCACTCTTTTAAGCAGCTTGATGAACAAGCCTTACCCGTTGCAGAGCTGGCTGCGCAAATTGACAGAGCGGCATTGCAGCTCGACCGTCAGTTAAGAAATACCATTAGTAGCCAAAATCCAGAGACCTTTGCCGAACAGCGAGCGCTGTTTGATTCTGAGTTAAACACCTTAGTGACGGCGCTAAGTGTATTTACTCACTTTAGCCAAGCCTTAGATTTACTCGATGATGATCAAACGCGCATAGCAGAGAGCGTGGCGAAGCTAGACCAAGACATGCAAAGTTTGCTTACTCGTGTCGAGCAACGTTTAGAGGTACAGAGTGAGGTTGTATCTAGTCAAGGTTTGGTGCTTTATGCTATGGGTTCTGCTCGCGATGAAATGTCTCGATTAGTGCCGATATTGTTTGCCGATATCGCGGAATCTAAAATGGCCTATGACGCATTTATTGCTGATGCGGCCAGTTTAATGAACGCTCAATTGCAACTGGTTACCACTCAAGATCCAAATAATGCGCAAACCCAGCTAAAGCAGATGCAAAGTTACATTTCAAGGTTGCGTTTTAACTACAATATTTTACTTAAAGACAACCCTGAGTTAGCTGACTACCCCAGTGTGTCTATGGCCATTGATATACTTGAAGGTGCTGTCATCGAGGCTGGATTATTTGGCTTACAAGCAAAGCAAGTACAGCTAAATTTCGCTATTCAACAAGATATATCCAGCTTGTCTGAACCGCTCGATAATCTGCAATTGCATTTAGAAAAGCTACTAGCAGAAGGTGTAACTATTATCGAAAATGCCACCCAGAATACGCAGTTAACTATGTTGCATAGTCAGCGTTTGTTATTGGCCTTGAGTGCGGTAGGTATTATGGTTTTTGTTGGTTTGCGTATCGCCATTGTTCGTTTGGTGCGTAGCCGTGTTAAACAAATAGGCGAAGCTATTCATAAGCTCTCACAAGGTGATTTTACTCATAGTTGCCCAGTGTCTAGTCCACGAGAGTTTAGGCAGTTAGCAAGTTGGCTTAACCAAGCCAGCGAGCATAACCGCAGTAATATTGCTCAACTACGCGCCCGAGGCATCGAACTTAAGCAAGCCGCAGAGGCAAGCGCTAATATTACTCACCGCCAACAACAGCAACTCGCCGAGCAAGAAAATAGGATTGCCTTAATCGCCTCATCGGTGGTGCAAATGGATACGACTATGGGGGATATTGCCAGTGCAGGAAATGACGCTGAGCAAGATAGCCAGCGGTCGGCTGAACTTGCAGAACAAGGTAAGCAAACCCTAGAGAGTACTAGTACGCATCTACAAGGTTTGGCCGACAAAATGCAACGTAACTCGCAACGAATGAGTGAGTTAGATCAGCAAGTAGACCAAGTGGGTGAAGTAGTGCAAGTGATTAACAGTAATGCAGAACGCACTAACTTACTGGCGTTAAATGCAGCCATAGAAGCGGCTAGAGCAGGGCAACATGGGCGCGGCTTTGCGGTGGTTGCGGATGAGGTGCGTAAACTGGCGGGGCAAACCCGTGAACAAACCGATTCAATTAGTGAAATGATCAATACACTGCATAATGCGACCAATAAAGCGCGGGAGTCGATGGCTTCTTGTCAGAACGAGATGCAATTAACTCAGCAATTGAGTGAGCATTTATCTATCGCAATGAATGATATTGAGCAAGCCGTCGCTACTGTGCGACAGCAAACTGTTAATATTTCCCGCTCTACTGCTGAGCAAAATCAAGCAAGTCATCATGTTAATCAAGCGGTCGACGATTTGGTAAAACAAAGCCAATTGCGTCAGTCACAAATCGACGAGTTATCGGTACAGTCTGACCAAGTTGCGGCCATTGCGAATGAGCAAGGCCAGAGCTTAGCGGCATTCAAAGTATAAAGGTATGCTGTTGGGAAATTTGAGCATTAAGCTAGCAATGAGTCAAAGTTGTTCGATTTGTCAGCGTTAGCGCGTTTCACCTAGATTAAGTGAGGAAAAGCGTATTTAACGCAAGCAAAGCATAAAAACTTTAACAAACAGCCTATTAAGCATCACTCTAATTCCAATAATTGACACTTTTTGTGCAGTTTTGCCGACCAAGCTTGCTTTACGCCGTTGTTACTTGCTTGCGCTTGGCTTAAAGTAAACAACATACAGACTCAACAAAATGATAAAAATAAGGAAGTACAAATGAAGCAAGTAACGGCAATTATCAAGCCATTTAAGATGGATGATGTTCGCGAAGCCTTAGCTGAAATTGGTATTACTGGTATGACGGTTACAGAAGTAAAAGGCTTTGGTCGTCAAAAAGGACATACCGAGCTTTACCGCGGCGCTGAATACAAAGTAGATTTCTTACCTAAAATGAAACTAGAACTTGTTGTTCAGCAAGATGATCTAGAGCGCTGTATTGAAACTATCGTACAAACTGCGCAAACCGGTAAAATCGGTGATGGTAAAATCTTTGTTCGCGATGTAGACCGTGTTATCCGTATTCGTACCGGTGAAGAAAACGAAGATGCTATTTAATTTATAGCCAATAAAAAAGGCGAGCTAAGCTCGCCTTTTTTATTTCTGAAAGTTATTTAGTTAGCGCTGCGTATTAGTGCAGTTTGTTCCACTTTGTCTGTCACACCCAAAGCCTTGTAACCTTGCTCCATGACTTCTAGAGCATCTCGTGCTGAAGGCGTATCTGGGAAATTCTCAATCACGTAACGTGCGCGGTTTACCGCACCGATAAATGCTTCGCGTTTGATGTAATAACGTGCCACAGCCACTTCGTGACGAGCTAAATTGTCTTTTAAGTAAACCATACGTTGCTTAGCATCTGGCGCATAATCACTGCGCGGATAGCGGTTAATTAGCGTGCTAAAGTCGTTAAAGGCTTGACGAGAAAAACTCGGGTCGCGGTCATACCTATCAATACCTACGACACTTTGGAACAAATTGTAATCTGCTGACATATTGGTTAAACCGCGCATGTAATACACGTAGTCTAAGGCGCTATGCGTGGGGTTGTTACGAATAAAGCGCTCGCTGCTCGCAAGTGCCATCGCAGTATCACTGCGCTTGTAATAAACGTAGATAAGATCAAGTTGTACTTGGCTTGAATAAGGGCCAAATGGGTAACGAGTATCTAATGCTTCTAAGTTATCTGCAGCATCGGTAAACGCACCGTTGTTAATTGCAGTTTGTGCTTCGGCGTAAAGCTCTGAAGCAGGCTTGTCTGGGATCTTCGGCTTTTCTTTCGACGAAGAACAGGCGCTCAGCGCAAGGCCGAGAAGTATTACTGAAATTGTTTGCTTGTAAACGCGCATCATGAGCTAAAAATCGTCTTAATCGTTTATGTGATGGCCCGATAACAATACTCCGCACTTGCTAAAAGTATTACGCCATTCACCGTAAATAATGGGCAAACAGTATCCTCTATGCCACCTAAACCGTCAATCGCCGAGTGATATATATAGTGGGAGCAGCGTCTAACAAACCATTTTCTTCTATGCTTTAGCTTTAGAATGATTACAATAGCCCGTTTTGGCCTTCCTGTCAGAGGTAAAACCTAAGATGAGTCAACAATTAGAGTTGCGTGCAATCGTCGACGAAGAGCTTGCAGGCGCCCGCCTAGACCAAGCATTAGCGACGTTGTTCCCCGATTACTCTCGTTCTCGAATTAAAGAATGGATATTAGGGGAGTGTGTTCGTTTGGATGGCGAACTTAAGGTAAAACCTAGGGAAAAGGTAGTGGGCGGTGAAGAAATCGTCTTAAATACCGTGTTAGAAGATGTTGTTGAAGCGAAAGCTGAAGACATCAAACTAGATATTGTTTATGAAGATGACGATATTCTAGTAATTAATAAACCAATTAACATGGTTGTTCACCCTGGGGCTGGCAATAACAGCGGTACGGTACTTAATGCCTTGCTGCATTTATACCCATCTATTGCCGAGGTAGCACGTGCCGGTATTGTGCACCGCTTAGATAAAGACACTTCTGGCTTGATGGTGGTGGCTAAAACCGTACCCGCTCAAACTCACTTAGTGGATGCTTTGCAAAAACGCTTAGTGACTCGTGAGTACGAAGCCATTGCTACCGGTACTATGACAGCCGGCGGTTTGGTGGAAGAACCCATTGGCCGTCACCCTACTAAACGCACCCACATGGCAGTTGTCACCTCAGGTAAACCTGCGGCTACGCATTATCGTGTTGCCGAGAAGTTTCGCCAGCATACCCGTATTCGCTTGCGCTTAGAAACCGGTCGTACTCACCAAATTCGCGTGCATATGGCCCATATTGGCCACTCGCTATTGGGTGACCAAACCTACGGCCGTTTGCGTTTGCCTAAAGGTTCAAGTGAAGAACTGATTGCCGCTATGCGCGGTTTTCAGCGTCAAGCTCTGCACGCTGTTATGTTGCGTTTAGAGCACCCAATTACTGGCGAAATGATGGAATGGCATGCGCCGGTTCCGCAAGATATGTTAGATATTGCCGACGCCTTGCGAGCGGATCATAAACTCAATCCTGATTTGGGTTAGAGCTTGGCTAAGCACTCGGTGAATTGGCCTTGCCCCGCAAACGTGGTTGCTGTTTACAGCGACCGTGTAGCGGGAGTGAGCCAAGTGCCCTTTGATTCGTATAACTTGGGTGACCATGTTGGCGATGAGCTTGCTGCGGTAAATAGCAATCGCGCGAATTTTCAAATGTCTATGCCCGAGCAGGTATGCTGGCTCAAGCAAGTACACAGTACTCGAGTCGTCGATGCCAGTGACCAAGCCAATGTACTTAGCGAAGCCGATGCCAGTATTGCTGCCAGTTCAGGTGCTGCATGTGTAGTGATGACCGCCGATTGTTTGCCGGTATTGTTTTGCGACCAGCAAGGAACCGTAGTAGCAGCAGCACATGCCGGCTGGCGAGGCTTGGTAGATGGAGTGTTGGAAAAAACCGTCGCAAAAATGCAAGTAGAACCGCAGCAGCTTATGGCTTGGATGGGACCCGCTATTGGCCCACAGGCTTTTGAAGTGGGGGCAGAGGTAAAACAGCGTTTTGTGCAACACAACGCTAGGGCCGCCTGCGCGTTTACTCAAGCTTCTCAAGCCGATAAATATTACGCCGATATTTTCACTCTCGCCGAACAACGGTTACAGGCTTTAGGACTAGGCGCTATTTACTCTGAGCGTATCTGTACTTATAGCCATCCAAAGCATTACTTCTCTTATCGACGTGAAGGACAAACTGGTCGTATGGCTGCCGCCATTTGGTTATCTGAATAAACCGTAAAGTTCACAGATTTGGTGTTGAACGTTAATATTTAGCGCCTGATATCTTGATTTTTTTTGCTTTCAATCCCACATAATCATTAATAGCTTATCCAAGTGGAGGTGCCACATGCGCCTAGATAGATTCACAAGCAAATTTCAATTAGCCATTTCTGATGCTCAATCGCTTGCGCTTGGGCGAGATCACCAATTTATCGAGCCGGTACACTTAATGTCGGCCATGTTGAATCAAGACGCAGCATCTTTGCGACCACTGTTGGTAGAAGCTGGCATTGAAGGTAGTGCTTTACGCTCACAACTATCTCAAGCCCTAGAGCAACTGCCTCGTGTAGAAGGCACTGGTGGAGAGGTTCAGCTATCCAATCAGTTGGTGGTGCTGCTTAATCTTTGTGACAAGTTGGCGCAAAAGCGTAAAGATAAATTCATTTCGTCAGAAATTTTCTTCTTAGCGGTAACCGAAGACAAAGGTAAGCTTGGCGACATCATGCGCGAGTTGGGCGCGAATAAAGAAAACATTAACAAAGCCATTGAAAAATTGCGCGGTGGCCAAAAGGTCGACGACCCGAATGCCGAAGATCAGCGCCAAGCACTCGAAAAATATACCATCGACCTCACTGAGCGCGCCGAACAAGGCAAGCTGGATCCGGTGATTGGCCGTGACGATGAAATTCGTCGTACCGTTCAGGTATTGCAACGCCGTACTAAAAATAACCCGGTGCTTATTGGTGAACCTGGAGTGGGTAAAACCGCCATAGCCGAAGGTTTAGCGCAGCGTATCATTAATCACGAAGTACCAGAAGGCTTAAAAAACAAACGCGTTTTGTCTTTAGACATGGGCTCGTTAGTGGCGGGGGCTAAATATCGTGGTGAGTTTGAAGAACGTTTAAAAGCGGTACTTAATGAGCTTTCTCAAGAAGAAGGCCAAGTGATTTTGTTCATCGATGAACTGCACACTATGGTGGGGGCAGGTAAAGGCGATGGAGCAATGGATGCGGGTAATATGCTGAAACCAGCATTAGCGCGAGGGGAGCTCCATTGTGTGGGCGCGACGACCTTAAATGAATATCGCCAATATATAGAAAAAGATGCAGCCCTAGAGCGTCGTTTCCAAAAAGTGCTGGTGGAAGAGCCTAATGTGGAAGACACCATTGCCATTTTACGTGGCTTGAAAGAGCGTTATGAATTGCATCATTCTGTAGAAATTACCGACCCAGCGATTGTGGCAGCTGCAAGTTTGTCACATCGTTATATCTCTGATCGTCAGTTACCCGATAAAGCGATTGACTTGATTGATGAAGCTGCTTCAAGCATTCGCTTACAAATCGATTCCAAACCAGAAGCCTTGGACAAACTTGAGCGAAAAATCATTCAACTCAAGCTGGAGCGTCAAGCGCTGCAGAAAGAGTCTGATAGCGCCAGTGTTAAGCGCCTAGAGCTACTCGACAGTGAGTTAGTAGATAAAGAGCACAAATTTCGCGAATTAGATGAAGTATGGAAAGCTGAAAAAGCGGCGTTGTCTGGAACCCAACATATTAAGGCTGATTTAGAGCAAGCCCGCTTAGACATGGATATTGCCAGGCGTGCCGGTGACCTAAATCGAATGTCTGAACTGCAATATGGTCGGATACCAGAATTAGAGCGTCAATTAGATTTAGCCTCTCAGGCCGAAATGCAAGACATGAGCTTACTGCGTAATAAAGTTACTGACGCTGAAATTGCCGATGTGCTTTCGCGCTGGACGGGTATTCCGGTGAATCGGATGCTCGAAGGTGAGCGCGATAAACTTATGCGCATGGAGCAACAGCTGCACGGCCGAGTGATTGGCCAAAGTGAAGCAGTAGAAGCTGTCTCCAATGCTATTCGTCGTAGTCGTGCTGGGATATCTGATCCCAACCGCCCAATTGGTTCCTTTTTGTTTTTAGGTCCAACGGGGGTAGGTAAAACTGAGCTGTGTAAAGCGTTAGCTGAGTTTATGTTTGATACCGAAGACTCGATGGTTCGAATCGACATGTCAGAGTTTATGGAAAAACATTCAGTTGCTCGACTCGTTGGTGCCCCTCCAGGCTATGTGGGCTATGAGGAGGGCGGCTATTTAACCGAGGCGGTAAGGCGTCGTCCTTATTCAGTGATATTGTTGGATGAGGTAGAAAAAGCCCATCCAGATGTATTCAATATTTTATTGCAGGTATTGGATGATGGTCGCTTAACTGATGGCCAAGGCCGTACGGTAGATTTTCGCAATGCAGTGGTCATTATGACCTCCAACTTAGGCTCCGATATTATCCAAGAGCGCCACGGAGAAATGACTCACCAAGAAATTAAAACCGCATTAATGGACGTATTGGCTCAACAATTCCGACCTGAGTTTATTAACCGTATCGATGAGTCGGTAGTCTTTCATCCTCTGGCGCATGAACAAATCCGCGAAATAGCAGCAATACAGGTACAGCGCCTAGTGCCCCGCCTAGAAGAAAAAGGTTATAAGCTAGAGTTTAGTGATGCGGTGTTAGATAAGTTAG
Organism: Agarivorans sp. 2_MG-2023; assembly: GCF_030548085.1. Classification (NCBI taxonomy): domain Bacteria; kingdom Pseudomonadati; phylum Pseudomonadota; class Gammaproteobacteria; order Alteromonadales; family Alteromonadaceae; genus Agarivorans; species Agarivorans sp. 2_MG-2023. The sequence continues at coordinate 326,867 of NZ_JAUORQ010000006.1, forward strand.
GGCAGGCAGGGTTCGATCCTGTTTATGGTGCTCGCCCACTTAAGCGAGCGATTCAACAGCAATTGGAAAACCCATTAGCCAATGCCATTTTGTCTGGGCAAATAGAACCCGGTAAAACAATTCGCATAGAATTAATAGACGGACAGCTCAGCTTTAACTAGCAGAGCTCGCGTGGCAAGCTAATGAGCCTTGGGTTACATTAGCTTTGCCTGCGTTGTTGTTTTTGAATTTGTTTAAGGGTGAGATAGGTTTCGAGTTGGCTCTTGTCGAGCAGTTTAATTATTTCCAAGTCTTTTTCTTTCACTAGGTCCCGCATGGCTTTCCACATTTGCTTGCGGTCGCCTTCAAAGCCAAACATATTGTCCATGAGTTGGCTGTATTGTTGTTCTAGCTCGGTAAACTGACTTATCTGCTCCGAACTCAGGCTTAAATTTTCGATCAATCTGTCTATATTCATCTTGCTACTACCAATTTGCGAAAACTTTTCAACTTATGAGTTTGTCTATCTCTGAAATTGATGACACTTGATTAAGATATAGTTCATCCACTCCAATTTGTCTTTGAATCACTATTAACAACTAGGGGCATATGCTATTTTTAGCCCTAGTTTTTTAGGCAGTTTCACAGAGTAGCTAAATGACAGAGCAAAAAATTAGCGACGGAGCTAGGCAAAAGGGCATCTTCTTGCTTCCCAACTTGTTTACCACCGCAGGTCTTTTTTCAGGGTTTTACGCCGTAGTTGCATCCATGAATGGGCAGTTTGAGGCCGCAGCCATTGCCATTTTTGTGGCCATGATATTTGACGGTGTCGACGGAAGAGTCGCGCGTTTAACCAATACCGAAAGTGCCTTTGGTGCTGAATACGATTCAATGGCGGATATGGTGTCTTTTGGCATTGCACCCGCGTTAGTTGTTTATAACTGGGCCTTACACGATTTAGGAAAAATTGGTTGGTTAGCTGCCTTTGTATATACAGTTGGTGCAGCCCTACGTTTAGCTCGCTTTAATACTCAGGTAGGTATCGCTGATAAACGCTTCTTCCAAGGTTTGGCGAGTCCTGCTGCTGCGGCGCTCATTGCTGGTATGGTGTGGTTTGCCCAAGACATGGAATTCCCGGGAAATAAATCAGGTGTTATCGCCTGTTTAATTACCGTAATAAGTGGCCTGCTAATGGTGAGTAATTTTAAGTACCATAGTTTTAAAGGTATTGACCTAAAAGGCCGAGTTCCATTTTTTGCCGTACTGCTTATTGTATTAGTGTTTATTGTGGTGGCTGTTAAGCCAGCGGTTATCTTGTTTACCTTGTTTGCTGCTTATGCGGTGTCTGGTCCGGTTTATACTATTCGCACGGTAAAGGATTTTAGATTTGAGCATGTGGTGGGTGACGAAGAAGATCTAGAGTGTAATGCTCCAGAAGCGACATCAAAACCTACTGAGAAAAAAGCAGACTCAGTCAGTTCGGAACAAGAGCAAGACAAAAGCTAAGCCTCATATAGTGTAATTATTGAAAAAGGCGCACTTATTTGCGCCTTTTTGCTTTATAAATAATCAAATTCAGACTTTTGTTTGGATAAACGTGAAAAATTCAAAATAACGGTTGCTTTCCTAAAGGGCATCCCTATAATGCGACTCCACTGACACGGCAAGCGGCGCTGCAAAGCGATGTAGAAACGAGGTCAGGGTTGGTAAGGCCTGAGGCTTTATTAACGGCTCAAAAACTTCTTCTTAATTAATATTAAAAAGCGGTTGACAGCCACAGAGGAAAGCGTAGAATGCGCACCTCGCTTCG